>JAHFFP010000015.1 GCA_023247895.1 Candidatus Omnitrophota bacterium
TTGCATTTTATCTTATATTAGTCTTTCTCTGATATATAGCTCATTTGCTTTTGCCCAGGATACTGCTACAATAGTGGCGAAAGCAAACAAGTTGTATCAGTCTGGAAAATTTGATGAGGCGCTTACGCTTTATAACCAGGCGCTTAAGAATGAGCCGGATTCTCCTCTCATCAGTTTCAATATCGGCACTGCCCAATTTAAGAAGAAAAACTATGCTATAGCAATAAGCTCATTTGAAAAGGCTACCCTGGCCAAAGATAAGGCATTAGAGGCAAAGGCAAATTATAATATTGGCAATGCCAAGTATAAACTGGGTAAATTAAAGGAAAATACCAGTCTCTCGGAAACAGTAAAATTACTACGGGAAGCCTTGGATTATTATAAGAGAGCGTTTGAATTGAATGATAAGGATAAAGAGGCTAAGGTAAACCATGAGTTGGTGGAAAAGGAATTAAAGGCGCTGCTGGATAAGTTGAAACAGCAAAAAGATTCAAAAGGCCAAGGCCAGAAACAAGATGGTGAGGAAGGCGGATCACAAGAAAAGGAAGGAGCTCGCGGGAAATCTCAAGAAAAGCAAGCTAATGAGAACCAACAAAAGAGTGTTGAAGAGAAAAAGGAAGAGCCTCAGGGGGAAGAGAAAAAACAAGAGGCAGCTTCACCTCAAAAAGAAAAAATAAGAGATAGGGAAACTCAAAATGAAGCGTATAAGCCGGAAGAGGCAAAAGAAATGTCAGAGGAAGAAGCCCTTATGCTTTTAGAAGGGTATCGCTATGAAGAAAATACGAAAGGCCAGATTAAAGATACTCGTAAGGGTTATCTCGGCAAAGTAGATAAGGATTGGTAATGAAAATACGAATTTTCTTCTCTTTTCTATTATTTTGTTTCTTGAGCACTGCTCTTTTTGCCAAGGATATTAATTTTGAGGCATCTGTAGAGAATACTTTGGTTAGTCTCGATGAGCCTCTAGAGCTTAATCTTACCTTTAACGGCACGCAAAACATCCCTGCCTTTGACTTGCCCGCGCTTGATGGTTTTCAGGCCAGATATGTAGGTCCTTTTACAAGAATGTCAATTATTAATGGGCAGGTTTCCAGTTCTGTAACCCATGGGTATACCTTATTACCATTAAAGGCCGGAAAATTCAGAATTGGGCCTTGGAAGTTTGATTATAAGGGTGATACCTATACCTCAAATGCCCTTACTATTGAAGTAGCCCAAGGGCAAGCTCAAAGGAGTAATCCTCAAGAGCTACAAGGCCAAAGTGCTATAGGGGATATACGTGACCGGATATTTCTAGTGATTCAGCCAGGAAAAAAGAGCGTATACCTTAACGAAATTATTCCCTTAACCGTAAAGTTATATGTAAACAAATTGGGAGTCAGGGATATCCAGTATCCAATAGTAAACCACGAAGGCTTTTCTGTGGCGGAGTTTGGACAGCCAAAACAACATCAAGAAAACTTAGGGGGCATCACGTATGAGGTGTTAGAATTTGAAACCTCTTTCTTTGGCCTGAAGACGGGAGAATTAAAGCTTGGACCTGCTCAATTAAATTGTAACTTGATAAGTAAGAAACAAAGCCAAAGAGGCGGGTTTTCCAATCTCGATGATTTCTTTAATTCAGGTATATTCGAAGACTTTTTGGGCGCCTATCAAACGCAGCCTGTAAGTTTAAAATCCGCAGATATCACTGTTGCCGTATTAAACCTTCCAGAGGAGAATAAACCTCAGAATTTTAGCGGAGCCATTGGGGATTTTGATTTTGAGGTAAGCGTAAGCCCTTCAGAAGTTGCTACAGGAGACCCTATTACGATAAAAAGCCTCATAAAAGGGGATGGTAATTTTAATACGGTGGCTATGCCTGAAATAGACGTTGGAGAGCATTTTAAGGTATATGAGCCTCAGATTAAGCAGGAGAAATACAGCAAGTCTTTTGAGCAGGTGTTATTACCCTTAGATGATAAGATAACCGAAATTCCCAAGCTTACCTTTAGCTTCTTAAATGCGAATACAGGAAAATATCAGGTCATTACGAAAGGGCCATTTCCTATCAAGGTTTCAAAGCCAAAGAAGGAAGAAGAATTAAAAATTGTAGAACTTCGAAGCTCGGGTGATATCCCAATAATTAAAGAAGAGCGTTTAGGCAGGGATATTGTCTATATAAAGCCGCATTTAGGAAAAATACATAAGAGGGGTGAGTATCTCTATAAAAATAGGCTATTCCAGAGTTTGCAAATCCTTCCTTTTGCCTGTTTTATAATTTTTTCTTTGATGCGCGCGCGAAAGCAAAAGTTAAAAACTGACACAAAGTACGCCCGGGCGCTTTCTGCCCCCAGAAAGGCGCGTATAGGAATTAAAAAAGCGAAGGACGCATTAGCAAAGAATTATAAAAAAGAATTTTACGATTTCATATTTCAGACGCTTCAGGAATATTTAGGAGACAAGTTTCATTTACCCTCAAAGAGTATTACGGTAAGTATTACTGATGATATCCTTAAAACTAAGCATATTCCCGATGATGTGTTGCGTAAACTGAAGGATATTTTTCATGAGTGCGACATGGCGCGTTACGCGGCATCTGAATTAGGAAATGAGGCTATGCAGCCAAGTTTAAGAAAGTTAGAAGAGATTATAGACTATTTCCAGAAATATAAGGTGTAGGGATGAAAATAAAAAGAGTGAGGCTTTTGGCGGGAATTTTGGTTGCGTGGTTCTTCTTTTTGTCTCCTTATGTGTCGTATTCAGATAATAGCGCTATAGCGCAGCAATTCGAGCAAGCGAATCTCTTGTATAAAGAAAATAAATACGCCCAGGCTATAGCCGCATACGAAACAATACTTCAGCAAGGATTTGAAAGCGGTAATCTTTGCTATAACCTTGGGAATAGTTATTTTAAACAAGGAGCCCTGGGGAAAGCGATTCTTAACTATGAGAGGGCAAAGCTATTTATTCCACAAGATAGCGATGTGCAATCTAATTCTGAGTATGCAAGAAGCCTATTACATATAAGCATTCAGGATGCTCCCGGGTGTTTGTTCAAAAAGTGGGTAGATAGGTTGTCTTCAGGAATTACAATTAACCACTTGACTCTTGTAGTAGCATTGGCGCAGGCAGCAGTATTTCTTCTCCTTATATTAAAGATGTTGCGTAATACTGATACAAAATTTTCTAACGCCTGCATTGTAATTCTCGTAGTGATATTAGCCTCAGGAGGAGTTGCTCTTAAGAGAAAGATAGATTACCTACACACAGGCGCAATCGTAGTCAGTAAAGAAATAGACTCCAAGTTTGAGCCTTTAGAAAGTTCTACTACTTATTTTACCCTTAGCGAAGGCAGCAAGATAGATGTTATTGAATCAAGCGGTGCATGGTGTAAAATAAGGCGGTTTGATGGCAAGGTTGGATGGGTAAACCTCGCAGGATTGGAATTTATTTTGCTAAGGTAATGGTAAAGATGTTCTTTCTAGATCGTGACCCGTTTGATTTCTATAAGCCCATTCTTTAATGAGACTGTTTGGACAGCCTTGGCAAGCATTTTTAATTCTTTTGTTTCTAATGTTCCGGAAGGGGGTATCGTATAGATAATTATTTCTTTTGTTTTATGGGGAGGGCAAGAGAATTCCTCTATGTCTCTTTTATCTATGCTCCCAAGGTAAGCCGTATTGAAAATCAATATTTCGGGATTAAAGGTGTCAAGTTTTTCCTTCATTTCCGTAGCATCGCAAGCTAGTTCCACCTCATAATTCTCTCCTCGCCTTACGCACCCCTTAAAATGTGCATAAAGCAAGTTATAGATAGTATGCGAAGGTTCAAAAAAGAGAAGTTTGGCTTTCATCACAAGAACTCTTGCTTTTATCTCTTGTTTTTGGGGTAAGCTAGAGGTGATTGAGATATCCTCCCGGAGTATTTCTAAGATTTTATTATAGAGTCCTTGTATACCTATAGGTTTCACCATTAAACTTTTGAAGAGTGATGTCTCAGCTAATCCTTGAGCTTCTTCCGGGTGGCCAGTGATGATAAGGATTTTGGTGTGGGGATAGGTATCTTTAATAATCCTGGCAATATTAGCACCTTCTATATCAGGGAGTTTCATATCTAAAAGAATAAGGTCTATCTTCTCTTTATCTAAAACCCTTAATGCCTCTTTTCCATTTAAGGCACCAAGCGCCCCATAGCCTTTCTGGAGAATAAAGTGTGTTAAGGCGTTTACTATATCTGGTTCATCATCGACAATTAATATTTTTATTCTTTTATTTGGCATAGGGGTATGGTAACCTAAATTCCTGCTTTTGTCACCTTTTTTCGTAAAATTAAAAATTGAAGATTAACGATAAAATGTTATAATAATTTTATGCGGCATATAGGCAATTTCTTAGGGGCATGCGGGGTATCTGTTCTTGTGCATGCGTTTACATTTTTTATATTGGCTATAGGCACTACCCTGCCAAACCAAAAAACCTTTAAGAAAATAGAGGTGCATTATCTTTCATTTAAAGCAGATAGTACAACGCTTGAGAAGAAACTATTACATGATAAAGTGCTCACTGATACAGATCTTACTGTCCCAGGGCAGCGTTTAATTTTGTCTGAGCAGAATGACATCCCTGAGAAAAAGGTTTCAGCTTCTTTAAAAGAAGACGAGCTGTTCTTAAAATCAAAGGATTATTTCTCAAAGCCAAGCCTTCAAAACCCTGATTTTATACGCAAGGATACTGTTAATCTCTCACGGATAGAAGCGGAATATCCCGCGAAACAATCTCAAAGCCCCGCGTATCTTACCTATAGCAATTATTTGCATGAACGCTACAGGCATTGTTTATATAGGCGGTATTCCGATATTGTGGAAAATGGCGTGGTCAGCCTGAAATTTGTCCTGAATACCGATGGTTCCCTGGCGGAATACAAGATCATTGATGAAAAAAGTAATGCCAGTGAGAAGCTTAAATATATCGCTATAGAGGCCCTCAAGGAGAGTAGCCCATTCCCGCGCCTGCCGCAAGAGTTAGGCGCTGCGATGCAGACATTCCGCGTAAGTATTCATTTCTCACAAGGAAAAGAGGAATAAGCCTTTCGTTAAAAGGTAATTGACATAATCCCTTTAGGATGATATGATTACTACAAAAGGAGATGATAATCAATGTCTGAAGTTATGATAAGAAAAGATGAGTCTTTTGAATCCGCGCTGCGCAGGTTCAAAAAAAAGATTGATAAAGAAGGCATCTTAAAAGAAATACGCGACCGTAAGCATTATGAGAAGCCCAGCGACCGTAAGCGAAAAAAAGGCAGCAAAAAGTATTAAGCAATGGGGATATGTTTATCAACCTCATGGAATGCCTTTCGTTATAATGACGGCAGAAAAATCATTAAAGAAGTTAAAAGGCTAGGTTTTGATGAGGTAGAGCTTAGTTTTAATTTAACTAAGCGTATAGTCAAAGAAATCGCTTCTTTGGTTGAGAAAAGGCAAATCAAGGTACGTTCCCTGCATAATTTTTGCCCCATACCTGAGGGTTTAGAAAGGCATGAAGCTCTTCCAGATTGTTACTCAGTCGCTTCTCTAGATGAAGAGAAAAGGCTATTGGCGGTTAAGTACAGTAAAATCAGCATAGAGACTGCTGCTATGCTGAATGCGCAGGCAGTAGTTTTGCATTGCGGCAGGGTTGAGATTGCTGACCGTACAAGGGAGTTTATTCCGCTTTTTTATAGCTGCGAGCAGGCAGATGACCAGCGGTTACAAAGCCTCAAAGAGCTAATGTGCAGGGAAAGGCATGAGAAATCAGAAGCGCATTTCTCTGCGGTAATTAAGAGCCTTGATGAACTCTCCGCGTATGCGGGAAAGCTCAAGATTGCCCTGGGCATAGAAAATAGGTACTATTTTCGCGAAATCCCCTCTTTTCAAGAAACAGGCCAACTGTTAGACAGGTTTAAAGGATCAAATGTCTTTTACTGGCACGATACAGGCCATGCCCAGCTTTGGGAAAATTTGGGATTCCTTAAGCACCAAGATTATTTGGATGCTTATGGAAAATATTTGATTGGCGTACATTTGCATGATATCAAAGAAGATGATGATCACTTAGCGCCGCTTCAGGGTGATTTTGATTTTAATCTGCTTACGCCCTACCTCAGGCAAGGTACGATTAAAACGTTAGAGGCACATCACCCGGCATCGCCTGAGGATATCGTGAAAGCAAGGAACTTCTTGGAAAAGCTATATGGGGCAGATTAGGCAACCGGCGGTAGCCGGGCAATTTTATCCTTTAAGCGCTCAAGATTTACGAAAGCAGATCTCGTCGTTCTCTGATAAGCAGGAAGTAGTGCGCGAAGCAGCGATCGCCTGCATGCTTCCCCATGCAGGGTATATGTATTCGGGGGCTGTTGCCTATAGCGTTGTATCACGCATAGAGCTGAAGCCGGTAGCGCTTGTCTTAGGCCCGAATCATACCGGCAGGGGGCGCCCTTTTAGTATTATGGACGAGGGCTCATGGGTTACTCCCTTGGGCAGCGTAGCGATACATACCTCATTGGCCAAAAAGTTACTCAAAAAAAGCTCTTTGTTGCAATCAGATTATTTGGCGCATCAGATGGAACACTCTATAGAAGTAGAGTTGCCGCTTCTTCAGTATTTCAAAAACGATTTTTCCTTTGTTCCCATAGTAATTGGAGGCAATGACTTCAAAGATTACGAGCAGTTGGGGTTAAAGATTGCCTCAAGCATACAAGAACTGCATTTAGAAAAAGATACGCTTATTGTTGCCAGTTCAGATATGACTCATTATGAGGATGCGCAAGCAGCGAAAACCAAAGATAGCCAGGCTATACGGTCTATTCTTGAGCTTGATGCTTTAGGGCTCTGGGAAAAGGTAAGGGAACTAGATATTACTATGTGCGGATACGCGCCGGCGATTGTTATGATTACCGCGGCCAAGGCGCTCGGAGCCCAAAAAGGCGAGTTAATAAAATATCAAACTAGCGGTGATGTTACGGCGGATAACTCCAGCGTGGTAGGATACGCGGGGATTATCGTGAGGTAGGGTTATGGAAGAACAGCAAAAGAAGGTTGATGAGAGTTATAAAGAAAAAGTAAGCAAGGAAAAGGAGAAGGCAGAAGGTATAGCATCTTCACAGGCGCAAGGCACTGCTCAAGAGAAAGAAGAATTCAACGTTCCGGAAGCGAGTTTCTCTTTTTTCGCTACTACGTTAGCCATGCAGGCAACCCTTGCCTTGGGTGACGTTCCTGACCCGCACACCAACAAACGAGAGGAAAACCTTCCCCAAGCAAAATTCTTGATTGATATCCTGGGCATATTGCAGGAGAAGACTAAGGGGAATCTTACAAAAGAAGAAGATTCTTTATTGGAGGGTATTTTATATGAGCTCAGGATGCAGTATGTGCAAAAGACCGGAGGTAAAAAATGATAGATAAAGAACTTTTAGATATTTTGGCCTGTCCTGCCTGTAAGGCAGATGTGGTTTTGGAAAACAAAAGCGGGGACGAGAAAATTGCCTGCACCAAATGTAAGCGTAAATACCCTGTGCGCGACGGCATACCGGTGATGCTTATTGATGAAGCGGAGCAAGGGTAATCTGTCGTATGGTTAAGAGCGCAAAGATATATACTGTCCTTGTGATTCATGGGCCGAATTTGGGCCTCCTGGGGCAAAGGGAACCTGAGGTCTATGGTAACGTTACCTTGAAGCAGATCAATGTCGCGTTACACAAGCTCGCCGAGGAACATAGGATAAAACTGGAAATTTTTCAATCAAACCATGAAGGGGAAATTGTAGACGCCATTGGAAAAAGTAAAGGCAGCTTTGACGCGATTTTGATTAACCCTGCAGCTTACACCCATACCAGCGTGGCTATCCGAGATGCTGTTTCGGCCTGTAGTGTGCCTGCGGTTGAGGTGCATCTTTCTAATATATACTCCCGAGAAGAATTCCGCCATACCTCGCTTATTGCGCCGGTTGCAAAGGGGCAAATCTCAGGTTTTGGCAAAGACAGTTACCTCTTAGGCCTCTTAGCAATAATTCGGCTGTTAGACTCATCACCTAAGTAAATGCCTTCCCGCATACCTGCCTTATTAGAAAAATTAAGGTTGAGCTCGCTTGATGGCTTTTTAGTAAGCAAAGAAGCCAACGTCTCCTATATATGCTCCTATAACATACGTGATTCCTATCTTTTAGTGAGCAATAAGGAAACCTGCTTTATTACGGATTTCCGCTATACCGAGGAAGCTCGAAAAAACATAAAGGGAGCGCGGATAGTCGAATATAAAAACTTATTTAAGGATATCGCTTGGTTAGTCAAAAAATATAAGATTCGCCGCCTTGGTTTTGAAGCAAAAGATTTGAATTTTGCCGAATATACGAAAATCAAGGAATATCTTGTTCCTAAAGTCAAGCTCATTGACACCTTTAATGTCATTGAAACCATGCGCCAGGTTAAAAGCCCTGAGGAGCTTACGCATATAAGAGAAGCAATTAAGATTACTGCCTCTGCGTTCGATTTCCTCAAAAACTGTATAAAGCAGGGCCAAAGTGAATTGGGCATAGCAGCGGAATTTGAGCGTTTTATCCGCTACCATGGGGCAAGGATGAGCGCGTTTAATATTATCGCGGCAAGCGGGCCAAATTCCAGCTTTCCCCATGCCGGCGTTACCGAGAGAAAATTTGTCAAAGGCGATTCGGTGCTCATCGACATAGGAGTTGAGGTCAATGGCTATAAATCTGACTTGACAAGGGCATTCTTTTTGGATAGAATAAGCCCTATTCAGCGTAAGATTTACAAGATTATACAAGGCGCTCAAGATAAAGCGATAGAAGCAATTAGGCCAAAAGTAGCGCTTTGTAAAATTGATCATGCCGCCCGCAGTTATATTGCCAAACACGGCTACGCGCGATTTTTCGGGCACAGTGTAGGCCATGGCGTAGGATTAGAGGTTCACGAGGAACCGTCCATATCTTCAAAAAATACTTCATTTGCTCAGGAAGGCATGGTGTTTACCATTGAGCCGGGGATTTATCTTCCCAATAAATTTGGCCTTAGGTTAGAAGATATGGTATTAGTAACAAAGAAAGGGGTAGAGGTATTAAGTGGCGCTATCGATAAATCAATTTAAGGTGGGGGTGACAATCCTTTTAGAGGGAGCAGTCTATCTGATTGTTGAAACAGAGCATGTAAAACCGGCGAAAGGCTCTGCTTTTGTGCGGACAAAGCTTAAAAACCTAAGGACAGGCACTCTTCTTGACAGGACGTTTAGGGGCCAAGATAGCGCGGAAGAGGCTTTTGTAGAACAGCGAAAGCTGCAATATCTTTATTCTGAAGGAGAAATGTATCATTTTATGGACCAGGAAAATTATGATCAGCTGGCAATAGCGCAAGAGGTGTTAGGCTCAGGGACAAAGTTTCTTAAAGATAATTTAGAGGTTCTCGGATATTTTCACAAGGATAAAATCCTGAACGTGGTCATTCCTAATTTTATTGAAGTAGTGGTTACAGAAACTGAGCCTGGTATCAAGGGAGATACTGCAAAGAGCGGTAACAAACCTGCAAAGATCGAGACTCGCGCGACAGTATTAGTACCCCTTTTTATCAATATAGGAGACAAAATTAAAGTAGATACGCGCACTGGCTCATATGTAGAAAGGGCATAGCAACAAGGTTTAACTCGCCAGGCAGCGCTGCGTATTAAGGAGGAACCCCTTCGTGAATGTAAAAGAGATTAAAGAAATGATTTGCCTGATGAATGAAAATAATCTCTTGGAATTAGAGATTGAAAAAGACGGTACGCGCATAAAGCTTAAGAAGGGAGCTTTGATAAACCAAGAGGCAGTTCCCTTGCCTGTATATATCGAGCGTCAGATAACTCAAGCACCTGAACAAAAAGTTCAGGAAACGGCCAAAAAGGAAGCTGTTTCAAATAGGCTGGAGATTAAGGCGCCAATGGTAGGCACGTTTTACCGCGCCCCAAGCCCGGAAGCCCCTCCTTTTGTTGAAATTAACCAGGAAATAGAGCCAGGGCAGGTAATTTGTATTATTGAAGCAATGAAGCTGATGAATGAAATTAAATCAGAAGTTAAAGGGAAGATTTTAGAAGTCCTCGTTGATAATGCTGAGCCAGTAGAATTCGGCCAGCCGTTATTTCTTATAGAACCTCGATAATTGGCCGGTTAGGCGGGAGAAGCTTTACCCGCTAACGGGTTAATCCACAATAATTGTTTTCCAAAGTACTCATAGCCAACCGCGGTGAAATTGCCGTACGCATTATCAGGGCATGCAAGGAACTTGGCATACGTACTGTCGCGGTATATTCGCAGGCAGATATTCAATCGCTTGCGGTACGTTTAGCTGATGAAGCGATTTGCATTGGTCCCGCATCAAGCGCCAATAGCTACCTCAATATCCCTGCCATAATCTTCGCCGCAGAAATCACTGATGTCGATGCCATACATCCCGGCTATGGATTCTTAGCAGAAAATCCCCATTTCGCAGAAATCTGCGAGTCTTGCCGTATAACTTTTATCGGGCCTACTCCTGAGAATATCCGCCTTATGGGTGATAAAATGCAGGCCAGAGAGACTATGCGTAAAGCGAACATTCCCATTGTCCCGGGAAGCCTTAGCGCCATAAAAAATAAGGAAGATGCGGTGAAAATAGCAAAACGCATCGGCTATCCTATTATAATCAAGGCCGCTGCCGGAGGAGGGGGCAAAGGCATGAGGGTTTGCCATAATGATATAAGTTTGGCTTCCGGTTTAATGACCGCGCAGGCAGAGGCAGAAGCGAGTTTCGGTAACTCTAATGTATATATTGAAAAGTATATTGAAAAACCCCGCCATATTGAAATTCAGCTCTTAGCGGATAAATACGGCCATATTATCCATCTTGGCGAAAGGGATTGTTCTATTCAGCGCCGCCATCAAAAATTAATTGAAGAATCTCCTTCTCCGGTGGTAGATGCTAAATTACGCAAACGTTTGGGAGAAACCGCGGAGAGAGCCGCGAGAGAGGTTAAGTATGTAAGCGCGGGAACCATAGAATTCCTCCTTGATGAAAAAAAGAATTTTTATTTTATGGAGATGAATACCCGTATTCAGGTAGAGCATCCGGTTACAGAGTTGGTTACCGGTATTGATATAGTCAAAGAGCAGATAAAGATTGCGGCGGGAGAAAAATTAAAAATCCGCCAAGACGATGTGAAACTAAGCGGAGCGAGCATAGAGTGCCGTATCAACGCCGAAGATTATGAAAACAATTTTATGCCATGCCCGGGGAAAATTGAGGTTCTTCTTCTGCCCGGAGGCCCTGGGGTAAGAGTAGACAGCCATGCCTATCAGGGGTATACTATAAGCCAGTACTATGATTCTTTAGTAGCAAAACTCATTGTTCATGGAAGGGACAGAAAAGAAGCAATCAGCATTATGAGCAGGGCGCTTGATGAATTCGTCATCAGCCCTATAAAGACAACCATTTCGTTTCATAAAGAGGTATTGAAAAATCCTTTCTTTGTAAAAGGGGATTTCTCTACGAATTTTATCAACGAGAATTTTAAAGCCAATCAAAGAAAAGAAGAATAGGCGTATGGATATGCACACAAATAAAATGGAATTGGGCGCAGTAAAAATCCATAAGAATGTGATTGCTTCTATCAGTTCAATTGCCGCGTTAGAGATAGAAGGGGTAACACGGATTGGAAAATCGTCACCTGCGTGTGGCATCATAGAGCTCTTTGGCTTTAAGAGCATAGGAGTGATAAAGGTTGAATTCAATAAGAATGGAGAAATACGCTTAGTGGTACCTTTGGTGATTAAATATGGGTGTCATATTCCGGATTTGGCAGAAAAAGTACAGGACAATATCAGGCATGCCCTGGAAAAAATGCTGGATAAATCTCCGAGGGATATCCATATCAGCATTCTGGGAGTTGAAAAAGGGTCGTAGGTTGATTTAAAAGCCTGCGTGCCGTCAGTTTTAGGGTGATTGACAGGCAGGATTTATTTTAGGGGAGGGGCTCACGATGCGTTTATTCACTTTTTTTGGGCTTTTAGTATATACGGCATTTTGCATTTTTCTTTCTACAGGAATTGTGTTATTTGCGTTTGAGGTGATAACGCCTCATATGATTTCCGATATATTGGCTCAAATCCTTTGTTACCCTAATGCCGGCTTGATTCTTACATGCGTGAGCGTATTGATTACATTATTCAGTTTTTCCTTTATTCAATCTGTCCTTGGTAAAATACACAGGGAGAAATATATAGCTTTTAATACCTCAAGCGGGCAGATCAGCATTGCTTTAGCTGCGGTTGAAGACCTTATTAAAAGGCTTAGCGTGCAGGTGCCGGAAGTAAAAAGCCTAAGGCCGGATGTGAGGGTAAGAAGGCGCGGGGGCATTGTGGTATATTTGCGTATTGATTTGCGTTCTGAAACCAATATTGTTGAGCTTACCGAGCGGCTTCAGGATTTAGTAAAGGGAAGAATTCAAGATATGTTAAGGGGAATAGATGAGCCAATTATTGTAAAAATTCACGTAGCAAAAATCGTTGCGCAGGAAGAGAAAGACCAGAAAAAAGCAGATGCTGAAGTAAAAGAAAAACCCCCCATACCATTTTACGGGTATGGCCGGTAGATAATTTTGGCTGATGTTCTTAGGGTAAAGGTATATCTATAGAAGGAGGTTTTAAATAACTATGGCACGAATAGGAATTTTAACCGGAGGCGGCGATTGCCCCGGATTAAACGCAGTTATCAGGGCAGTGGTGCGTAAGGGAATCAACGAAGGATACGAGGTTATAGGGATAAAGAATGGCTGGAAGGGCTTGATTGAAAAAGATACTACACCTCTTGATTTAGATTCCATCTCGGGAATTTTACCTAAAGGCGGGACTATTTTAGGCACAAGCAGGACCAATCCTTATAAAAAGGAAGGCGCGGTAGGAAAGGTTGTTGCCAACTATAAAGCCTTAGGGTTAGATGCTCTTGTGGCAGTTGGTGGGGAAGATACCTTGGGTGTTGCAACAAAACTGGTCAAAGAGAATATTAATGTGGTGGGGGTGCCGAAAACAATAGATAATGACCTCTCCTCAACCGATTATACCTTTGGCTTTGATACCGCAATTAATATAGCCACAGAATGTATTGACCGCCTGCATACTACCGCGGAAAGCCATCATCGAATTATTGTCGCGGAGCTCATGGGCCGGCATGCAGGTTGGATTGCCCTTGAGGCAGGAATTGCGGGGGGCGCTGACGTAATTTTGATACCAGAAATCCCTATAGATATGGATGAAGTCTGTGCCTTGCTTAAAAAACGCCACTCCAGAGGGAAAACATTCAGCATTGTGGTCGTCGCTGAGGGAGCGCAATTCAAACAGGGCTCAATAGTGTTACAAGAGCAAAAGCTTGATGAGTTCGGCCATGTGCGCTTAGGGGGAATTGGCGAGAAGCTTGCCAACGAAATAGAAAAGCGCACCGGCTATGAAACAAGGGTCTCAGTATTAGGGCATATCCAAAGAGGCGGCAGCCCCACAGCCTTTGACCGTGTGTTAGGCACCCGATTTGGGGTTAAGGCTCTTGAATTGGTATCACAGAAAAAGTTTGGGCGTATGGTCGCCTTATCCGCCAACAAAATAATTGATGTTCCTCTTGAGGAAGCAACAGGGAAATTAAAGACCGTTGACCCTGAATATTACGAGCTAGCCAAAGTCTTCTTTGGCTAGAAACAATAGCTGAGGCCACAAGAAAATCGCCTTCGGGGTGACAGGAAAGTTACATAAAAAACTGAGGTGAGTATGCGCGAAAGAATTATTGATATCATAAATGACTCAATTCACGTCAAAGAACAGATACTGCAAACCCAAATCGATACAATTGTTAAGGTTGCTAAGCTTATCATTACCTCTTTTAGGTCTGGGGGAAAGGTGTTGCTGTTTGGTAATGGCGGCTCAGCCGCAGACGCCCAGCATCTTGCAGCTGAGTTTGTAGGAAGGTTTCAACAGGACAGAGCTGCGCTTGGGGCGATTGCGTTAACTACCAATACTTCAGTGTTAACCGCTTTAGGCAATGATTATGGCTATGAAATAATCTTTGCTCGCCAAGTTGAGGCTTTAGCCAAACCCCAGGACATAGCCATAGGCATTTCTACCAGCGGTAAGGCAAAGAATGTGCTCTTAGCCATAAAAAAGGCAAAAGAAATTGGGCTTAAAACTATATGCCTTTCTGGCGGTTCTGGCGGGGAATTAGCCAAGGCAGCGGATATTTGCCTTATTATACCTTCACCCATTACTGCGCGCATACAAGAAGCGCATATTACCATTGGCCACATAATTTGTGAATTAGTGGAATCAGAATTGTCAAAATGACCTCTTATGGTAAAAACACCTGTGTCTTCGTTTGATGTTAAAATAAAAACTCAAACGCAAATTAAAAAAATGATATCCAATTATAGAAAAAACGGCAAAAAAGTAGCATTCACCAATGGTTGTTTTGATATTTTGCATTACGGCCATGTGAAATATTTAAAAGATGCAAAACAAATGGCGGACATGTTGGTAGTGGGTTTAAACAGCGACACTTCGGTAAGAAGAATTAAAGGCAAGCTCCGCCCCATAAATACCGAACGCGATAGGGCAAGAGTATTGGCTGCATTATCGTGTGTTGACTATATAACTATATTTAGCGAAGAGACTCCCTTACGCCTGATTAAGCTTATCAAACCTGATGTGTTGATTAAAGGCGGGGATTGGGATATGGCAAAGATTGTAGGCTCGGGTTTTGTGAAAACATACGGCGGTAAAACCGTTGTTATCCCTTACCTTAAAGGGTATTCTACAACGTCCCTGATTGAAAAGATTCATTGTGGATAACAGGATATTACGGATACTGGATGCCAATCTCAACCGCGCGCAGGAAGGCTTGAGGGTGTGCGAGGAGGTTGCGCGATTTGTATTATGCGATAAAACACTCACGCGCGCATTTAAGAATACGCGCCACGCAATTGTTGAGGCGCTTAGGATGTGGAACATCAAGAAGTGCCTTCTTTTGGATTCGCGCGATAGCGAAAAAGATGTAGGCAAAACCTCTCTATACAGCGAGCTCAAACGTGGTGATTACCAGGATATATTTTTTGCCAATATCCAAAGGGTAAAGGAATCGGTAAGGGTTTTAGAAGAATTTACAAAGATAGATAACAAGAAAGTTTCCGGATATTTTAAAACTATCCGTTATAAACTCTATGGCATTGAAAAAAAAACGGGTTCCAAGCTTTAGTATTTATGCGGTGCTCGACCGTCAAAGCGTTACCCTGAGGCCCTTAACAGCTATTGCCAGTGATTGCCTGAAGGCGGGAATCAAAATAATTCAATTAAGGGATAAAACAGAAGATAGTGCCCGTTTTTATCGTGATGCCGTCGCCCTAAAGAAACTTATTGGCACTAAGGCCTTATATATCATTAATGACCGTATAGATATCGCTAAACTTTCAAATGCGGACGGAGTGCATTTAGGCCAATATGATATTCCTGTTGCTGCGGCACGAAAGATTTTAGGGCCTAAGGCAATTGTAGGTAAATCCTGCCATAGCCTTGCGCAGGCGCTTTCAGCAGAAAAAGAAGGTGTTGACTATATCAGTATAGGCCCTGTCTTTAGCACTCCCACTAAGCCCGATTACAAACCGGTAGGCATTGGCTTATTAGAAAAAGTTCGCACGCATGTTACGCTGCCTGTAGTAGCTATCGGGGGAATTACTAAGGATAATATTCATCTTGTGAGAGCCACTAATACGCATCTAATCGCAGTAGTAAGGGCAATAGGTAAGGCAAAAGATACAGTCAAGGCAGTGAAAGAGTTAAGTGAGGGTGTAAGTTATGGAGTCTCTAGGCAGACATAACTTACTTACAATAAGCTGTGTCCCGACAGCAAAACGCCTCGAAAATTTGAAACAAATTTTCTTGCAGCTATCGGGATAATTCGCACTTACCACTTACGTGCGCTTCGCTGCGTAAGTGGTGTGCTCATTATTATGACCCAATTAGAATTAGCGCTTAAAAATAAAACCTCAGAAAGTATGCGTAAGGTCTCTGAGATTGAAGGGGTAAGTGTAAGCTTTCTCAAGAAACAAATCGCTGAAGGGAAAGTTGTTATACCCGGCAATTCCCTGCATAGTAAAACTAAAATCTGTGGCGTTGGCCAGGGGCTTTGTACCAAAATAAATGCGAATATTGGTACCTCAAGCGATGAGACTGATATTGCTGATGAAATCGAAAAATTAAAGGTATCCATTGAGTATGGCGCTGATACGATAATGGACTTAAGCGTTGGAGGAGATCTTGCTGCTATCAGAAAGGCGATGCTTACGCAATCGTCAATACCCCTTGGCACTGTCCCTATTTATGAAGCAGCGCAAGGCGCAGCAAAGCATAAAAGCTCTTTCCTTAAGATGACAAGCAGCGATATTCTGGGAGTAATTGAGGCGCAAGCCGAGCAGGGAGTTGATTTTATGACCGTTCATTCAGGGGTGACTATTAAAACGGTCTCTATGGTTAAGAAATATAAACGAATTTTAGATATTGTCAGCAGAGGAGGAGCAATCCTCACCAGCTGGATGGCCCATAATAAGAGAGAGAATCCCCTCTATGAAGATTTCGATAAGGTTTTAGATATAGCCTATAAGTATGATGTCACGTTGAGTCTAGGCGATGGCTTAAGGCCTGGTTCTATACTGGATGCTACTGATAAAGCACAGCTTAGTGAGTTAAGACTTTTAGGGAAATTAGCGCGCAGGGCAAGAGAGAAGAAGGTGCAAGTCATCATCGAAGGGCCAGGCCATGTGCCTTTAAGCCAAATTAAGAGAAATATAGAATTAGAAAAACGACTTTGCGATAATGCACCCTTTTATGTGTTAGGGCCTTTGGTAACTGATATTAGTTCAACGAGAGATCATATCTCTGGGGCTATTGGAGGGGCTTTGGCAGCAAGTTTTGGCGCTGATTTTCTATGTGTAGTAAGCCCTGCAGAACATCTAAGGCATCCTTCAGTCGAAGACGTAAAGGAAGGGGTAGTGGCTTCGCGAATTGCGGCACACAGCGGAGATATTGCAAAAGGGGTCAAAGGCGCTATTAGCTGGGATGAGAAGATGTCTCTTGCCAGAAAAAAGCGCGATTGGGAAGCGCAGATTGCCTTATCTATTGACCCAAAAAAGGCGAGGGAATTCCGGATGGCTTCTAAACCTCATTTGCTCGATGTCTGTACAATGTGCAGCGAATATTGCTCAATTAAATTGATTGAGGAGTGTTTGCAAACGCTATAGCAGTAAATATTTTGCGGGCGTAGTTCATCGGTAGAACACCAGCTTCCCAAGCTGGATAGGAGGGTTCAATTCCCTTCGCCCGCTTAAAGATTATGAGAAATACTATCTTCATCATAGGTGTTATTGGCGTCAGCGGCATCCTCCTCTCAAGTTGCGCAACGGTTGAATATCCCGCTGTTATTGCCACTAAAATGCCATCATCTATAAGCCAAAGCCCTGCAGGCAGACAAAATCTTCAGGGCATCTATCATCGTGTAGAAAGAGGCCAAACACTCTGGCGAATTTCTAAGATATACGGCATCGAACTCGATGAGATTATACGCAGCAATAAGATTAGCGATTTAACCCAGATTAACACCGGACAGTTGCTCTTTATCCCTGGTGCGCAAAAACAAGCTGCCTCAAGCCATTTTGATTTATACAGCACGCAAGATTTTATTTGGCCAACTAAAGGAAAAATCCTCTCAGGCTTCGGAGATAGGGCAAGTAATACGGTTAATAGAGGCATTACCTTGCGAACTGTTTCAGATGCCCATGTTATCGCCTCAAGCTCAGGCACGGTTATCTTTGCTACTGAAAAGCTAAAAGGCTACGGAAAAACGGTAATTATTGCCCATGAAGGCGGGTTAATGACAATATACGCAATGCTTTCTCAGATTTTAGTGAAACCGGGAGAGCATATAACCCAAGGAACGCCTATTGCGCGATGCGCACATGGCGTTATGCATTTTGAAATAAGAAAAGGCTATATTCCGCAGAACCCATATCATTACTTGGCCACTTAGCAGTATACACTTAGGGAATACTTAAGAAATGAAATTTTACGGAAGACAAGATATAGTAAGCTTGCTCAACAAGCGCGCAGACGGCCTTGCGGGTGGCTATAGGCAAAATATTGCCATAATGGCAGAAGAGTTAATGGGCAAAACATATCTTGTGCAACACTGGGTGTCGCATTATCAGAATAATCTTATTGTGCCCGTGTATATTGATGTCAACATTCAGGAAGCCTCTACCTTTAGAGCGAAATTCGTCGGCAGGCTTCTTTTTTCTTTTTTAAAAAATAGCCAAATTGCCTTAAAGGAAGATATAGATTTTTTAATAAGCCATTCCCAAAAGTATATCCCTAAGACAGTTTCCCGTATCAAGGAATTGCTTTCAGGAAAGAAATATAGAAAATTTAGCGCAGCATTTGTAAGGCTTTTGGAGCTTACCGAATTATTCTATGAAGAAACAGGCAAGCGATGTATTATCATTTTGGATGAATTTCATTTGATTGATGAACTTAAGGCCAAGGATACCTATGAACAGTGGCGAAAGCACATAATGTTCGGTAAGAATACGATGTATATATTGCTTAGCTCAAAGAAATCACTTGCCGCAAAAATCCTTTCCTCCGACCTTACCCTCCTCTTCGGGAACTTTGAAACAGTAGAACTGCATCCTTTTGATAATAAAACTGCGCAATCTTTTATCCGTGATGAGCTGGGAGTATTGCAGGCGGATAGCGCGCTATTGGATTTCATTATAAATTTTACCGCAGGCAACCCTTTTTATCTTAAAACAATCGCAACTGCATTTAAGGACCATCACTCTAAAAATGCCGCTCTTGTTCCGACGGTTAATTCATTGGCCGCGTCTTTGGAGAATATGTTTATGGATACGTGGGGTATTTTAAACAGGCGTTTTGTTTCTTTGCTTGAGACAATAGGCAAGCGGTTGCTTGAGCCTGCGTTTGTCCATGCGCTGATTGGACTTGCCTCAGGAATAAATCGGCCTTCTCAAATTGCCCAGGCCATCGGAAAGGCTAAGAAAGATGCCCTTAGCGTGCTTAATCATCTTTGTTCCTGCGAGGTAGTAGTGAAAACTGCCGATATATATTGTGTGAGAGATAAAGTTTTCTGTTTTTGGCTGCGATGTATTTACGCGCATAAATTCCGCAGTTTTTCTGCAAGCTATGAAGCACAAAAAGCATCTTTTGGGGCAGAACTCAAAAGCCTTTTTACAAAATTTTATGACGCGCAGGCGAAAGACACCTCGGAAAGGATACTGGAATTATTTAATCAATTCAGTAATGAATCTATCGAGATTCACCACAAACGCCTGCGCCTTAATCACTTTAAAGAGGTGAAATTGGTTAAAATGCACGGGAAAAAGCTTAAGGAAGGGATTTTGGCAAGAGCTTCTTCAAGCCTTTGGATTACAGGATTTAAAGAGGAGAAGGCGTTGGAAGAAGATATGGTAGATTTTGTGAATGTGTGTAAGAGGTTTAAATATAACAAAAACCAAAAAAAAATATTTATTGCATTTGATGGGATTGATGCCAATGCCCATCTGCTTGCGAAGGAAGAAAGAATTGCAACATGGGATATGGCCTTGGTGAATTCTCTCCTTGATATGTATGATAAGCCAAGAATTGTAATGCCTTAAACCTATTGTAAAATTTGGGTTAACACAAAGGACGCATGACGAAAATTGTCGTTTTGTCAGATACGCATATCCCCGAACGCGCTTTGGATTTGCCCCAAAAACTTTACGAAGACATGAAGTCAGCGGACCTGATATTGCATGCGGGAGACGTAACCTCATTGGTTTTTTTTAAACAACTCAAACACAAGTTTACTCATCTAAAAGCCGTGCAGGGAAATATGGATGAGAGCGCGTTAAAGAAGGTTTTGCCGCGGAGAGAGTTGATTAAAGTGGACAAGGTAAGTATTGGGCTTATGCACGGCTGGGGAAGCCCCTCAGGGCTTATAGAAGTAGCAGCACACGAATTCTCAAAAGAAAAACCCGATATTATTATCTTTGGCCACTCACATCAGGCCCTCAACATGGAAAAAAACGGGATGATATTCTTTAACCCCGGAAGCCCGACAGATAAGGTTTTTAGCGCGGTGAATACCTATGGGATTATTACGCTCAGCGATTTCGTACATCACGAGATAATAAACATATGACAAAAATGGATGCGCTTTGGGCGCCGTGGAGAATGGAGTATATAACTCATGCAAAAAGGCAGAAGGGATGCCTTTTTTGCCGAGTGGTTAAAGAAAACAAGGATAAGGAGAATCTACTCCTGTACCGTTCCAGGTACGCATTTTGTATGCTGAACAAATTTCCTTATAATAATGGCCATCTATTGGTCTCGCCTTATCGCCATCTATGCGAGATGGATAAATTGAATAGGGATGAGGTGTTGGATTTATTTGCAGTGTTAAGCAAAATGCAAGCCTTGTTGAAGAAAATATTGAAGCCTGACGGTTTTAATATGGGAATAAATCTTGGGAGAGTTGCAGGGGCAGGAATTCCTCACCATTTGCATATGCATGTAGTGCCCCGATGGAAAGAAGATACTAATTTTATGCCCGTAGTCTTTAGTACAAAGATTATCTCTCAGTCATTGGAAGCCCTTTATGACCAATTACATAAAAGAATATGAGGATGCCTTTTTAGCTCCTTATGCAATGAAAAGCTCTTTGAGTAAAGGAAGAGTATATTCTGAGCAGGAACATCCTTACCGAAGTTGTTATCAGCGCGATAGGGACCGCATCATCCACTGCGCGGCGTTTCGCCGATTGGAATATAAAACACAAGTTTTTGTCAACCACGAGGGGGATTATTACCGTACACGCCTTACGCACACCTTAGAGGTTTCTCAGATAGCCCGTACCATCGCCTATAGGCTTCGCCTTAATGGTGACCTTGTGGAGGCGATAGCGCTCGCGCATGATTTAGGGCATACGCCTTTTGGCCATTCCGGAGAAGACGCGTTGGATGAGTTGATGGCAAATTATGGGGGGTTTAACCATAATCTTCAGGGTTTAAGAATAGTTGATTTTCTTGAAGAGCATTACCCTGAGTTTCCTGGCCTCAACCTAAGCTGGGAAGTGCGAGAAGGGATTGCCAAGCATTCATCGTTTTATGACGAGGGGGCCGAGGTGGAAAGCCTGCAGCCGGACAAAATGCCTTCTTTAGAAACACAGGTAGTGGACATTGCTGATGAAATAGCGTATAATAACCACGATATTGATGACGGTTTGGCCTCAGGGTTGATAACAGAAACGGCATTAAAGAAAGTGTTCCTTTGGTCAAGTGCAGAGAAAGAAGTGCACCAGCGCTATAAAAAAATCCAAGGGAAATTAAAGCAATACCAAATTATTAGGATGCTGATAGATAAACAGGTAACCAATTTGATTCAAGAAACAGAAGCGCGGATAAAGAAAACAAAGATAAAGTCGGTAGAAGACTGCCGTAATCTTGGGTTTAAGATTGTGAGTTTTAGCAAAGATATGGAGGCCTTGAGGCTGCCTTTAAAGGATTTCTTGATGACAAACCTTTACCGCAATTATAGGGTGGTGCGCATGGCGCATAAAGCTAAACGTTTCATCAAAGATTTATTCGAGGTGTATTTACATAGCCCCGAGCAGCTGCCTCAAGATGCGTTCTCGAAAATAAAACAAAGCGAAGGTACAAGGCGTGTCATCTGTGATTATATCGCGGGAATGACAGATCGCTATGCGTTAGATGAGTACAAAAAACTCTTTGACCCTTACGAAAAGGTATAAGGCAATTATTTCAGCCATTCATACGGTATACCGCCTGATAAACTCAACGTATGACCTCAAAAGCCTGATTCCCCGCCTGGCGCGGCTTGTATGCCAGCTCTTGGAATCGCACAATTGTTCTATTACTATTCTTGATGCCAGCCATACAAAAATGATGCTGCGTTGTGTCACCAGGCCAAATGCGAAGTGTGTTATATATAAAGATTCGCGCGTATGTAACAGGATAGAGCGGCACGTAATCCGAAAGTCCACAGTGATTCGCACGGGGAATATTCTTGCAGTGCCTCTGATTGCGGATGATTTGGTGGGAATCATTATCCTCATGCGCAGAAAAAATGAAAAAGCATTTGATGCCTATGATCAGGAAATTCTGATGACGGTAGCAGAGCAGGCGGTGATAGGAATCCGCAACCTGCAGCTGTATGAAGAGCAGCAGAAGGTTATCTTGGGAAGCATTAAGTCCTTAGTCACACTTTTTGATACCCGCGTGCCCAATGCGTTTACCCACAGCCCTTATTTTAGCCGTTTAGTTTGTTCCATAGCGCAGGAAATGCATCTTGACGAAAAGAAAGTTCAAAGCCTTAAATTTGCCAGCCTGTTGCATGATGCGGCGAAAGTGGATGTCCCTTTAGAGATCTTAACCAAATCAACAAAACTTACTGCAAAAGAATTTAGTATTATAAAAGGGTATCCTTTTAAAGGTATCCGAATCTTGCGGCATTTGGAGGCTTTCAGGCCGGCGATACCGATAATTTTATACCATCATGAAAAGTTTGACGGGACAGGATACCCTTCCCGGTTAAAGAAAGGGCAAATTCCTATCGGGGCGCGTATCATGGCGGTTGCCGATGCCTTTGAGGCAATGGTATATGGCAGGCCCTATAAGGAAAGAATGGGCATCCCTGAAGCTATAAAGGAAATAAAAAACAAGGGAGGCACTCAGTTTGATCCTAATGTGGTAGAGGCATTCCTGCGGATAATTAAGAAAATGAATCTAAAAAAATACTTGCCTCATTAACAGTTTTCGCTATAATGTATTTTTATGGAAAAGGTTAATCCTACACAACTTGAATTGTTTGAGCTGAGTGAACCCGCTGCCTCAACAGGGAAAGATTTTGCTGCCAACAGCCATCTTCATGGGCCGTTAGTCCGCCGGTATCAGAAAGTAATCATAAACATAGTGGCGGTAATTTTTATTTCTTTGGCTTCTTATTCCTTGGGGGTTGAAAAAGGCAAGAAGACAGCGCTAGTCACGGCTGTAGAATTGAGCGCGCCGCACGTAAATACCCAGATAAACCTTAACGCTATAACCCCTGCAGATTCTTCTGGCGCGAGAGCCTCGTCCGTCAAAGAATCGGGTAATCGTGTAAAAGTAAATGCCAGGGTGGATACACAGGCAAATACCGAAGAAAATAAAGAAAAGGATAAAGAGAAAACAAGAATAAATAATTTTACAATACAGGTAGCAAGTATATCACAAAATAAAAACGTATCTAAAGAATTAGCCCAGTTGAAAAATAAAGGCTACAGCGCCTTTAGTATGCCAAAAGGAAAATATACGGTGATATGCGTAGGGGAATTTAGCGTTAAAGAAGATGCGCACAATGCGTTTTTGAAGTTAAAAAGCAGCTATCCTGATTGTCAATTAAGGAGATTATAATATGTCGCTACATTCAAGCCTCAGTGTATCTATGAAAGCACGAAAACAAAGATCGGTACTCAAACGTATAGAAAGAATCAAGCATTTTATAAATAAAGGCACTTTTAACGAACAGAGCCCTGTGTATGGCCTGCCCAAGGTAAAATCAGTCAAAATAAAAGTAAAGAAGGAGAAGGCTGAGGAAAAGGCTGTGACGGTTCAAGGCGCATCGTCAGCCGCGAAACCGGTAAGCGCGCCTGCCACCAAAACCGCTAAAGGCGCTGCGTGAGGCAAAGTCCTCATAGTATTAGGAAAGAAGGGCAGTGTGGGTTTTATCCTATCTTTAGCTATATTTTTCACTAGTGTGATAGTGCATGAATATGCACATGGGCTTTGCGCGTATTGGCTTGGAGACAAGACGGCAAAATATGCCGGACGTCTTACCTTAAATCCCCTTCCCCATATTGACCCTTTCGGGACAATAGTTTTACCTCTAGTATTATATTTTTCCGGCTCACCGTTTATTTTTGGCTGGGCGAAGCCTGTGCCTATAAACTTTTGGGGCCTGAAAAACCCAAAAAGGGACATCATTTTAGTAGGGTTATCCGGCCCTTTTGCCAATATCCTTCTCTCAGTAGCTTTGAGTTTAATCCTGAAGCTGCCTGTGGGGCTGCCTTCGTTTTTGATTATCCTTCTAAATCAGGGGATAATAGTCAACATGGTGCTCGCTGTTTTTAACCTCATCCCTATACCTCCTTTAGATGGTTCACGGGTGGTATTTGGCATCTTGCCAAGAAGTATTGCCCTGCAGTATGCCCGTGTTGAACGGTATGGTTTTGTCATTTTGGTTATTCTTTTATACTTTAGAGTGACAGACTATATATTATGGCCGATAGTCAATAAGGCCTTGCAGTTATTAAAAGTAACGATATAAAGAGTAGAAGATGAAGAAATTAGAAGTGAAGCTTGTGAGTGAGAAAAGAAATTATCCCATAGTGATAGGGGAAAATATCCTGGGCTATCTGCCGAAATATTTTGCATCGTTAAAGCTGCCAAAGGATATATTCATAGTTACCAATACCCATATTAGAAATCAGTATGCGCATGTAGTAAAGCAGGCGTTGAGAAACAAAGATTTCACGGTGCAATTCTACCCAGCTATAGACAGCGAAAAAGCAAAATCTATTACTAGCGCAGTGAAACTTGTTGAGGCTTTGGCTGAGTATGCCAAACACAGAAAGATTGCCGTGGTTGCCTTTGGGGGAGGGGTGGTGGGTGATTTAGCGAGCTTTATCGCCAGCATCTATAAACGGGGCGTTCCCCTGATACAGATTCCCACCACATTATTATCACAGATAGATTCTAGTATTGGCGGCAAGACAGCGATTGATTTAAAGATAGCAAAAA
>JAHFFP010000024.1 GCA_023247895.1 Candidatus Omnitrophota bacterium
CTTCAGCAGAATTTTTCTAGAGCGGAGCTGATTGATACGGCAAGCACCACGCGCGCCGCCCAGATCGCGCGAAAGGAAAGAAATTCCGCCTGTATTGCCTCCTTATTGGCGGCAAAAGTATACGCCTTAAAGGTTATCGCCAAGAATATAGAAGATTCGCCTAACAATATTACCCGTTTCTTAGTTATCGGAACTAAGGGCACCCGCCCTACTGGTGATGATAAGACCTCTTTAGTGTTTTCCATTAAAGACAAAATAGGGGCATTGCATGATATGTTGATGCCTTTTAAGAAATACCGCATTAATTTGACCAAAATAGAGTCTCGCCCCTCGAAGAAGAAGGCGTGGGATTATTATTTCTTTGTTGATTTACAAGGGCACATCCAGGATAAAAACGTGGCAAGGGCGGTCAAGGAGTTAGAGTCGCATGCCAAGTATTTTAAGCTGCTTGGCTCATATCCGAATGTGGAATAAAAACACGATAGTCAATAAAAAAATATTGGAGATTACGCCCTATCAGCCAGGTAAGCCAATTGAAGAGGTGAAGCGGCAATTAGGCTTACAAAAGGTAATAAAGCTTGCCTCAAACGAAAATCCGCTCGGGCCCAGCCCAAAGGCTATCCGGGCAATTCAAAAGGCGCTGGCTAAAATAAACCGCTATCCCGAAGGCTCTTGTTTTTATCTGCGCCAGGCTTTAAGTGCACGGCTTAAAGTCAAGCCGCAAAACCTGATTTTCGGCAATGGCTCTGATGAGATAATCGATATTATCATTAAGGCCTTTTGTGAGCCTGAAGATGAAATCGTAACCTCTGATGTGACTTTTTTGGAATACAAAATCATCGCCTGGCAAAACGGCCGCAAGGTAACTACTGTTCCTCTGAAAGATTTCGCCTATGATTTAGCAAAGATTAAGGATATCCTTAATCCCAGGACAAAGGTTGTTTTTATTGCCAATCCTAATAATCCTACCGGGGCATATGTAGCCAGAAAAGAGGTTGAGGATTTTCTAAAGGCTTTACCGCGGCGGGTGGTTGTGGTTTTTGATGAGGCATATTTAGAGTTTGTGGATGCAAAGGATTTTCCTCTTATCCTTAGGTATGTCAAGGAAGGCCGGAATGTGATTATCCTGCGCACCTTTTCTAAGATTTATGGGTTGGCAGGCTTACGGATCGGCTATGGAATAGCAAAAGAAGAATTTATTAAGTATATGGAGCGCGTACGCCAGCCGTTTAATGTGAATGCCTTGGCTCAGGAAGCGGCATACGCGGCTTTGGATGACACTGCCTTCATACGAAAATCCAAAGCTATCGTAACACGTGGAAAAGAATATCTCTGCCGTGAATTTAAGAAATTAGGCATAAAGTACATCCCCTCACAGGCAAATTTTATTTTATTTTGCGCCCCACAAGACGGCCTTAAGGTTTTCCAGCGGCTCCTCACACAAGGGGTGATTGTGAGGGATATGTGCCAGTATGGCTTGAATAATTTTATTCGTGTAACCGTGGGGACTAAACCGGAGAATGAGAAATTTATAAAAGCGTTAAGAAAGGTTTTATAATAATACATCGTGTATAGGACAAAACAATCAAGGGTCTATGGTCTATGGTCTATGGTCTATAGTCGATGGTCAATAAAGAAACAATGGACTATCGACCCTTAATGATTGACTCTTCACATAGGAGATTAATATGATTATTGTATTGCGTCCGGGGACAACGGATAAAGAAATCGACCATATTGTTGAACGAGTAACCAAACTTGGGCTTAAGCCAATGCTTTCAAAAGGCACAGAGCGCACTATCATCGGGGTTATCGGCCCGGAGGAGATTTTGCGCAGCACGCCCCTTGAAGCCTTCCCGGGCGTTGAAAAGGTAATGCCGGTCTTGGCGCCCTACAAATTGGTTTCCCGGGAATTCCGGGAAGAGAATTCCATTATTGATTTAGGCAAAGGGGTAAAAATCGGCACTGAGGAAATTGTGGTCATTGCCGGGCCCTGCGCTATAGAAAATTACGCCACCTTATATGAAACCGCGAAATTAGTGAAATCGTTCGGGGGTAAATGCCTGCGCGGAGGGGCATTTAAACCGAGGACATCGCCGTATACCTTTCAGGGCTTAGGTGAAGAGGGGCTTAAGTTCCTAAAAGAAGCCGGAGATACTCTTGATATGGTAACGGTAACTGAGGTTATGGATACCCGGGATGTGGAGTTGGTGGGCAGATATACGGATGTGTTGCAGATTGGCGCGCGCAATATGCAGAATTTTAACCTCCTCAAAGAAGTAGGGTTGATGAAAAAACCGGTTATTTTAAAGCGCGGGCTTTCGGCAACGGTTAAGGAATGGCTTATGTCTGCAGAGTATATCCTCGCCGGAGGCAATATGAATGTGATTCTTTGCGAACGGGGCATACGCACCTTTGAAGACTCAACCAGAAACACCCTTGACATTAGCGCTATCCCGGTCGTGAAGGAATTAAGCCATCTGCCGATTATTGTGGACCCTTCTCATGCCGCAGGCCGCTGGGGGCTGGTGGGGCCGTTATCAAAAGCTGCTATTGCCGCAGGCTCTGACGGTTTGATTGTGGAGGTGCATATCCATCCTGAAGATGCCCTCTCAGACGGGGCGCAGTCTTTAACCCCTGAGAATTTTAAGGCGCTCGTTTCATCGGTGAGAACGGTTGCCAAAGCAGTGGGAAGAAATATATGAGGAAATAGAGATGGCATATTCCATAAAGACAAAAACGCAAAAAGTGTTAGCCTGGATATCACTATTGAGCTCGCCGGTATTTATGTGTGCAGCAGCGTACGCGCAAGAATCTTTGTATGATACCCTGAGGGCTCAGCCAGAGAAGGCGCCTGCGCAAAGTGTGAATGTGACTAAGGAGCTTTTAGGAAATATCGCTATTTCTCTTAGGGCGCAGGATGCCCGGACAAAGGCGGCAATTCTTGAGTATGACGTGCATTATGCAATGGCGGGTGGCGGATGGAGCCAGCATGGCGCGTTTGTGGGCAGTGACGGGATATGCAGCGTGCCGCATTTAAAGAATACCACGTATATATTCAGGTTTTTTGCCGGCGGGTATGAATCTGTGGCGAAAACGGTTGATATTGGCGCGCTGACTGAAAAGCAAAAAATAGATTTTGATTTTATGAATCCCAGGAAAGTTAAGGAGTATGGCGATTCCCGCAAAGCGCTCACTTTGGAGCCGGTTATCGTGGAACTTTCTCCGGCGCAAGGCAGCATTAAGGCAATAGTGAAAGACGCGGTTACCAATAGCCCTCTTGAGGCAGTGATAGTTTCAGTGGTTGAGGAAAAAGATATGGTAGGCAAAGATATAGTGGTTGCCTCTAATGAAATAGGCCAGTGGTACGCGCAAA
This sequence comes from Candidatus Omnitrophota bacterium, assembly GCA_023247895.1. Lineage (GTDB taxonomy): Bacteria > Omnitrophota > Gorgyraeia > Gygaellales > UBA12090 > GWF2-43-52. The sequence continues at coordinate 3,377 of JAHFFP010000024.1, forward strand.
AGCTGAGAAAGCTTCCTCCGGAGGAAAAGACGTCGGTGTCCTTGAGAAAGAAAGGGTATCTGACAAGAACTATTGAATTCACGCGCGGCAATTGGCAGGAGGATTTAGGCGAGATAGCCTTAACCCCATTGGTTTCTATTGAGGGGGTAGTGCTGGATGTGCAGGGTAAAGCCGTAACGCGGGCAGAGGTGTTCTTAGGCAATGTCAGGGAATTTGAAAATCTTGCCAAAGGCTTGAAATATGTGGCGCCGCTACGCGCCTTAACCGATGAGAATGGCAAGTTTGTATTCGAAGACATAGAAGCCGGCAGCTATAAAATCCTTTATGGCCCTGCGCCTGAGGACCAACAGAAAATGGCCTTTTCTCCCGGCGAGCATCTTACGCTCACGCTTACCAGAACGGTTCATAAATGAAGCTATTTAAGAAAATCGCTATCATTGGCGTTGGGCTTATAGGGGGCTCACTAGGCCTGGCTATAAAAAAGAAACAATTAGCGGATACGGTTATCGGAATAGGCCATCGCCAAGCGTCTATTGATCAGGCTCTACGCCGGGGAGCGATTGACCAGGGGTGCTTGGATATCGAGGCAGCACAAGGCGCGGGCCTTCTGATTTTGGCTACACCGGTAGATAAGATACTTGGCCTTATCCCCCGTCTCTTTAAAATAGTCAGCAGTGAGTGTATGGTTATTGATGTAGGTTCCACAAAGTCTGAGATTGTGAAGGCGGCAGAAAAGTCGGGGCTTACTTTTATCGGGTGCCATCCTCTGGCGGGCATGGAAAAGAGGGGGGTTGCCTATGCCAAAGATGATATTTTTGAGAATTCACTTTGCCTTGTGGTGGCGCCTATGAAGGCAAAGAGAACTGATATCGAGAGAGTCAGGGAATTCTGGAAGAAATTGGGCGCGAAGACAGAAGTTATGGATGCGTGTATGCATGACCGGATCCTCTCCTTTGTGAGCCATCTTCCGCATGTGGTGGCATATAGCCTTATGGATTGTATAAAACCTTCATATCTGAAGTTTGCGGCAAGCGGCCTGAAAGATACCACGCGCATCGGTTTATCCGACCCTCTTCTATGGAGGGATATCTTTTTGACTAACCGTAAAGAACTTCTTACGTCAATAAAGGATTTTAAGGCTTCACTTAACCGCGTTGAGCTTTTAATCAGGAATAATCAGTCAAAAGCGTTAGCAGCGTATCTCTCGAAATCCCGCAATAAACGAAATGCCATCGCGCACTAAAGAAAGAAATCCTGCACGTTTAGCTGTGCGTGACGTCAATCCAAAGCATAAAAGCAAAAGGGTGATTATTGCTATTGACGGGCCTGCGGGCGCGGGGAAGTCTACCATTGCCCGCATGGTTGCCCAAAAATTAGGGATACTCTATATTGACACAGGCGCGATGTACCGGGCATTGACGCTTAAAGCACTCAGGGAAGGCGTGGATTGTAGCGATGAACGAACGCTCTCTGCCTTGCTTAAGAAAACAAGAATTGATTTAGTGTATGCTCAAGACGGCGCTCTTAGGGTTTTTTTGGATAATGAGGATGTTTCGGCGGATATCCGAAAACCGCAGATTACACGGTTTGTTTCCGATGTGGCAAAGGTGCCGGGGGTGCGCAAGCAGATGCTTCTTCTGCAACGGCGATTAGGCATGAAGTCATCCTGTATATTAGACGGTAGAGATATCGGTACTGTGGTATTTCCTCATGCCGAAAAGAAATTCTTTTTGGACGCGAATTTTAAAGAAAGGGTTGGGCGTAGGCATAAGGAATTACAGTTAACAGGCCAAAAGGTGAGCTTTCAGGATGTCGAGAAGGATTTAAGTAACAGGGATACCATTGATTCGACCCGTGCCTGCGCGCCGCTTAAAAAAGCCCCTGATGCGATATATGTGGATACGACGGATATGACGATTAATGAGGTGGTGGAAACATTATTAGGATATATAGAGTCGTCAAGTCGTTAGACTTTATTACTGGGTCTATAGTCAATAGTCAGCAGAGATAAACTATCGACTATCGACCATAGACTATAGACATAAATATGGATAAATCATTGCTTCGCAATTTTTCTATCATCGCCCACATTGACCATGGGAAGTCAACGCTTGCCGATAGGATTTTAGAGTTTGTTGGCGCGGTAGACAAGCGTAATTTTCATGATCAATTACTTGATGATATGGAGCTAGAGCGTGAACGGGGCATAACCATTAAGGCATCGACAGTGAGGCTTGAATACAAAGCGCAGAGCGGCACTACCTATATCCTTAATTTAATTGATACTCCCGGCCATGTTGATTTTACCTATGAGGTTTCTAAGGCCTTGGCTGCCTGTGAGGGGGCGCTTCTTGTGGTTGATGCCACTCAAGGGGTAGAGGCCCAGACGGTTGCCAACTTTAACCTGGCAAAGGAACTAAAATTAAAAATCATACCGGTAATCAATAAAATCGATTTGCCCAGCGCCGATGTTGAAAGGGTAACACTCCAGCTTGTGGATATCTTTGGTTTTGAGGAACAGGACATTATTGCGGCTTCAGCGAAAGAGGGCATAGGCATAGAAGATATCTTGGAACGGATTGTCGCGGTGATTCCGTTTCCTTCGGGCGATCCTTCAAAGCCTTTAAAATCGCTGGTTTTTGATTCTGTATTTGATGTATATCGAGGGGTGATTGTTTATTTAAAAATTATCGATGGTACTATTCGCTTTGGCGATACTCTGAAAATGAGCCAGGCATCGAAGACCTATAAGATAGAAGAGCTAGGGGTTTTGAAGAATCTTAAAATGACTAAGGTGGAAAGTTTATCAAGCGGTGAGGTGGGGTACTTTATTTCTAATATCCGTAGCGCTCAAGAGGTTGCGGTAGGGGATACGGTATTTAATGCCGCAGAGCCTATTGGCCAGCCTCTGCCCGGCTTTCGGAAATTAAAGCCGCTTGTTTTCTGCGGGTTGTATCCGGTGAACTCCGGCGATTTCGATAATTTGCGTCAGGCAATGGAAAAGTTGCGGCTTACCGATGCCTCGTTTGTCTATGAGCCGGAGAATTCAGTTTCTTTCGGGTTTGGGTTTCGCTGTGGATTCCTGGGATTATTGCATATGGAGATTATTCAGGAAAGATTAGAGCGGGAATACAGCCTTAACCTGATTCTCACCGTTCCCAATGTCGTCTACCGGATTAAAAAGAGAAATGGTGAAGTTATCGATGTGGATAATCCTGAGAAATTCCCCGGCCCCCAGGATATTGAAGAAGCTGAGGAGCCGTATGTGTCAATGACCATGCTTATTCCCACCGATAGCTTGGATGCGGTGCATGAATTATCTCGCACCAAGCGAGGCATTTATAGTGCTACCGAATTCTTAGGAGCGGACAGGGTAAAATTGATTTTTGATATGCCGCTTTCGGAAATTTTAGTGGATTTCTTTGACAAACTGAAATCTGTTACCCGCGGCTACGGCTCTCTGGATTATGAATTTATTGGCTATTTCCCGACAAAATTGGTAAAATTAGACATCCTGATTAATGGCGATAGGTGTGATGCCTTCTCAAGCATTCTCCATAAGGAAGGGGCGTATGAAAAGGGAAGGAATTTGGTTGGCCGATTAAAGGATTTAATCCCTAAGCAATTGTTTGAGGTGAGTATTCAAGCCGCTGTCGGGAGCCAGATTATTGCTTCAGAGAAGATTCGGTCCGCGGGCAAAAATGTAACGGCGAAGTGTTACGGAGGGGATATCACCCGAAAACGTAAACTATGGGAGAAACAAAAGAAAGGCAAGGAAAGAATGAAGCAGTTTGGCAAGGTGGAGATTCCCCAAGAGGCATTTTTGGAGGTGCTTAAAATATGAGCAAGGATCGCAATGCGCACTACGCACGACGCAAAGCGCTTATAGGGGAGTGGGTTGAGTCAATTGTTATTGCCTTAGTATTAGCGCTTGTCATTCGCCATTTTATTATCCAGCCGTTTAAGATTCCCACCGGTTCAATGAGGATGACGTTAATAGAGGGCGATAGGATATTGGTGAACAAGTTTATTTACGGGGCAAAAATCCCTTTCACCCAGGGGAGCTTTCCTGCGTTGCGTCAGCCTAAAAGAGGGGATGTCATTGTGTTTGTTGCCCCGCAAGATCCCAAAAAGGATTTTATTAAACGCCTGATTGGCCTGCCTGGTGAGACGGTTGAGATACGTGGCGGTAATATTTATATTAATGGTATCTTGAATAAAGGCACGCTTCTTTATAACCGTACGTATTACAATAAGCCAGAAAGTGCCTTTGGCGAGGAAGGCCACGTAGTGAAAGTGCCTGAAGATTCCTACTATGTGTTGGGAGATAATTCCGCATCTTCCCTGGATAGCCGGTATTGGGGATTTGTGCCTAAGAAAAATATTCTGGGCAAGGCAATTGTTATTTTCTGGCCGCCGATGAGAATAAGGATTATTCAGTGAGCAAGAAGAATGCAGAAGGCATGAGCTTTGCCAATAAGGTTTCTATCTTTAGAATTGTATCGGTTCCTTTTTTTATCGCCACGATTTTGTATTATCAACCATCTCGCGATCATTTGCGTTACGTCGCGCTCGGCATCTTTTCTCTTGCAGTTTTTTCTGACGCCTTGGATGGTTTTTTAGCGCGGGTAATGAAGCAGAAGACTAAGGCAGGTACGATACTTGACCCTCTGG
>JAHFFP010000016.1 GCA_023247895.1 Candidatus Omnitrophota bacterium
TCCCCCCCCGCCCCAATAGCTACACTTCTTAGATGGTCAGCCTGCCTTAATTCCCGGGTCATTCCATCCATTGCAAAACGCACCCCCTGCTGTAAATCCACAAGGCCCATATCCTGATGCCAGCTTAGGTTTGCGGTATTCAGGACTGTCATAATACCTGCCATAAGGATTGTAACTAATGCTGCGGCTATCAATATTTCAATCAGGGTCAAGCCGCCTGAAAAATATTTTTTCTGCCCAGATTCTAGCTCTAAGCGATGTGCCGCAATGGCTGAATTCTTCATGGCTCGGTAATCAGGGTCGTAAGAGAAAGGCTCCTATCTCTTGTACCCCGATCTTTCCAGCTTACCGCCACCGTGATATTGACCCTCTCTGTCCCAGTCCATACTCCTGTGGTATTTATCGATTCATTCCCCAGTATGCTCAAGCCCCTGCCAGTGAAACTGGCAGCGGTATTCCAATCCCATGTAGTATTCACATCTATCGCGCCAGTCTTAAGGCTGTTAAAGTTAGTGTTTTTGATATCTTCCAGTACAAATTGCCCGTGGCCTGTAGCAATACTGAGATTACGATTGGCCTCATTGAGAAAGATACAATAAATAAAAAGGCTTAGCGCCCCGGCTAATACAAACGACATAATAGCAAATGCCAAGAGCACCTCAGGCAAGGTAAATCCGGACAAAAGGAGCTTTTTAATTTTTAGAGTATTTTTTCTTTTCGTACGCATTTTGCCTATTACTGGGAAACCATTACTCCGCTACAATCACTGCTATCGCTTGCGACATAATTTTGCGTTGCGTTATTATACACATCTCCTCTCTGGTCTATACAAAAATTGCGATATGGATTGACAGCATTTGCCACTGCGTTAAAACTATCGCCATCGCCGCTAAGTGAAAAAGTGTACGGCCCCCGTGTGGTTCCTCCACCACCAAGAGGCGTTACATACGGAGGATTGGCAGTTGTCAAAACAATGAGGCTCAAAGGATATGTTGCACTCGATTGCGCCGCGCGGTACGACTCTGCCGCAGTTGCAATGCTTTTTAAAGCTTTTACACTATCCAATTCATATGCAGTCTGCCTTGAACGCACAATCCCCGGGATAGCAACAGTTGCCAACAAAGCTATAATTGCTACGACAATCATAATTTCGACTAAAGTAAACGCATTTTTGTTGTTTTTGCCATTCATAGCCCTGCACAATGCCTAACTCTTTTTACTCTTTTATACTTACCTACTTTATAATCTATTATATACCAATAATTTGAGAAGAAAGCAATTGAATTCTTAAACCTAAATTTTGGTTAAAGCATAAAGTAAATGGGCAAAGATGTGTATACATCTTCGCCCATTTGTAAATAAGAAATCTAACAAGAAGAATTATTGTGAAATTATCGAACCTGCTGCACAATCAACATTAGCTCCAGGAGAAGTATAAGTTATCGTACCAGTCGCAGTACTCCATACGTCTCCTCTTTGGTCAACACAAAATGCCCGTTGTCCAGTACTTATACTTGTGGGAACTGCGGTGCAATCAAACTCATCACTATCCCCACTCAATACAAAAGTATAACCTGCCTTTACCGCGCCACCACTAAAACCAGATACATATGGCGGGGTTGCACCCGTCGTAATAGCTGCAAGGTTAGCGGGATAGCTAGATGTTGCTTGGGCTGCACGAAAAGTTTCAGCTCCAGTAGCTATACTTTTTAGGGTTGCGATTGCATTAGATTCATTCGCGGTAACCCTAGAACGTATAATTCCAGGGATCGCAATAGTTGCCAACAAGGCTATAATTGCTACGACAATCATAATTTCTACTAAAGTAAAACCCTTTTCACTTTTGTTATACATAAATCCCCCTTTCTGCCATTAAAGGCATTTTAATTCTAACATTTATCATTCCTTTGTCAAGCAAAATCTACCTATAGTCCTGATCCTCCAACTCTCCCGAAGGATCTCGCATAATTTCCTATGTCTTCTTACCACCTCCTTAACAAAAAAACCTAAGGCGCAACACCTTAGGTTTAATTAATATCCGCGTTCATCCGCATACTTCAGATAGAACCCACAATCCGCGAACATCCGCGTTCTAACCCTTTGGTAGCCGGGCAATCCTGCATGGGACCCCTTAGCTTTGCGCCCCCAGATTACTCTGGGTTTACCCTTATCAGTAGTTTACCTGCAATCTTTACTTTAAGTTTACCATATTTAAAATAATTTTCAAGGGCTACGTGGAAACAATTTTCGCGGCCAATTTGGCATAATCCGCTAACGATACATCTTCTGCCCGCGCATCTTGCTTTATGCCTATATCCTTAAGATATTTAATAAGCCTCTGTTGCGGCGCCATCTGAGCCAAACTATTTTTAAGCAGTTTACGCCGTTGCTGGAAGGCTAAGCGTATCATTTTGAAGAAGAAGGCTTCATCCTTGACCTTCACCGATGGTTTGGATAAAATTCTTAATTCCACAAAAGAAGAATCAACCTTAGGCTGCGGCCAAAATGAGCTCCTTTTTATAGGAAAAAGTATCTTGGCCTTCGAGTAAAACTGGACAAAACAGCTAAAGGCTCCATAATCTTTAGTGCCGGGCGTAGCCGCTACACGATTAGCCAATTCTTTTTGCAGCATTAGACAGATAACTTCAATATGTTTTCTATATTGAAAAAGATGGGCTATTATAGGAGTAGCAATATAATAAGGGATATTCGCGATTACTTTAAGCTTTCCATATTTAGATACATCTGCCTTTAAAATATCCTGATTGAGCAATTCAAAGTTTGGGTAGCCGGAAAATTTCTCAATTAACCCTGTACAAAGCGCACGGTCAATTTCTATCGCGGTAACCTTCTTTGCCATATCGAGCAGCAAACCGGTTATTGCCCCTCTTCCCGGCCCAATTTCTAACACAGTATCTGTTTCTTTCAGGCAACAGGCGTTGATGATTTTCTCCTGGATATTTTTATCAATCAGAAAATTCTGGCCTAAGTTTTTTTTAGGTTTTTGGCGCATTGGAGAGCAATTTTTATTGCATGGATGAAAGACGAGGAATTAGCTTTATTTTTCCCCGCTATATCAAAGGCAGTGCCATGTCCCGGAGACGTCCTGACGCAAGGCAAACCAAGGGTTATATTCACGCAGTCGCTAAAACCGGTGAGCTTTAAAGGGATGAGCCCTTGGTCATGATACATGCACACCACGCAATCATAGCGCCTGTTGAGGGCCTTTTCAAAAATAGTATCCGCAGGAAACGGGCCGCTTACCATGATTCCTTTTCTTTGAGCCTTTTCTATTGCAGGAGTAATAAGGCATTTTTCTTCATCTCCTATGATGCCATTATCTGAGGCATGAGGATTCAGTCCGCACACGCCAAGGTGAGGGCGCGTGAGGCCAAAATAGGTGCGCAGCCCAGCGGCAGTTTGGGCAACGGTTTTAAATATTTCTTTGGTCGTAATATTTCTAGGAACATCTTTTAAAGGAATATGACGGGTAACTAAAGACACCCTTAATTTTTCGTTGAGCAGCATCATTACCACCCCTTGAGCCTTAAAGGCCTTGGCAATGTATTCAGTATGCCCGATGAACGCATAGCCGGCTAATGTGATGGCTTCCTTACTCACCGGCCCTGTCACTATACAATCAATTTCATGAGATTGTATAAGCTCCATTGCTTTCTCTATATACTCAAGCGACGCTCTTCCGTAGGCAGGGTTTACCTCTCCAAACCTAAACCCTCGCTTGTCCACATTTTGCAGATCAATCACTTTGAAACCTTCTATCCTCGCTGTTCTATTTTCTATCTTCCCTGCCCTCTCCAACACCTCCCGATCTCCAATCACCACAAAATCAGCTAAGGTGCCCACCTCAGGATTGGCAAGCGCCTTTACAATCACCTCTGGGCCAATGCCAGAAGGATCCCCCATCGTTATTCCGCAACGAATTTTCATAAAGTAAAGTTAGGATTTAATCTCTATATACGCCTTTGCCTTCAAATCATCAAGCCACTCTAACATTTTAAGCGTAAATTTCTCCTCAAAAAGGTAATTAAAAATCCTCTCATGAACCTCGCTTAAACTAAGGAGTTTTGGCTCATGCACTTCTAGCAGCTTAAAGAAATATATCCCTTTTTCGTTAGGTATCGGCGGGGTTATTTCATTTACGTGTAAGGAAAATATCTGCTCCTGGACTTCCGGGCGAAGCTGCTCTTTTGAAACCGTATCTTTTGCGTAGAGGCCGTTATACTTTTGCGCTAAAGACTGGAAATCAGTATTATTCTTTAACTCCTCTGTAAGCTTTTCTAACTCTGTTTTCTCACCCATAAAAAGGGACTCTATGGTACGGGCCTGCGTTTGCATAAATTCACTCTTGCGAGCTTCATAAAACTTCGTTACTTCATCGGGGCCCACGATGGTCTTTTCTCTTATTTCCATATCTACGACCTCGCGCATGATCATCTGGTCGCTTAATTTATCTTCTAAATCCTTCACGGTGAGGCCTCTTTCCTTAAGAGAGCTTTCAAAATCAATCTCTGAATCATACCCTGCCTTGATTTGCTCAACTCTTTGCTTGACCTTATCCGGGCGCGCCCTTAAGCCTTTACGCCTTGCCTCTTGCAGGATAATCTTATCCTCAATCATCCGGTCAACAAGTTGCTCCTTTTCATCTGCAATCTGATCTTCTAAGGCCTTACCCTTATATTGCTGGCTAAGTTGCAAAATTACCATATTCAGGTATATATCAGCTTCGGACTGAGTAATAGTATCTTTGTTCACTATGGCAAGTATCCTGTCTGTTGCCTGCAGGGATGTATGTACCATACCCACACTCATAAGCAAAACGATTGCACCCGCTAATTTTCTGCACATTGTGTCTCCTATGCTCACGCGCTTCTTTGTGCCGCATCCATTCCTAGCGCAGCAGTATTATTTTTTACCACAGTGACCATTTCCTTTAACAAGCGGCAATAGAGGTCAAACCCTACTGCCTGAATAAACCCGTGCTGGCTATATCCCAATAAATTGCCTGCTCCGCGCAGCTCTAAATCCTCCATAGCGATTTTAAACCCCGCCCCAAGCTCTGAATAATTCTTGAGCGCTTCAAGGCGCCTTCGGGAACTTTGAGTCAGCATTTCCTCCTTTGGTACAAAAAAATAGGCATACGCCTTACGGTCAAACCTCCCCACCCTTCCGCGAAGCTGATGCAAATCCGACAAACCAAAGGTATGCGCATTATTCACCATAAGTGTATTTGCCAAAGGGACGTCAATACCGGATTCTATTATAGTAGTGCATACTAAACAATCAATCTTTCTTTTCAGAAAATTCACCATAATACCTTCAAGCTCTTTCTCGGGCATCTGCCCATGCGCATACATAATCGTTGTTTTTGCCGACAGTAACTGCCTGAGCCTTGCGCACATTTGCTCAATATCATAAATCTGGTTATGTACAAAAAACACCTGCCCGCATCGGTTAATCTCTTTTTTTAACGCGTGGGCAATAATATCTTCATCATATTCTACCACATAGGTAGTAATTGGTAGACGGTTTTGGGGAGGGGTAGTGATATTTGAAATATCCTTAAGCCCCATGAGCCCCATATAAAGGGTCCTGGGAATAGGGGTAGCCGTAAGCGTAAGCACATCAACATTACATTTGAGAGACTTTATCTTCTCCTTTGCCCTTACCCCAAAACGCTGCTCTTCATCAATAATTAACAGCCCTAAATCATCAAAACTAATATCTTCTGAAAGAAGCCGATGCGTCCCGATAAGAATATCAATCTTTCCGGTGTTTACTTCTTCAATAATTTTCTTTTGCTCAGCATCTGTCCTAAACCGGGAAAGCATCTCAACGCGCACAGGAAAATCTTTAAGGCGCTGCAGAAAATTCTGATAGTGCTGCTCGGCTAAAATGGTAGTAGGCACCAAAAAGGCAACCTGTTTATTGTCCATTACCGCCTTAAATGCCGCCCTCATTGCTACTTCGGTCTTACCATAGCCCACATCCCCGCACAAAAGCCTATCCATAGGATGCGCAGACTCCATATCCTGTTTAACCTCTTTGACTGCCGTTATCTGATCCGGCGTTTCTTTATAAGGAAAAGCCTTTTCAAAGCCTGATTGCCAGTCAGTGTCTTTGCTAAATGCGAAGCCGCACATGGCCGCACGCTGTGCCTGCTGCCGCAATAATTCAAGTGCCACGGTTTTTATGCCTTTTTTTACCCTGTTCTTGACTGCTTCCCATTCTTTTGTCCCCAAACGATTAACCTTCGGCTGATGTTTTTTCACACCGATGAATTTCTGAATAAGATGCGCCTGTGCCGCGGGGACAAACAGTCTTTCTTTATTCGCATATTCTATTACAAAATGGCTTTGTTTTCCCTTAGGCGTGTCTACAGGCTCTTTCCCCAGGTACTTACCTACGCCATGCTGAATATGCACCACAAAATCCCCACGCTTTAATTCAACAAAAAGGCTTAAGGGAAACTCTTGCGTGAACGATGCTATTTGGCTGTGGTAATGCTTATGCTTTGGCAAAATGATAACCAACTGATGGTGGTACACAATACGGTTATGCGCGGTATCAATGCTTACGATTGATTCTATTGTATTGATGTTAAAGCTGATACGAATAGGGCAATCAAAGGTGGCAGGATAAATATCAATAATTTCTCCCCTTCGGGAGAAATCTCCTTCTTCAAAAACTTGCTCCTGCCTTTGATAGCCAAAGTTTGCGAGCGTGAAGATTAATTCTTCAAGGTTAATTTCCTGGGCAGTATAGAGCTTGAGGGATTTAAACATTGAGGAAGTCAGAAACGGTTCTCGTTTTAGTTTAAGAACCGTCTCTGATAAATCATGCAGTTTACTTCTTACTTTTTGACCAGGCTAACACTAATGGTGAGGCAATATAAACCGTAGAATACACTCCTGAAATAAAACCAACCAAAAGGCTAAAGGCGAAATTATGCAATACCTCCCCCCCCCAGAAAAATAAAGCAACTACCACAAACAGCGTCACCCCGCTGGTAAGCAAAGTTCGGGAAAGGCATTGGTTGACGCTTAAATTAATAACTTGAGGCAAGGTCAACCTTCTTTGGGTACGCATATTTTCCCTCACCCTGTCATAAATAACTATGGTATCATTTATGGAATACCCGGCAATGGTTAATAATGCGGTAACAATCAAAAGGTCGATTTCTTTTCCCGTAAGCGCCAAAACACCTACAGTTACCAGAATGTCATGGAAAAGCGCGATAATACCGGCGATTGCAAAATTGAAGTGCTTAAACCTAAACGCCACATACACAAGTATTCCTATAAGAGAAAGGCCAAGGGCAAATAGGGCTTTTTTCTGCAATTCTTTCCCGGCGACAGGGCCAACATTCTCAACCCGAAGCAGCGTGAAGGGATTGTCTTTTAAGTTTTCCTTAAGTTTTGCCGCAACGATATCAGCGGTATCTGCGGTAGTGCGTATCATAATTATTTTCGGGTCATCCTTAAACTGCTGCAGGGAGGCATCAACAACTCCAGAACTTTTTAACAGAGCACGCATCACATCAACCGTAACAGGTTTGCTAAAACTATATTCCTGAATTTGCCCTCCGGAAAAGTCTATGCCATAGGCTTCTTTTCCCTTTTTAAGAAATGCCCCTAAACCAACAATTATCAAAATCAAAGAAAGCGCATAAAAGAATTTGCGTTTGCCGATAAAATCAAGTTTAGTTTCTCCGATAAGTTGAAACATCTTGATGCTCTTAAAGAAAGGGTTTAAAAGCAACATTTCAAATATAGTGCGCGTAACAAAAATAGCGGTAAACATACTCGCAATTAAACCTGCGGTAAGAGTAACCGCAAAACCTCGGATCGAGCCTGTCCCAAATTGGAATAAAAAGAATGCGGCAATCAAGGTTGTAATATTTGAATCAAAAATTGCGCTAAAGGCTTTTGAATAACCGGCAGTAATACTTGCATAGAGCGATTTCCCTAATTTTAACTCCTCACGGATACGCTCATTAATTAACACGTTCGCGTCTACCGCCATACCTAACGTAAGCACAATGCCCGCAATGCCGGGGAGGGTCAATGTGGCATGAAAATACCCCATATAGGCAAGGATAAAAAGCAAGTTTAACCCCAGCGCAATACACGCAATCACTCCGGATAAAAGATAATAGAGAGCCATAAAGACAAACACCATGGCTGTCCCCATGATACTCGCTTTCACTCCGCTTTTAATTGAATCCGCGCCCAAAAGCGGCCCTATAGTGCGCTCTTCCTCAATCACCATAGGCGCAGGCAATGCACCGGAACGCAGCACAATCCTTAAGTCATTAGCCTCATCAGGAGTAAAACCTCCGGGGCCGGTGATTTCTGCCTGTCCTGAGTCTATTTTTGTCCGGATAACAGGCGCTGAATGCACTTTGCCGTCAAGGACAATCGCCAGCCGCTCATTGATATGTTCTCCCGTAAGTTTAGAAAATGCATCAATACCTTTTTCATTAAATTCAAGTTTTACCGAAGGCAGGCCATACTGGTCCATCCCCACGCTCGCATCCTTAATTGCCTCTCCAGTCAAAGAAGCAGCCTTACTTATGAGCAGAGCTTTATCATTTTCATCCTTGAGATACTCATACCCTTCAGGCACTTTTCCTGAAGCCGCATCTGCTATATCCTGAGATAAGCTATTTACCAATTTAAACTCAAGCAGCGCGGTCTTTCCTATCAAATCCTTTGCGCGCTCTCTATCAGTAACTCCGGGTAACTGCACCACAATCTGGTCTTGTCCCTGGCGTTGAATAAGCGGTTCAGAAACGCCAAATTGGTCGATACGGTTACGAACAATTTCAATGGCGCGTTCAACAGCATCGTTCTTTGCCGCAGGAGTTAACTTTGCAGTTTCTACTCTTAAGACCAAATGCATCCCTCCCCGCAAATCAAGCCCTAGATTTATTTTCTTATTGAGTGGAAACGCAAGCCATAAAGATGCGCCAACTAAACCAAGGATCAATGATAGTTTCAAGAAAAGATTCTTTTGTAATGACATCACGAACTTTGCCTCCTCAATGAGCACGCGACTTATGGAGCGAATGAAACGAGCGGACATAAATCGCTGTGCGCCTGCCTGCCCGCCGTAGGAGGGCAGGCAGGAATTGATCCCGCCGAATGCCCGCCATTGAATCAGTGGCGGGCAGCTTATAAGGCGGGATATTATTATAGTAATCTCTTATAATTACCGTATTTACGCAGCCTTCTCAACCCGGGATATAGCGCTTCTGTCTATTTCTACCTTTACGTTATCATCTATACGCAACGTTACGGTTTTGTCCTTCACATTAAGCACAACTCCATACATACCGCCTGTGGTTACCACTTCATCGTTTTTCTTAATTTTATTTAACATATTCTTGCGTTCTTCTTCCTGCTTCTTTTGCGGCCGGATAAGCATAAAATAGAAAATTACCATCACCAACACTAAAGGCACAAATTGAAATAACGCAGGGGGCTGTTGTGGCTGCATTTCTCTCTCTCCTTTTAAAAATTATGTCTGGCGTACCGTGAGCTTGTTTAGCCTGCCTGCTCAAACAGGCAGGCACGTACCAATAACGACATTTTACTTGCTACTTTTCTTGACTAGGCTTTTTATAGTATCTGAAATTACCGCACCCTTAGATTTCCAATATTCAAAGCGTTCTTTGTCGACTTGAAAATTGTTCTCTTTTTTGGTAGGCTCGTAGGTACCGATATCTTCTAACACTCTGCCATCGCGGCTTTTTTGCTCATCAATAACCCCAATCCTGAAATAAAAGGTTTTCTTCGCTCCTTTGCCGACTTTACGCATTCTGATTGCTACTGCCATTACTCTTTCCTTCCTTTCTGTATTGACGTTTTTACAGCGCTTCTAACTGCGCCTTTGCTTTACTAAGCGTCTCCTGATATTCTTTCTCCGGGACAGAATCGGCAACAATGCCGGCTCCTGCCTGAATATAGGCAATATTATGGTATATTACTATAGTTCGTATAGTAATGCAAGTATCTAAATTACCCGAAAAACCAAAGTACCCTACCGCGCCTGCATACGGCCCGCGGCGAAAACTTTCTAACTCATCAATAATTTCCATTGCCCGCACCTTGGGGCTGCCGCTGACAGTGCCCGCAGGAAATGCCGCCTTCAACACCTCAAAGCTATCCTTACCGGCTTTAAGCCTGCCCTGAATTTCGCTTACGATATGCATCACATGCGAATAACGCTCAATACGCATAAATTCACTTAAACCAACCGTGCCAAATTTGCACACCCTTCCCAGATCATTCCTGCCCAAATCAACCAGCATAATATGCTCAGCCTTTTCCTTTTTATCATTAAGCAATTCCTGCTCAAGCCTCAGGTCTTGGGTTTCAGAATTACCGCGCGGCCGGGTTCCGGCAATAGGGCGGGTCGTCACTACACCATCTTCACAACGTACCAGCATCTCCGGAGATGAGCCCACCAGATACAAATCCTTAAATTTAAGATAAAACATGTACGCCGAAGGGTTAAGGCTGCGTAACTTTCTATAGATATCAAAAGGCTTACGCTTAATTTTGGCAGTAAGAACCTGCGAAAGTACTACCTGAATAGTGTCACCTTTTTGGATATATTCCTTTGCCTTCTGCACCATACGCACAAATTCATTTTTAGGAGTACAGTATTTTACTTCTGTGTGAGTATTTTTTGAAAGCGTATTTTCCTTAATTTGACCCTTAAGTTTCTTAATAATATTTTCTATCCGCTTTACTGACCGTGCGTATGCGCCTTCGATACACTTCCGGCTTGCGTCTTCAATACATGCACAAGAAATAATCTTTAGTTTATGATGATAATGGTCAAACATAACCAGGGTATCGCTTAAGAGAAATAGCGCATCGGGGATACCTCTGGTATCAAGGTTTTTATCTGGGATGTCTTCAAAAAAACGCACCATATCATAGCCGATATAGCCCACCAGCCCCCCGCAAAACCTCAGGTCATTACTTACCTGGGCCATTTTGTATTTGGACATGTATCGTTTTAGCTGGCCAAAAGGATCATTAGTTTCTATTATCCGACTTTTAGTAAAGGCGCCTTTTGTATCTCTAGTAGTTATCTGCAGCGTCTTTCCTGCAATCTTTAAGAGCGCTGCCGGTTCGCATCCAATAAAGGAAAAACGGGAAATCCTTTCCTGTCCTTCCACTGATTCCAGCAAATAACTATACTCATTGCCGCCAGACAATTTTAAAAATGCTGAAACCGGCGTTTCTAAATCCCCGGGAATTTCCTTATAGACAGGAATAAGATTGCCTTGCTTCGATAATTTTATAAATTCTTCTTTTGAAGGAAAAAACATATCAGCTGAAAAATCATTCTTTTTCTTTTTTTAATAAATTACGGTAAAAACATGACCTCTTGCCTGTATGGCAGGCAGCTCCCACTTGGCGCACTTTAATTAAAAGCGCATCCGCGTCACAGTCATAACTTATGCCTTTTACGTATTGGTAATGGCCGGAGGTTTCGCCTTTTACCCAAAACTCCTTGCGGGAACGTGACCAGAAACAAGTCTTCTTAAGTTTCAGGGTGCGCTTAAGCGACTCCTCATTCATATAGGCAAGCATCAGCACTTCGTGAGTCCTATAATCCTGAATGATTGTGGGAATCAGCCCATAACTATCATATTTTAACTGCAAGCCTTTTAAATTTAGCATCGAACAGGTACTCCTTTTTTCTTTAAGTATTCTTTGACTTCTTTAATAGTCAATTCCTGATAATGAAACAAAGACGCAGCCAATGCCGCATCCGCGCCTGATTCTGTTAATACCGTATAAAAATCCTCTTTTTTACCCGCCCCTCCCGATGCAATTACCGGAATGTTTACCGCGTCTGTGATGGCCTTGGTCAAATGAAGGTCATAGCCGTTCTTTGTCCCATCAGCATCCATACTGGTTAACAGTATCTCTCCTGCGCCTAATCTTTCAGCCTTCTTAGCCCACGCAACCGCGTCCAACTCAGCAGGAGTCCTTCCTCCGTTAATATATACCTCCCACTGTGGACTGTGGACTGTGCCTGCCTGCCGGACAGGCAGGCACTGTGGACGTTTTTTCCCATCTATCGCCACCACGATACACTGGCTGCCAAACTTACCTGATGCTTCTTTAATTAACTCCGGGTGTTTTACCGCCGCAGTATTTATGGATACCTTATCCGCGCCGGCATTGAGCAAATTGCGTATATCGGCTAAATCCCTGATTCCTCCGCCAACAGTAAGAGGCATAAAGACATTTTCCGCGGTGCGCCTTACCACATCTAAAATAATGCCTCTATTTTCCGCGCTTGCAGAGATATCCAGAAACACAAGCTCATCTGCCTGATCCTGTTCATATCGTTTGGCAACAAGTACCGGATCCCCTGCGTCTTTTAAATGAAGGAACTTTACCCCCTTAACGACCCGGCCGTCTTTCACATCAAGGCAGGGGATAATTCTTTTGGTAAGCATATACCGCGAATGAATGCGAACAATAAACGCGGACAGGCGCGAATTCGCGTTTATTTCGCGTTTCTATTTAACCTTCTTATGCAAATATTGGCGTAGCACTAACCACGTTTCTTTATCTACCTTCCCGGTTACTTTTAAATTATTAGCCTTCTGAAAATCCTTAATTGCCTGATGAGTCTTCCCACCCATTATCCCGTCAATCTTCCCCACATCATAGCCTGCGTTCTGGAGCGCAAGCTGAATCTGCTTTAGCGAAGCCTGATTACTCACATGCTTATATCTTTCGCTGAGCGTGCCAAGCTGTGTCGCTAATGCCGCGCGCTCTTTTGACTCTTTATCCAGAGCTTCCTGCAAGGCAATAATCTGATTGTCCTTTTGCTGGAGTTCAGACTGCAACTGGCTCACCTGACTCCTCATTTCTAAGCCAGAATCTTTACGGGTTGTCGCGCATCCTGCCAAGAAAATAAGGCTAAAAAACACAATTAATTTTCCGTTTTTCATCTGTAATATCCTCCTGTTAATAATAAAAACATTATGGGCCGATAGTCAATGGTCAATACTCCATACAGACAAAAACAATAGGCTATTTGACGATAGCCCATAGACCCTTCCTATTTTCCCTTTTATAAATGCGTTTTTCAACATATCACTGCCTCGCTTACCGCGAGAGCTTCTTTTAGCGAAAACCTATGCTCATACAAGGCCTTGCCCACAATGACCCCTTTGAAATTAGGGCAGTCAAGTTTAGCAAGCTTTTGTATGTCTACTAGCGAGGATACACCCCCTGAGATAATCACCTCTATCTCAGTTGACTTTAACATACTCTTTACCTTCGCAATATTAACGCCCTTTAATGTCCCATCGCGGGTGATATCAGTATAAATAATAGTTTTTAGATGCGCCGTTTTTAATTTCTTTAACAGATACGTAAGCTCAATCTTAGAAGCGCTGCTCCATCCGTATACCGAGAGTTTCTTGCCAGAGGCATCTATGCTTAAAGCAATTTTATTACCGAATTTCTTTATTGCTTTTTCTAAAAAACCCGTGTCTTCTATAGCCTTTGTCCCGATAATTGCCCTCTTCGCCCCAGCCTCAATTACTTTTTGTATAGCGGTTAAATCCCGAAGGCCTCCGCCAACTTCAACCGGGATTTTCAGCGCTTTGATAATTTTTTTAACAATCCCCAGATTTTTCTGTACCCCGCTCATTGCCCCGTCTAAGTCAACAAGATGCAACAAACGGGCTCCCTGCGCCTGCCACTTTTTCGCTACCAAGACAGGATTATCAGAATACACCTTTTTATCTAATCGCCCCTTGGTGTAGCGAACGACTTGTCCGTCCTTCAAATCTATTGCGGGAATAATCAGCATAGCCCTTACAACCTTACAAAATTTTCTAACAGCCTAAGCCCTACGCTTTGGCTTTTCTCCGGATGAAACTGACAGGCAAAAAGATTATCTTTAGAAATCGAAGAAACAAACTCTCCCCCGTATTCTGTAGTTGTCGCAATTAAACTTTTATCTTCCGGTACCACATAGTACGAGTGACAAAAATAAAAATGAGCATTAGCAGGAATATTATTCAATGCAAAACATTTCTGAGTTCTGAGTTCTGAGTTCTGAGTTCTGATGTTATTCCACCCCATATGCGGAACTTTTAATTTGTTTGAGAAACGTTTCACTCTGCCTTCAAATACTCCCAAACCTAAGGTCCTTCCACCTTCCTCGCTCTCGGTAAAAAGCAGCTGCAATCCAAGGCAAATTCCTAGAAATGGTTTTTTAAATATGTGTTCCTTAATTACCTCGGCTAATTTCAACTTTTTAAGTTCAGCAATCGCCTCATTCATTGCCCCCACACCAGGTAACACCAATTTTTGGGCTTTAGCAATGACCTTTGCGTGTGCGGTTACCTTCACCTCTTGCGCGCCCGCTGCTTCCAATGCCTTGGCAACGCTGCGCAAATTACCCATGCCGTAATCAATAAGAGCTATCATTTGCGAAATACTTTTTTACAATCTGCCTTTGGTAGAGAGAATACCTTTTATTCGGGAATCAAGGGTTACTGCTTCTTTCAATGCCCTTGCCAAAGCCTTAAATACTGCTTCTATAATATGGTGCAAATCTTCTCCCTGCACAATTTCAACATGCAGCGTTATCCCCGCATTATTCACCATCGCCTGCAAGAATTGCTTGAGATAATTTAAGCTATAATTCTCAGCTTTAGCTGAAAGCCGAAAGCTGACAGCTAACAGCTTTACGTAGGGCCTGCCGCTCATATCCAAGCTCACTTCAACCAGCGCCTCATCCATCGGCACTGAGGCAAGGCCAAACCTCTTGATGCCTGCCTTATTCGCTAAAGCCTTACTAAAAGCCTGCCCCAGGCATATCCCGATATCCTCATTGGTATGATGAATATCGACTTCAGTATCACCCCTTGCCTTAAGGCTCAAATCAAACAGGCCGTGTTTAGAAAGAAGCGTAAGCATATGGTTCAAGAATCCAATGGGTGTTTTGATATTTGATTTCCCGCTACCGTCTAGATTTAGCGCGATACTGATATCGGTTTCTGATGTTTTTCTCTCAACTCTTGCTTTTCTTTGTGTACTCATTTTTATTTATCCGCGCCTGCCTGCAGGCAGGCAGGTTCCTAAAAACGCACCCTCACCGACTCTAAATGCTTAGCTAACCCTTCAATCTCAGCCATTTTTTCTAAAGGCCCCCGCACATTTTCCAGAGCCTTCTTAGAATAACTGATAATATGATTTGACTTTATAAAATCGGCTAAAGACAACCCTGAGAAAAACTTGGCGGTTGCGCTCGTAGGTAAGACATGGCTTGGCCCTGCCACATAATCCCCAACCGCGGTCGGGCTGTAAGGCCCAAGAAATATCGCGCCGGCATTTTTGATTTTCTTGAGAATCTTCGAGGGATTGCGAATCAATATCTCTAAGTGTTCCGGGGCAATTTTATTTGCCACCTCGACCGCCTCATCAAGATTCTTGACCAAGACAGTATAGCCGCAACGCGTATCCAATTCATGCTTAAATTGCTTGGCCTGGGCCTTTGAGGTGGTAATCAACACCGCAAGGCCTCCGCTATGCTCGCCCTGAGCCAGGAGGTCTGCCTTTACGAAAGAGGCATGGCTGTAGCGATTGGCAATAATTACCAATTCTGTAGGCCCTGCAAGCATATCAATATCTACGTAACCATAGACCTGTCGTTTGGCTTCTGTCACATACACATTGCCCGGCCCGATAATTTTATTCACAGGGGCAATAGTCTTAGTCCCCACGGCACAAGCAGCAATTGCCTGGGCGCCGCCGATTTTATAGATTTCATCAACCTTTAAAAGGTCCGCTACCACTAAAATATGAGGATTAATGTTGCCGCATTTATCAGGAGGGCTCATGAGCACGATTCTTTTTACCCCCGCTATTTTTGCCGGCAGCACCGTCATATACACAGTAGAGACTAGCGGCGCCTGGCCAGCAGGAATATATACGCCCACAGAATCTAGCGGGGTAAATTGCTCACCCAATATCACCCCTTCTTTATCCCTGATTTTCCATGGCTTCTTCGCTTGCCTTTTATAAAAATTAGTTACATTATCAAAGATAACTTTAAGGCTTGAGACAAAATCAGGGCTGATATTCTGGTAGCCTGCGCTTATCTCTGCTTGGGTAACCTTAAGCTGCCTTTGCGAAAGCTTTACCTTATCATACTTTTTCGTGTATTTTACCAGCGCCTCATCGCCGTAAAGCCGCACCCCCTCAATAATCTTGGCTACCCTGGCAATAACCTTTGGCTTGCGGCAAAGCGAGCGGGCATAAATTTTTTCTAATTCCTTTGAACCGTAATGAAGTATTTTCATTATGTCAACTGATTGAGAATGATTTCTTTAAATTTACCTAACGCCTTATCTATTCCCTGAGGATTACTCCCGCCTGCCTGCGCCATAGCGGCCCTTCCTCCGCCACTACCGTCAATCAATGCGGCAACTTCTTTTACTGCCTTAGAGGCATCAAATCCCTTTTTCGTCAGATCGTCAGATAAGGCAATCACCAGCGCTGCATTAGCGCCCAGAGAAGCCGCGAGGCAAAGCGCGTAGGAAGACAGCTTTGATTTAAGCAAATCTACAATCTGACGCAACAAGCCGATATCCACATCCTCATACCTGCTACAGATAAACGTTATCCCATTAAGGTTTTCTGACTGAGCAATTAACTTATCCGTATCATATTTATACACTTCTAACTTCACACGCGCCAATTCTTTTTCAAGGCTGCTAACTCTGTTGATTTTCTCCTCAATGAAAGGGGATATCTTCTCAACAGGCACCTTGCATAAATCTGCAATCAAGGCTAAGTGCTCCTGGGCATGCCGTACGCTGCTCCACGCCAATGCGCCGGTAAGTGCCTCAATGCGGCGCACCCCTTTGGCAATAGAGCTTTCAGAAATTATTTTAAATAGCCCAACCTGCGCGGAGCTCTCTAAGTGCGTGCCGCCGCATAATTCCTTAGAAACATTCCCGATAGTTACCACACGCACTTTATCATCGTATTTCTCTTCAAATAAGGCAATGGCTTTATCCTTTTTTGCCTGAGTGAGGGTTGTTTCTTTGAGCAAAATTTCATGGTTAGAAAGTATATTTTTCTCTACCAGCGATTCTATCTTCTTTAAATCTTCATCTGTGAGCTTCTCAAAATGGATAAAATCAAAACGCACACGGTCAGCTTCAACCAAAGAGCCTGCCTGTTTGATGTGCTCTCCTAAAACTTCACGCAGAGCTGCCTGTAAAAGATGGGTTGCGGTATGCGCGCGGGCAACTGCCTTGCGAAAATCAATATCTACTTGCGCCGACACACTATCTCCTGCCTTAAGCTTACCGCTTTCTAAGGCACCAGTGTGTAAATGCACCCGCCCCTGTTTCTGGGTATCGCGTACCGAAAAAATATTTCTTCCTTTAACTATTTTTCCTTTGTCGCCGGCTTGGCCGCCGGACTGCGCATAAAAGGGGGTTTTATCTAAAATAAGATGGCAGGTTTCTCCCGAGTTTACAGAGGCAACTAGTTTCCCATCTTTTAGTATCTTAAGTATTTTCGCATCCTTGGTGATAAGCGTATGATAACCTACAAACTTACTTTCTTTAACCCCTACATCCAATGCCTCACCGACAAAAACTCCTTCAGTGAGTTTACTGAATTTTTTCGAACGCTCCTGCTGTTGCCTTAAATCCTGATTAAACTCTTCTTCATTTATCTCAAAACCTTGTTTTTTTGTCCAAGCCTTGGTAATTTCAAGAGGTATCCCATAGGTATCATGAAGTTTAAAGGCAATATGTCCTGTTCTTGTTTCTATTCGGTCCTTAAACTCACGTGCTAAAATCCGCGGCGCCTCTTCTAAGGTGGAAATAAAGTTTTTCTCTTCGGCCTGTATGACCCCGGCAATAGCATCTACCTTATCCTTTAACTCCGGGTAAGGAGCCCTGAAGGCCTGCGCAACGAGGTGAACCAATGCATATAAAAACGGCTCTTTAATTCCTAAGGCATACCCATGGAATCCAGCTTTACGAATCAGCTTGCGCACCACATACCCTCGTTGCTCATTTGAAGGCATCACGCCGTCATAAATGGCAAAGGTTATGGCACGAACATGGTCGGCGATAGCGTTTATTAGTCTATGATCTATGGTCTCAGCCGTAGGCTGGCCCCTGCCCGTTCGGCAGGCGGGCGACTGCGGCGGAGATAGTCGATAGTCGGATATAGCTTTAACAAGGGGCCTAAAGATATCAATCTCAAAATTGTTTTTTACTCCCTGCATGACCGATGCCATTCTTTCAAGGCCCATACCGGTATCAATATTCTTATTGGGTAATGGCTCTAACACCCCCTTGTCTTTACGGTTAAATTGGGTAAACACAAGATTCCATATCTCAACAAACCTTCCGCAATTACATCCTGGTTTACAATCAGCCTCTTTGCAGCCAATATCTTTACCGTAATCAAAGAAGATTTCTGAACAAGGGCCGCAGGGCCCGTTTGGGCCGTCTTCAATAGCATTCGCCGGCCAGAAATTGTCTTTTGGCCCAAGTTTCACAATCTTAGGCTCCGGGAAACCCGCCTTATCCTTCCAGAGAGAAAAAGCCTCGTAATCATCTTGATACACTGATACCCAAAGGGCTTCAGGATTTAATTTCAACTCCTGAGTCAGGAATTCCCATGCCCAAAGGATAGCCTCTTCCTTGAAATAATCGCCAAAGGAAAAATTACCAAGCATCTCAAAAAAGGTGTGGTGATACGCGGTCGTTCCCACTTTATCCAAATCATCAGTCCTCAAACACCTTTGACAGGTAGTCGCCCGGCGAAATGTAGTAATATGCCCCAAAAATTCCTTCTTAAACTGATTCATCCCCGCAGTAGTAAATAAAAGCGTAGGGTCATCATGGGGGACAAGAGAAGTAGACGCGATGGCTTTATGAGCCTTACGGGCAAAGAAATTCAGGTATTTCTGGCGAAGCGTATCGGTATTCATAGCTAATTATTATTCTTGAGTATGCGGCTTATTACCTCACTGACAATATCGGGTGAGAATCCACGGCGGATAAGATAGGCATAGAGTTTTGGCTTAACCTCCTGCAAAAGTTCATTCTTTTCTTTAACTTTGCTGAGATATTTTCCTGCGAGCTCCTCAACAATACCACGCTCATTCCAGGCTTGTCTTTTTTCATCCAGGAACTGAGTGATTGTTTCTTCGTGAATGCCTTTGTTCTTTAACTCTCTTCTAATTACCCTTAACCCTAAAGGTTTGCTCAGGCGGTTCTCTATCCAGTTTTTTGCAAATTCTTTATCGTTAATATACCCTAAATCTTTAAAATAGCTCACGGCCTCATCAATAACCTTTGGCTCGTATTCTTTATTCTTTAATCTGTCGTATATTTCCTTTTCGCTGCGTTGGCGAAACCTCAACAACTGCCAGAGGTAATTACGGGCGCGCGCGAAATCCTTAGTTTTTGCCACCTTTTACCACAAAGAAACCTCGCGAAGTGCGAATAAGGCAATCCCCGCTTATTGACTTAATCACTCTATTATAAGTAGCGAGGCTGTCAATATAGGTTTTGTTGATTTCAATAATTATATCTGACTCCATCATCCCCGCTTCATCCGCTTCGCTATTGGGCTTGACCTC
>JAHFFP010000017.1 GCA_023247895.1 Candidatus Omnitrophota bacterium
TGCTCACAAAAGTGTCCTCGGCGTATCGCACTGGATACGCCTGCGGTACTTTTGCTCGCATGCCTTGTCTTGTCAAGGATTTAGGCCATTTTTCTCGAAACCTATTGCAAAATCTGGGTTCAACGGTAACTAAATTACATGCTGCGCTTTATTTCTTTCTTCTCAAGCACTATTGGAGAATTTGTATTGGTTAAATCTATATATTCAATGTTGCATAGGGAATCTTGTCGGGATAAGGATACCTCGGGCATATTCTTGCGTTTTTCTAAAAGCAACCCCAATACGTTAATCGTTTCAGTTGGTTTTTGCGGGTCAAATTTCACCTCTACCTCTTGCCTTGAGAAACTATTGTTTACCAAAGGAGGCAACGGTTCATGGGAATTTTCGATAATGAAGAAAGAGCTCATTTTCTGCTTCCTAAGGTTTATTTTAGTAATCACATAATTTCTAAGCAAAGGTGAATTGTTCTTTTGCTGAATCAACGTAAGGGCATTACGCGCCTCGCTCACGGAATAATATTTTTCTAAATTACCTTTTTGAGTTTTAGATTCTAAACCAAAAATCACAGGCAGGCCTTCGTATGCGATATCAGATGCCCCTGGCATAAGCATACCCGATTCATCAACAGGATGAAAACGAAAAAATTTTATTTGCGCAACCGTGACACGTTTTCTTAAAGTAAAGAGCAGCTCACCCGGCAGCCTGCGTTCAATAGACACACAGACTATCCCCCCCCCGGCTTCTTCTACCTGCTTTTTAAGGTTAGTGAAGCCATAAGAAAAAATATTTTTCCCTAGAAGGCTGCGCTTGAATTCAAAAAGGCCGCCTTCCTCTATGCCCCTCACACTTACCTTACTTACATTAAAATAAGGATACCTGCTGAAGAAAGTTCTCAGTATCATGATAAAAAGCCCGCTACATATCAGGCTAAGTACAAAAGGAACTACAATGGTAACAGGGAGTGTAAAGTTCTTATTCTTTCTTCTTGCCATAAGAGGAAGTGCTCGCTTTCTATTTATCGAATACGGTAACCAACGTGCCTTGTTTTATCCTCAATGATGTGGAGAGAGGGTTAGCCTTGCTATTTAATGACAAAGCAGCATGAGAGATTTTCAAGACAAGCTCCGGAAATGTAATACCCTTGCACAATGCTGCCTTAGGCAAAAGGCTCGTTGCCGTAAAGCCAGGGATAGTATTTATCTCAAGAATATACGGCGTTGCCTCATCAGACAAGATAATATCCACGCGAGAAAAAAAGGTGCATCCCAATACTTTATGCGCTTTAAGGGCTGCATCTTTCAGGAGTTGCATTGTATTCTGGGAAACCTCTGCAGGCACGATATACTCGGTTTGGCCAGATTCATATTTTGCCTTATAATCAAAAAATCGCCTCTTAGGCTTTATTTCAATGGCTTCTAAGGCGCAATCCTCTAATATCCCCACGGTCATCTCTCTACCGCGCAGGTATTCCTCAACGACAACTTTTCTATCGTATTGAAAGGCCGCTTCAATGGCTAATTTTAACTCCTGGGGATTATCCACAATAGCTAATCCTATGCTTGAGCCCCCACACACAGGCTTAACAACTAAGGGAAACCCTAACGAATTCTTGAAGCTTTTATGATTCCTGTCCAAAATAAAATGCCGTGGAGCGAATAATCCTGCATCCTGAAATTTCTTTCTGGAGGCAATCTTATCCAGCGCCAAAGCGCTTGCTGCAGGGCCAGAACCTGTGTAAGGCAGGCCTATTTCCTCTAAAATCGCCTGCAGCTTGCCGTCTTCGCCAAAGCTCCCATGCAAGGCGACAAAGGCAAGCCCAATATCATAGGAACGTAAGAAATCCTTTACATAATTCTTATCAGCTTGCTGGATATCAATTTCCACCACTTCAAGCCCGCGCGACTTGAGCGCAGATGATACCGCATGCCCTGATTTAAGAGAAACCTCTCTTTCTGAAGAAGGTCCTCCCATCAATACGCCAATACGAACGCTCTGTATCATTTTTCACCGCCTTCTGTATTTTATCCTTGTTAAACCCGGAATTTGCCTACCCCTCCTTGCCTTTGGCGAGGCGTGGCGAGTATTTTTCGGGTTAAATAATTTTGACCTCAGGCTCTAAATTAAGTTTAAACCTCTTTCTCACCGCTGCTTTCATTACCCTCATTAAAGATACAATATCATTGGCAGTAGCGCTGCCCCGGTTGATTATGAAATTCGCGTGTTTCTTGCTAATAACCGCATCCCCGATTTGCCTGCCCTTTAAGCCGCACTCATCAATAAGCCTGCCGCTTGAGATGCCATTCACATTTTTAAAAATGCATCCTGCTGAAAAACATCCTAATTCCTGAGTTTTTTTACGGTACTCTAAGAATTTTCTTATTTTAAGCTTAATATTTTCTTTGTTCTTTTTAAATAGCTTAAACCGCACACTTAAAATAATATAAGGCCTTAGATTTGAAGAGCGATAACTGAAGCTTAAGCGATTTTGAGGCAACACCTTAATCTTGCCGTTTTTATCCATCACCTCAACCTCATAGACAAAAGAGCCAAGCTCAATACGTTCAGGCCAGCCCACCCCGGCATTGAGCATTACCGCGCCTCCTGCCGTTGCGGGAATACCGCTTAAAAACTCCAAGCCTCCTAACCCATGCATATACGCGGAATTGACTAACGCAGCTAACTTCGTACCTGAACCGGCTATTATATCAATATCATCAACTTTGCATGCCGTAAACTGAGGCGAGCCTAAACGTATCGCTAAAGGCACTTTTTGTTTTTTAATAAGCATCTTCGAACCGCAGCCGACCACTAAATAATCTATTTTCTTAGCCTTTGCGTGACAAAGAATAGCCCGTAAGGATTCTTTCTCATAAGGCTCTATCCATATCTTCGCAAGAGGGCCGACTCTTAATGTCGTATGTTTGGCTAACGGCTCATCAAAGAGTATTTTCGCATGTAATCCTGTGTACCAACTCATCGCTTAGCTTTCCTATATCTCCCGCGCCCACGGTAAGCACCACATCCCCTGGCTTTAGCATATCTAAGACATACGCTACAATTTTTTCTTTTGCCAGATATACCACATTAACTGAAGGAAACTTCAATTTTATTCTCTTATACAAGGCTTCAGAGGAAACACCTTCAATAGGGTTCTCTGAAGCAGCATAAATATCGGTAAGCACCACACAATCCGCTAACTGAAAACTGTCCACAAACTCATCCATAAGGAATTGAGTCCGGCTATAGCGATGAGGCTCAAACACAACTATTAAGCGTTGAGAGGCAACATTTTTCGCAGCCTGAAGCGTAGCCCGAATCTCCGTAGGATGATGGCCATAATCGTCAATTATTTTTATGCCATTATGTTCTGCCTTAAGCTGAAACCTTCGCTGGGTGCCTTTAAAAGTAGATAATGCCGACACTATATCTTCATCGGCAATCCCAAGCTCTTTTCCTAATGCAATTACTGCTAAGCTGTTTGAGATATTATGCTCACCTGCCAAGGGCAAAGTGATTTTTCCAAGTATTTTGTCTTTATGGCAACAGCTAAACTGCGAAGAAAATCCGTTCAGGCGTATATCTTGAGGATGATAATCATTGTGGCTCGATAATCCAAAATAAACAATACGCCCTTTATATCCTGCGGTAATCTGGCGTATAGCAGGGTCGTCTCCACAACAAAAGAGGCAACCCTTATCTTTGGTGTGCGAAATAAATTGCGTATAGGCATCGAGTATTTCCTGCCAACTATGGTAATAATCAAGGTGTTCCCTATCAATATTGGTAATAATGGGATAATCAGGCATATAGTATAGAAAAGTTCCGTCAGATTCATCGGCTTCGGCAACGAAAAACTCACTCTCACCCACACAACAATTATCTTCGAGATTCCTCAAAATCCCCCCTATCGCCACGGTAGGATAAAACCCAGATTGCAGCAATACATGGCTGGTTAACGCCGTGGTAGTAGTCTTTCCATGGGCACCGCTTACTGCAATACAGGTCTTCTCCTGCATCAATTCTGCCAGGGCCTGCGCCCTTCGCATTACCACCATGCCCCTGTTTCTTGCAGCTACTAATTCGGGGTTGTCTTCCCTGATTGCTGACGAATATACCACTATCTTGGCATCTCCCATGTGTAAGGGGTTATGGCCTAAGAAAACAAGGATCCCCTCAGATAAAAGTTTTTGCGTAATTGCGCTTTCCTTAACGTCTGAGCCGCTGATACGATAACCTTGCTTTTTCAAAATAGAAGCAATACCGCTCATGCCTATGCCGCCTATACCAATAAAATGGATCCGCTCATGCGCCAACATAGCCCCTTGGAAATGTCCTCTGTGGATTGACATATTTTTATTTTTCGTTCAACAACAGATAGCCTGTGTTCTTAGGGCAACGCACATTTACTCATCTTATTCTTTAATATACCTTAACCAACCTTTATGCAGCTCATCTAAATTCTTAAAAACCTTATATGACTCCTCTATTGCTTGATCAAAAGTCTTGCGCTCTTTAAGAGCTTTACACAATCTGACAAAATTATCCTTACCGAAATGAGTTATCAAATAATCCACTACGCTGATTGCCTCGGTATAATATAAATCAACCACGTCTTTATCTTTTACAAACATTATATTCATTTCGGATAATTTATTAAGAGGGATAAGCTTATTCTGATCAATGGCCTCAAGCAGCTTAGTCCTGATATTTTTCATTCTGTATTTTTCTTGATACATCGCCACCCCCTCATCTAACCAGACAGGGGCATTACTTTCTGCACCGATAAATTCCCTAAATATTATATGGCCAAGCTCATGAGGAAGCAAGGATTGAAAGAAACCTTGTGCCCAAGGATAGGTCTCAATCACTTTTTCATGATAATATGCCACCCCTCCGGACCATGAAGGCTTACCGGTGCGAACCTGATAATCTTCGGCATCATTATAGATATATATCTTTGCCCTGTTATCCCAAAGCCAAAAGTTGTAACGGGTAAAGCCCAGTTCCTCGGTAATACTTTTATAATATTCCTCTGCCTTTAAAGCGGCTTGCGTTACAAAATCTTCTTTCGCATCTGCGTAATACACAATAAAGTGGTCGCTTTTCTGTTCTCTCCAATCCCTCTTATCCAATGCCAAGAGCGCCTTACAAAAACAAATCAGATACAATAAGGCAAAAAAAGAAATTCTTATCACGTATCTATACCTTTGTGGTTTCATCAAACGCCCTCTCCTCTGGCGCATCTACATGCCTCACGGGCAAGACTCACTACCGCTTGCGCTAATTTTTCCGAAGCATTTACTATCGCAAACTTCTGAATATTTTCCTCTAAACTCTTTCGCTCATCTGCCGCTGAGATCAACCTTAGCACATGCTCGTACAAGGTAGAGGCTTTTAGCTCTTTCTCTTCTATTACTATCGCGGCATTTTCCTTTTGCAAATAACGCGCATTCTCCACCTGATGGCTTCCGGCGTAGGGAAAAGGCACCAAAACAGCTGCTTTCCTAAAATAGGCGAGTTCTGAAATCGTCCCTGCACCAGCGCGGCTGATTACCAAATCCGCCGCGCTATACGCCCATTGCATATGCGCTAGAAAATCAAAAATGCAATGTTTAATTGTAATATAGCTGTATGTTTTTTTCAAGTCAAAATAATCGTTTTTTCCTGTAATATGAATAAACTGAAAATCTTCTTTCTTCTCTAATAAGGCTACGACATTCCTAAACTCGCTGTTGAGGCGGCGCGAGCCTTGGCTTCCCCCGAGTACTAAAACCGTGAATTTATCGCTTAAATTGAAAAAACGCCTTGCGGAGGCCTTATCTTCAATCACTAATGATTTACGCAACGGGTTACCCGTAAAAACACATTGCGGGCCTACTACCCGTGTTTGGGGGAAACTTACCGCAATGGTATCCGCGAAATAGCTTAAGGCTTTATTCGCCAAACCCAATGATACATTTTGTTCATGGATAAGGGTATGTTTTTTCAATAATGCTGCCTCTAAAAGAAGCGGAAAACTCACATAAGAGCCAAACCCTATAACCACGTCTGGCCGGAATTTTTCAATGATAAAAAAAGACTCTACCAGCGATTTCAGAAAGCCATACAGCGCCCGCAGGAATTGTGGGTAAGGACGCTGGAACGGGAGGACGGAAATAAGAAAAAGCCTGTATCCCGTGATAAGATTCTCCAGGCCGGCACGTTTTGAAGAAACAAAGGCAATGTTTGCCTCATGGCCTTTCTCGCGTAAGCTTTCCGCAAGGCTGAGCGCTGGATAAAGGTGGCCGCCGCTTGCTCCCGCGGCAATAAGGACTCTGAATCCTTGAGGTAAACCCTGGCTATGGGCAGTAGCGAAATTATCTTTACGGTGCATATCATCTAAAGCACACAAAGAGCTCATGGATTCTGATCAAATCGCGCTACATTAAGCAGCAAGGCGACGCTTACCATATCAATAATCAAAGATGAACCGCCATAACTGATAAAAGGCAAAGGCAATCCCTTGGTGGGAAATACACCGATACTCACCCCTATATTGATCACCGCTTTAATGGCAATCAAAGAAATTATCCCCAAGCTCAAGAATGCGCCGAAGGAATCCTGGGTGTATTTTATGATTTTACAGCCATAGATAAAAAAAAGCACAAAAAGCACTATCACCGCCACTACCGCACAGAACCCTAATTCTTCGCCTATAATTGAGTATATAAAATCAGTATGCGCCGCGGGAAGATACGATAACTTCTGTATACTTTTGCCTAAGCCGCGGCCAAAGAAACCTCCCGAACCTAAAGCAACCTGCGATTGAATAAGCTGAAAGCCTGAACCTAAAGGATCAGCCCAAGGGTTTAAAAATGCCATTATGCGCTGCCGCCGGTAAGGAACATTAAAAATTAATATATATAAGAAAGGAATCCCCGCCAAGATTATATACCCAAGATACCTCAGTTTTGCCCCTGCGACAAAAAGCATAATACACACGACCATGCTTAAGGCGACTACTGTCCCTAGGTCCGGCTGTATCAAAACTAATATGCCTACCATACCGAGGGCTATTATCGCCGGCAAGAAGCCTAAACTAAAACGCTCCATCCTGCTTACCCCTTTGCGCGAAAGAAATGAAGCAACATAAATAATGACCGCGAGGTTCGCAAATTCAGAAGGCTGGAAACTAAATCCAAACAAACTAAACCATCGTTTTGCTCCGGAAATCTCTCTGCTTATTCCCGGGACATGGAGCAACACAAGCAAGAATAAAGAGGCCAAAATCAATACCTTCGCATGTTTAGCTAATACACGGTAATCAAATGACATAATGAAAAAAGAAAAAAGAAACCCCAAAGATACAAATATGAGATGCCTTTTCAAGAAATACGCACTATCCTTAAACCTTTCCCATGCATAGATTGAGGTTGAGCTATAAATCATCACTATGCCTATAGCAATTAAGGTAAACACTATCATCGCCAAGGATATTCGAATGTTCCGCATATGTCAGTTCGTAGTCGATAGTAACAATTATCAAGCTATTGGCTATGAACTATTGACTATCAACTTATTTACTATTTCCTTAAATACCCTTCCCCTATGTTCATAATCTTTAAACATATCAAAACTCGCGCACATAGGAGAAAACAAGATACAATCACCGCTTTGCGCCTTATGGAAACTTACGCGTACCGCCTCTTCTAGGGAAGAAACTTTCATAATCGGTAAAAGCCCGTTAAAGGACGCGCTGATTTTCTCCTTTGCCTCCCCTATCACTACCAGCAGTCTTACCTTCTGCTTTACTAAATCAGCAATAGCCTTGTAATCGCTCTTTTTATCCCTGCCGCCGGCAATGAGAATCGCGGGCTTCATGGTATTATGCAATGCCCATATAGTAGAATCGACATTGGTAGCTTTTGAATCATTGATAAAATCTATTGTATCTATCGTACGCACTAATTCTAACCGGTGTTCAACCCCTCTAAAATTACGAAAAACTTCATAGCAGATTTCCCTAGGGACCTCAAACGCCTCTGCTACTGCCATCACCGCAAGGTGGTTAGGGTTAAGATTCAATACCGCGTCATAGTGGGTATGCTGCCTGCCAAAAAATATCACGCGCGCCTTTATTTCCTTAGCCAACACCCTTACCACGGGGTCATCATAATTTAATACGGCATAATCATGCGCGTCTTGATTCATAAAGATGCGTTTTTTTGCATCCAGGTAATCTTGAATAGTACTGTATCTATCCAGATGATCTGGCGTAAAATTCAAAATAAGCGAGGCCTTTGGCTTGAATCTGCTGATTTTCTCTAATTGAAAAGAACTCACCTCTAAAGAGACAAAATCATCATTATGCAGGCTCATTACTTCCTGAGAAAAAGGCTTGCCGATATTGCCTAACGCCAAAGCCTTTCTTCCGGAAGCCTCAAGCACCTTTGCCACTAAGGTAGTAACTGTGGTTTTGCCGTTAGTTCCTGTAATGGCGACAACCGTCGCAGGGCAAAGCGACCATGCCAATTCTATCTCGCTTATGACAGGAATCTTAAATTCACTTGCCCATAATAAAGCCTGAGAACTATAGTTTACCCCGGGGCTCACTACCAGTAAATCCTTGTCCCGGATGAAACCTATTGTGTGGCTACCAGTCTCTACCGAGATGCCTCTTTTTTTTAATTCTTCAGCCTGCGCCTTTACTGCGTGGCTATTGGCGCTATCAGTAGCAAAAACTTCGGCTCCTAAATCTTTTAATAAATTACAGGCTGCTATCCCGCTTCTTGCCAAGCCAACTACAGTAACTTTTTTATCTTTATAATGAGAAACCATTTCTTCGGCTTTTTTGCTGTCAGCTTTCAGCAAAAAAGCTGAATGCCGATAGCCGAAAGCTGACTGCCTTCATATATTTTTACCTTATCTTAAGTGTCGCAAGCGTAAGCACTGCCAAAATTATCCCTACTATCCAAAATCGGACAATTACCTTGCTTTCCGGCCACCCTGATACCTGAAAATGATGATGCAGCGGAGCAACCTTGAATATCCGCTTACCCTTACGCAGGCGAAAAGAACCCACCTGTAATATCACTGATAATGCTTCCACTACAAATATTCCACCCACAATTACCAAAAGAAGCTCCTTTTTAATAAAAGCTGCTATTGTTCCAATAGCCCCTCCCAACGCTAATGAACCAATATCCCCCATAAATACACTCGCAGGAAAACAATTAAACCATAAAAATCCTAAGCCTGCCCCCAAAATACTCGCGCAAAAAATGGTAAGTTCCCCCGCCCCCGGAATGAAAGGAATCAATAAGTATTTGCTAAACACCGCATGGCCACAGACATAGCTTAGGATAGTATAGGTTAATGCCACCAGAATCGTACAGCCAATAGCCAAACCGTCAAGCCCATCAGTAAGGTTTACCGCATTAGAACATCCTACCACAACGAGCATCACAAAGAATATGTAAAAAACACCTAAATTGAGAACAATATCTTTTAAGAATGGAATATCTAATCGCGAGCCAAGATGTAAATCACCATATACCCAAAAGCCTATCACTAACCCCATAGCCACTTGAGGAAGGAATTTTTGCAAAATCCCCAAGCCTTTGGATCGTTTTTTGGAAAGCTTAATATAATCATCGATAAAACCGATACCGCCAAACCATAAGGTTGCAATTGTAGTAAATACTATATATTGATTTTGAAGGTCAGCCCAAAGGAGAACAGAGCTCACGATACTCAACAAGA
The DNA here is from genome assembly GCA_023247895.1 of Candidatus Omnitrophota bacterium. GTDB lineage: Bacteria > Omnitrophota > Gorgyraeia > Gygaellales > UBA12090 > GWF2-43-52. Next base: position 9,742 of record JAHFFP010000017.1, read on the forward strand.
TAATGATCCCCCCCATAGTAGGGGTCCCTGCCTTTTCGCTATGAAGTATATAGAGGTCACGGCATTCATCCGCTGATCTGAGCTGCTGGCCGATTTTAAGCTCACGCAGTTTTCGAATTACGCAAGGGCCGAAAATAATGCTTATCAGAAAGGCCGTGGTAGCCGCCATGACTGCCCTGAAGGTTATATATTTAAAAATATTAAAAAAAGTAAAGAAATCTCTGAGAGGATATAATAAATGGTAGAGCATTATTTGCTTTCGATAACCTCACTCGTATATAGGTTACGTATTTGTAATATTTTACCACCCATAATCGGGAGAGCGTCTTTGGGCTAAGGTTACCTGCCTCACCAGGAAGGCAGATGATACCCATTCGCTTCAAGGCTACACAGTGAGCCTACTTGTAGATGAAAAAACGTTACCGGACTTACGATACCGGCATCGTTACCCTACCTGAAGGCCAAAAGGCTAAAAAAACTATAACGAGAGTTAACGATGTATTGATACTTGTCAACTACTCTATAGAGGTATTCTGCAATACTTCTTCTAACTTCATTGCGCGTGAGCCTTTAAGCAGCACCGTATCGTTTTTCTTAGCCACCTTGGACACAATACCGCCTGCCTCATGCACTGATGAGCATTTAAAAATTGCCTTGGCGTTAAAACCAGAAGACGCGGCTACATCACAGGCAATATGGCTTAAGGCGCCTATACCAATAATCACATCGATATTCGCCTTGCTTAAATCATTGCCTAACTTTGCGTGCACCTCTTGCGACAACATCCCTAATTCCAACATATCTCCTATTACTAGAATTCTTTTTCCGCGCGTAGGCAACGAAGTAAAGGCATCTAATGCATAGCGCAATGATACAGGATTCGCATTATAGGCATCGTCAATAACCTGTAATCCCTGTATTCTTTTCATTTGAAACCGCGCGTAAGGAAATTGAAATGCGCGAAATGCCTTAATAATATCATAGGCGTCAACGCTAAAAATCCTCGCCACCGCATAACTTGCCAAGGCATTATATACGTTTATCTTGGATACAGTAGCAAGCGTAAGAGGAGATTTGCGCACATAACAAGATACCTTTTTATTCCTGAGGGTTATTTCTTTTGCCATAAAATCAGCTTTCTGGCATATGCCAAAGGTAAAGATTGCAGTATCTTCATGAGCTGCTGTTATTTTCTCTCTTAGAAGCATATCATCAGCATTCAACACTGCAATGCGTGGCCATGCCAACTCTTCGATTAAATCCCATTTCTCTTTTAAAACCCCTTTTTCATCGCCAAAGGATTCTAAATGCGCAGGACCTATATTGGTAATGACGCCGACACTGGGGGCGGCAATTCTCACCAATTCCTTAATCTCCCCAAAGTGGTTAGTACCCAGTTCTAACACTGCCATATGATGCTGAGAATTCAACTTCAATAAACTTAAAGAGAGCCCGATACTATTATTCTGCGTCCCTTCATTCTTAAGGACTTTGTATTTTGCGCTCAAGAGGCTATAGATCATTTCCTTGGTAGTCGTCTTGCCATTTGAACCGGTAATGCACACAACCGGAATGCCAAAGCGTTTACGGTGGTAATATGCCAAATCGCTTAAGGCAGAAAGCGTGTTGGCTACCGCGATGAGATTATGAGGAATTTTACTCCCCAATAAAACTGTATTATAACGGGAGTAAATAACACAAGAAGCTCCTTTCCCAATAGCCTCGGGGATAAAATCATGGCCGTCAAACCGCTCACCCTTGATGCAGATAAAGATGTCACCTTTTTTGACCGTACGGGAATCTATAGAAACTCCGCTAAAGTGGTCACAGAGGTTTCCAATAACTAATTCTGCGCTTGCTGCTTCTACTATCTCCCTCGTGGTAAAAAAATGTCCCGGCATATTTTTCTTCTCTCCCCTACACCTATTCCTTGCCCCTTTGTTTTACGTATTCTGCCGCCACCATTATATCATCAAATTCAATTCTTTTATCCTTAAATATTTGATAATTTTCATGGCCTTTACCCGCGATAAGGATTATATCATGCGCGTGAGATTTTACGATTGCCTGACGAATCGCTTCCCTGCGGTCTAATATTATTTCGTATCGCTTCTGTTGCAATCCGGAAGCGATATCTTTTGCAATTTGTTCGGGATTTTCACTGCGGGGATTATCTGAGGTTATAATAATCCTATCGGCATATTTTTCTGCCACCTGCCCCATGAGCGGCCTCTTTTTGCAATCTCGCTCTCCTCCGCAGCCAAACACCACCGTGAGATTTTTCTTTGATAACGCGCGTAAAATACCCAATACATTTTCCAAGGCATCCGGCGTATGGGCATAATCAACATAGATATTCTTCTGGTCGCATTCTAGCCTCTGAAGCCTCCCCGGCACTCCCTCAAAGGATTCCATGGCCTTCTGTATATCTGCAATTTTTATGCCTTGCGTTAATGCAAACGCGATACTTGCCAATATATTTAAAACATTATGCTTACCGATAAGCGAAGTTTTCATTGCTACTTGAGAGCCTTGTGCCTCTACCACAAACTCGCTGCCTTCTAAACTTAGGCTCAAGTCATGCGCCTTGAGCGTAGCAGCCGAGGTGATTCCATAGGTAATCACCTTCCCTTGAGTCAAGGGTATAAGCCTGCGGCCAAAAGGGCAATCTGCATTAATTATGGCATAGCTATCAGAGGGCAGCATGGTAAAAAGCCGTGCTTTGGCCTGAAAATAATTTTCTAAATTCTGGTGATAATCCAAATGATCCTGGGTAAGATTAGTAAATATCGCTGCTTTAAAATCAATTGCGCCTGTCCTCTGCTGCTCTAAGCCGTGCGATGAAACTTCCATAATACAATACTGACAGCCCGCATCAGCCATCCGGGCAAGAAGCGATTGCAATTCAATCGGCCCGGGAGTAGTATTTGGCGCAGGAAGCAGCGTATTCTTAAAAGAATACTGTATAGTCCCAATTATCCCGGAAGAAAAATTAACTTCGTTGAGAATATGCCTAATAAGATATGTTATCGTAGTCTTTCCGTTTGTTCCGGTGACTCCTATCACCTTAATCTTACCAGAAGGATGCCCGTAGAATTCATCAGCCAATAAGAAAAGCGCATAACGGGTATCCGTAACGCTCACATAAGGGACTTTTGCAGATAAAGGCACTGCTTCATCCCTTGGCGTAATTACGCATGCTGCCCCTTTTTCAATCGCCTCCATAATAAAATCTCTCCCCTTCGATTTTGTGCCGTTAATAGCCACAAAAAGGGATCCCTCTATTACCTTTTTTGAATCTGAACAGAGTGAAGAAATATCTATAGCTATAGGATACGTCGCAAAACGTTCTTTATCTAATCTTCTCAGTAATTTCGTGAGCTGCATAAGTATCCTCTTGCAACTTCAGGTACTTCACTACATCTTGCGCTATCTTCTTAAAGGCAGGAGCGGCTACAACCCCGCCAAAATAATAAGGGTGCGGTTCATCTATAATAATCACCATTGCGATTAAAGGGTCATCCGCAGGAGCAAAACCAATAAAGGAGGCAACATACTTACTGTGCGAATAAAGCCCGTTTGGCTCTATCTTCTGGGCCGTCCCTGTTTTTCCGGCAACCTTAAAATCTGCCACCCGCGCAAGCTTTCCCGTGCCTTCTTCAGTCACTAAAACCAATATATCCTTTACGCGCTTCGCCGTCAGAGGAGAAATTACCTGGCGTACACTTTCCGGCTTAAAACCACTGGCTACCTCGCCATTGCTATAACGAATTGACTTAAGCAGATATGGTTTCATCAATACTCCGCCATTGGCAATCACTGAAATTGCCGAGGCAAGCTGTAATGCAGTCACTCCCACCTCTTGGCCAATGGGCACAGCACCTATAGATGTTTTTGACCAAAACTTTGTCTCCTTCAGAACCCCAGAAATTTCTCCGGGCATAGCTATCCCTGTTTTTTTCCCGAAGCCAAAGGCGCTTGCATAATGATAGATTATATCCGCTCCCAGGCCCTGCGCTATTTTAGTGGTCCCAATATTACTTGATTCAGCAATTACTTCGCTAAAGGTAAGCCAGCCATGCGGCTGATGGTCATGGAGGATGTGATTAGCAACTTTATAAGAGCCATTTTCACAAAAAAACCTATCGGATTCTTTAAACCTTCCTTCTTCCAATGCAGCTGAGGCAGTGACAATTTTAAATACCGATCCTGGCTCAAACATATCGCATAGAGCCCTGTTACGGCGGGAATCAAGCTCTGCTTTCTGAGGAAAGTTAGGATCATAGGTAGGCCGATTTGCCAAAGCCAGGATTTCTCCTGTTCGAGGGTTCATCACGATAGCCGATGCCCCCTTCGCATGAAACTTCCTATAGGCGGCATCTAACTCTCTTTCCGTTACAAACTGGATAAATTCATCAATCGTCAAGATTATTTCATTGCCATCTTTGGGAAGAATCATATCTTTCCAAAGAAGTTGATTTTGCCGGGCATCTCGCAACACATATGCCCAGCCGTTTACTCCCCTCAAATACTCATCATAATAAAGCTCTAACCCTTCTAACCCGGCATTATCTAATCCCACAAACCCAATCTCTTGAGATGCAAGATGCTTATTCGGATAACAGCGTTTACTTTCACGCACAAAACCTAACCCTTGAACTTTTAGCTTTTTAATCTTATCCACCTGTTCCGGAGAAATCTTGCGCGCGACCCACACAAACGCCTTATTGCGAAAGAGCCTGTCTTTAAGAAAACCATATTCCAACCCTAAAATTTCTCTTAATTCCTTTATCAGGGCATCTTTATCTTTTATCTGGCGAGGTGAGGCATATAAAGAATCGTAAGGGAAGTTTACTGCCTGAGGCCTTAGATGCCGGTCGTATATTGTCCCTCGCAAAGGCTCTAATTCTACATAAAGGTTATGCTGTTGATTTGCGATAGTGGAGAGATACCGGGATTTAAAGAATTGGATATATAACAGGCGAATAAAACACAGAAGAAAAAGCAGAAGAAAAAAAAGGATTGTCGTTCGCAGCCGACGATGGCTAATGCAGATTTGCACTGGAGGTCTTTATAAATCACCTCACCTATTTTATTTGTGCTAAAATGGTGAGAAACAAATCTCGTAAGAATGTTTATTGTTAAAACTCACTCCACTTTGTACACTCAAGGTTTTACCCTCGCGTGGGCAAGAAGAGCCAAAGGGATTATTGATTACCAATGTCTTGTGCCTGGGCCTGCCTATTCATATAGGCAGTCACTAATGATATCGGCCATACATCCTGCATATTAAGAGAACTCAAAAAGAAACCTTTTTCCGAAGTGCCCTTTGTTCCCTGCACAACCTTACCAAGGACACTTTTGTTGCTTTGCGCAGCAGACTTAGGATACACTAATGATAACACTTGGGAAACTTTTGGAATTTCATACGAAGTGTTTTCATCAAGAAGTTTAGCCCCCAGATACGATGATGATTTTAAATTAAGTAAATTATATCTTAAATAGTGATTCCTATCAAGAACTTCTTTATAAGTTTTATGGCAATAGTTTCCCTGATACGCAAGCTTGATAATCTCTGTTTGCTGCCAGGTATATGCTATACCCATAGAGGTAAGGCCCCCTAGTAGTATAATGAAGTATTTTAATCGCATAATTAGAGTTTGCAGGCAACCCGCATCTTTACGCTACGGGCGCGAGGGTTATCGATAACCTCTTGCCTCGTTGGCAAGAGCGGTTTTTTGGTAATAATTCTAAAGATTCCCTTTAACGCATTATCTTTAAAGTTGTGCTTTACAATTCTATCTTCTAAGGAATGAAATGATAGGACACATACGCGCGCGCCCTTCTTTAAGAATTCCGGGACTTTAGCTAATGATTCTTCCAAAGCCTCAAGCTCCCTATTTACCGCGATACGAAATGCCTGAAAGGTCCTGGTTGCAGGATGTATGCGCGTCGAGTGAATCCCCCCATGAGGGATTGCCTTCATTACTGCCTCTTTCAATTGCCCCGTGGTGGTTACAGGGCTTAACGCCCTTTTTTGAATCAAATACTTTGCAATACGGTTATGCCAGCGCTCTTCGCCAAATGCCCAAAGGATATCAGAGATCTCTTTTTCAGTTAAATTATTCACCAAATCATACGCTAAAATATAACTTGTTTTATCCATACGCATATCAAGCGGCGCATCATAACGGAAACTAAAGCCCCGATCTTGGGAATCCAATTGATAACTCGATACCCCTAAATCAAAAAGTATCCCATCAATCTTTTTGATATTGAGCTGCGCAAAAACCTTATCAATGGCGCGAAAATCGGCATGCACTAAGCTCACGTTATCTTCGTATACCTTAAGCCTGTTCTTTGCAATCTCAAGCGAATCAGTGTCACGGTCAATCCCAATAAGCCTTCCCTTGGGAGATATCTTCTCTAGAATTGCTGACGCGTGCGCCCCTAACCCGAGCGTAGCATCAACAATGGTTAACCCTGGCCTTAAATTCAAGGACTCAATCACTTCTTTGCACATAACCGGTTTATGTTCGATAACAGCCACTTCACTAACACATCCTCTCATTCAAATTCATTTACGCAGACTTTGGAAGAGAACCAGGTTCATCCAAAAGATTCTGAGCTATTTCTTCAAAAGTCGCGCTTGAATTCTGATAAAATTCCTGCCAACTGGTTTTAGACCAAATTTCTATTCGGTTCGACACCCCGACGATAACCACGTCTTTTTTTATATCCCCGTAATCTTTTAAATATTGCGGTACGATAATCCTTCCCTGCTTATCAGGAATAACCTCAGTAGCTCCTGAGAAATACAAACGGTTAAACGTGCGCGACTGCTGCTTGGTAAAAGAAATATTCTTCAATTTGCTCTCTTGATTGCGCCATTCCTCTTCGCTAAACATAAACAAACATTTATCAAGCCCGCGGGTAATAAAAAGCTTCTCAATAAAGTTGGTTTTCGCCACCTCGCGAAATTTAGCAGGCAAAATAAGCCTTCCCTTGCGATCTATTGAATGTTGGTATTCGCCATAAAACATTCTATTCCACTCTCCTCCACTTTATGCCACCATATGGTTAAAAGTATACTTAGATTCTCCACTTTGTCAAGATAAATGTTGCCATAACTTATTTAAATACTATATGTAGTGTTATTTATAAAGGATTATTACGAAATGGAGTAGAGTACTACTTGCAAAAGAAATACGTTTAGAGAAGAAAGTCGGATGGAGTAAGAATACTTTTTATAGCGCTGGGGAACAATCAAAAGGAAGCTAAGTGAAGAATAAAATTATGCTGATTATAGAAAACGCAAGGCCTTCTGCTGGTCTTTTTTAATCTGAAAGATTAAAGAGGTACTTGAGGGGAATTTTTTCTCGCTGCGGATTTTATGAATAAACGCGATTTCAATATCCTCACCGTAAATATCTTTATAAAAATAAAACAAGTGAACTTCAATGGTTTTTACTTTATCAATGCTGTCAAAAGTGGGCCTGCGCCCGATATTACAAAGCCCCTTATATTCTTTTTTGTCATACGTTACCTTTATTGCGTATACTCCCTCTTTCGGCAACACCTCATGATGGGGGTTAATATTTGCGGTCGGATAGCCTAAGATCCTTCCTCTCCGCTGCCCTTGTATCACCGTGCCTAACACAGATACTTTTCTTCCCAATAGTTTTTCGGCTTGGCGCAATTTCCCTTCTTGAATAAAAGCTCTTAGGCTCTTTGAGCTTGCCTTCTTGCCACCGACATTTAATTCCTTTACCGCGCTTACCTTAAAGCCGTAGTGCATTCCCTGTTTCTTTAACAAGGCAACATCCCCTTGCGCGCGGTAACCAAAATGAAAGTTTTCTCCCACAAAAATAAAATACGGGCGCAGGCGCGCGGCTAAACTATCTTTAATAAAATCAGATGCCAAAATCCGCGCAAAATGTTTGTTAAAACGAATCACAATGCAGCATTCAATGCCAAGCGCCTCAATAAGCTTAAGCCTGTGCGCTAAAGAAATAAGATAGGGCTGGTCTTTCGGATGAGGATGAAAGGTGATACAGACAGCTTTCTTACGCAAGCGCTTTGCGGCAGTTATCGCTTTTTTTATAAGGTAGCGGTGCCCTCGATGCACACCATCAAAAACCCCGATGGCTACAACCGCGCCCTTAAACTTTCTTGGCACCTTAGAAAGGCCGTATATCGTCTTCATTAAAGTTATCAATACCCTTGGCATGGCTCACAGAATATGGGCCGATAGCCAAGCGGCGGATTCTAAAGATATGCCCTACGCAATTAAGGCGACGGGCAATTTCTTCACCTAAACTCCTGACATATGTTCCCTTTGAACACGTGACATTAAATTCCATATCAGGCAAAGAAAGATTAAGGAGCCTCAAACTATGTATAGTTACCATCCTTGCCTTTCGCTCTACTAGAATTCCCTTACGGGCTAATTGATAAAGAGGCCTGCCCTTATGTTTTATGGCTGACACCATAGGAGGGATATGCGTAATATTCCCGACTAACGTTTCCAAAACCGGGACTATCTTCTCCTCTGTCAGGGTATCATATTTTTCACTCTTCACCACTTTGCCGCAGGAATCTCCGGTATCGGTCGCAGTGCCCAAGCGCAAAGAAGCGTCATACTCCTTGTCAAAATTTACAAAGCGGTTAAACTGTTTTGTTGCCTCTCCTACTAAAATGATTAAAAGCCCTGTAGCCAAAGGGTCAAGTGTGCCTGCATGGCCAATACGCCGCATACGGAATTTCTTGCGCACGATATCAACCACATCATGGGAAGTGATACCTTGCGGTTTATCAATCAGAAGTATCCCTGCCTTATTCATATTTTTTACCCCAGATTTTGCCTATATATTCTTATTCAACCTTTATCGTCGCACAATAAGTTCTTCATTCGCCTCGCCCCGCAAGGCGGGGCAGGAAGGAGGAGGCAAATCTTGAGAAGACCGTTATTATTACTTATTTTGCAAGATGCGCCTTCAATAATTCTTTTGCGCGCGTGAGCACTTTATTCTTAATCTCCGT
>JAHFFP010000018.1 GCA_023247895.1 Candidatus Omnitrophota bacterium
TAAAGAATTCTGCCTCGGGGCCAAAATATACCGTATCGGCGATACCTGAGTCTCTGAGGTACTTCTCAGCCTTCTTGGCGATATAGCGGGGATCTCGGGAATATGCCTTACGGCTTAAGGGATCATAAATATCGCAGATAAGGCTCAAGGTAGGAACCTCACAGACAGGGTCAATAATTGCCGTTTGAGGATCGGGAATCATAATCATATCCGATTCCTGAATTTTCTGAAAACCTCTGATTGAAGATCCGTCAAAACCAATCCCATCAACCCAGATAGAGCGGGTAATGTCATCCTGCTCCAACAATTCTGATGCGGGAATGGAAAAATGCTGCCATAATCCCGGTAAATCATTGAATTTCAAGTCAATGATTTGAATATTCTTTTCTTCTACCATCCTCATTACTTCTCTGGCTGCCTTTTCATCAAAAGAGCCATTGACAAGAGGATTCTGCGTCTTCACTTCTGATAGACGCTTTATTTTTCTCACTGACATAGTAACTCCCCTTTCTTAAAGGATAAAGGCGCTCTTAACGAATTAAGAACGCCTTTGTCCTTTGATTATCTTAACTTGCACAACTTTTGCGCTCTCTAGCGTATTATTGCTATAAGTAAAATCACCCGAGCTTTGGCAACCTTTATCTTTATTATATGCAAAAGCTTTTACATAACTGCCGCATGCCTGAACAGCTGCGCTTGGCCACGCCGCCTCAATAGGAGACAAACAAGTAGTATGCTTATGACATTGGCTATGAAGTTCCCAATACATAATCCACCTCCTTGGTTATCCGATAGCAATCGGTCCGCGCTCTTCGGTGCGGATACGCACACAATCCTTTAAATCCAAAACAAAAATCTTGCCGTCACCGATTTCACCAGTCCGCGCTCCCTTAATAATCGCCTTTATGGTAGGCTCGACAAAGTTATCGTTTACCGCAACTTCCAGTTTTATCTTCCTCAACAAATTCCCCTTTTCCTTATTCCCGCGGTAGACTTCCGTAACTCCCTTTTGACGGCCATGGCCTAAGACCTCACTTACCGTGATAAGATTTACATCGGTAGTATATAACTCAGCTTTTACATCCTCTAATTTGTGCGGCTGAATAATCGCTATGATTAGTTTCATTCTCCCCCCCTTTTATATACTTTATTCTAAAACTGTATACGCAGTTTCATGATGTTGCGTAAGATCAAGCCCGATAATCTCATCCTTTTCGGTTGCGCGCACACCCATAACTACGTCAACCAATTTATAAATAACCAATGTAACAATAGCGCTATAGGCTATAGTTACCAAAACAGCTTTTAACTGCACAATGAATTGTTGAGGATTACCGTAAAATAATCCATCGGCTCCCGCGGGATTTACGCTCTTTGAGGCAAATAGCCCGGTTGCCAAAGCCCCCCAAATTCCTCCGACACAATGAACACCAAAAGCATCTAAGGAATCATCATAGCCAAATTTTGGCTTAATCACTGTGACAGCGATAAAACAAAATACGCTTACCAAAATCCCTATAATTATCGCTGAAATAACATTAACGAAACCGGCTGCAGGAGTAATCGCAACTAACCCTGCCACTGCTCCGGTCACACAACCAAAAATGGTAGGTTTACCGTTAAACATCCAGTCTAAAAGCGCCCAGCTGAGGCCTGCGGCTGCGGCCGCGGTATTGGTTACCACAAAGGCATTTACTGCTAAGCCATTGGCCGCAAGCGCGCTTCCGGCATTAAATCCAAACCAACCAAACCACAATAACCCTGCTCCTAACACTATAAAAGGAACATTATGTGGCGGTGTGGGTTTATGATCATAATTCTTTCTTTTACCTATCACCAATGCAGTAACCAAGGCAGCAATGCCTGCGTTAATATGCACTACTGTCCCTCCGGCAAAATCCAAGGCGCCTAATTTTCTCAAGAATCCTCCTACGCCCCAAACCCAATGACAAATCGGAGCATAGACAAAGGTTGCCCATAAAAGCATTATTGCCAAAAAGGAAGAAAATTTCATCCTTTCCGCAAAGGCACCTAAAATAAGGGCCGGCGTAATAATCGCAAACATCGCCTGAAAAATCATAAATGCCTGATGAGGAATAGTTGCCGAATAATCAGCATACGGCTCTAAACCAACACCGTTTAAACCTAACCAGCCAAAGCCGCCCCAAAAACCGTCGCCTGGAGCAAAAGAAAGGCTATAGCCATATAACACCCACTGCACACTCACTACACACATAAGAATAAAACATTGCATCAAAATCCCCAGTACATTCTTACGCCTTACCATGCCTCCATAGAAAAAAGCCAATGCCGGCGTCATAAGTAATACTAATGCCGCTGACATCAATACAAATGCGGTATCACCTGAGTTTATCATCTTTCTCCTCCTTTTTTGTTCTCACCTAACATTTTCATCTTCCTAAAACGCGTAAATAGCCTCTAACCCAATGGTATCCTGCCGTCCGGTAATCTCCGAAGTATTACGGCTGAAGATATTGGAGCTTGAGGCATCATGGCGGTACTCTAAACGGGTAATCAGGTCTTTGTAGGGCCTGAGTTCTGCGGTAAAGGTAGTTTCCCAAAGGTCTTGGGCTGTCCCTGAGGTAACGCGTAAGCCCTGACGGTCGCTAAAGAACTCTGTTCTGCTAATCAGGCTGAATTTATCAGTCATATCGTACTTCACGTATCCTGCCACCCCGCTCCATGCGCCATTTTTGCCTGGGGCTATCACATCCTCATCATGGCCATAGTCGGCATTGAGCATCAGCGTCCACTTCGGATGCAGCTTGTAGGTGGTAATGAAGTCAATAAGGGCTCTTTGAGAATGGTCATTGGAGGTTTGCTCCGGGCCATACATGCCGGCTAAGTTAAAGCTCAGCTTCTCGGTAGCTGTCCAGCCTAAGGCAGCCTCTACAGACTTGGTCTTATTGTTATCCTTGACATTATCCCAGCCATTGACAATTCCTACGTATCCGTCAAGGCCGTTACATAAGGTATACCCTGCCCGCAGACCGGTATGGGTAAAGGGTATGGCATAGCCAAAGAGTATTGAGCGCGTAAAATTCCAGTTGTCTTTTGCCTCAATCACCTCTGCCCCGTGCATAGTCACAAATTTACCTATCTTTAACCACTTCCAGCAGCCAAACGGCAGGTTACAGACCGGTGGCGGCCTGAGGCTGATATAGGCCTGCTCCAAGTCAAATTGGTCCCTGCTTGAGCCTGTAGGCGTGATTACCTCGGCATCCTGGCCAAAATAGAGGTCTGTGCGGAATCCTACTCCTCCTTCATCAGGGGGGAGCTTTTCCAATACCAGCTCTGCTGCCTGCACATTGAAGTTGTTTGCCTCGGTATCAAAGACCCGCGCGGTATTCACGCGCGAATCAGGCCCTTGCAGCGTATGCGTATAGGAGGTATCCACAAAACCGCTTAAGGTGGTATCTTTGAGCTGGCATATTGTCTGGCTCACTACGTCTTTTCTCTTATCCAGCGCTGCCTGCACCTTCTTTTCCACTATCTCTTCGCCGATTTTTGTTGCCTCTAAAGTTGACTGCACCTCTAATTTCCGGTTTAGGCTTTCTACCTTCTGCTCAAGCGCATCGATCCTGTGTAAAAGCGCCTTGGTGGTTTCCACCCCTTCATCTGCACAGGCAATCCCTGAATAAAAACCAAATAAAAAGCTACTAAGGACTGCTATCCACCTGCACATTTTTGCTATACTCATTCCCGCTCCTTTCTTTAAAAGGTGTATGTTATTAAAATAATGCCTTATTTTTACCTTCCCCTGTGCGTACCCGGACACAATCATCCATTGGCAAAATAGCAATCTTTCCATCCCCCATTTTGCCTGTCGCGCAATGCTTCACTACCGTAGCGACAATTTCCTTCACTTGAGCGTCTGTGGCGTAAATCTCCATTTTTCGCTTACGCACAAAGAGTGCGTTCTCTGGCCTTATACGCTGAACCCCAAAACCCTGCACTCGGCATACGGTCATCCCACCAATGCCGATTTCCTTTAATGCATCGGCTACATCCTTTAATTTTTCCGGCCTGATAATACATTCTATTTTTTTCATTCCATTTATCCTATTTAACTAATGCAAATCCCGGGTTTAATTTATATTCGGTTTGTTCCATACATCGCGTACCCATTAAACAAAAAAGGCGCCTCCTTTTCTCTAGACGCCTCTTGTCTTACTTCACGCTCTCTTCTTGAGTATCTTTTTTACGCTCTACTAATCTTTGAAAGCGTACTTTGCTTTCTGCGAACGTATACTATTATATAAGTAAAATTTCCTGCGGCTTGGTAACTCTACTGATAAAAATTCTTACAAATCCTCTTTATAGTAAAAGGCGTATTTACGATTGATTTGCTGCTTTATTTTTAAGACTCTCACATGCGAAATACTTAATCTTTTAGCTACTTCTCGTATGGTAAGGCCTTCATATAATAATCCGCAGACGTCCTTTTCTCTTTTAGTGAGGCCATTATTCATTATGCCGCTTACTATTAATCGGCTGTTAAGTTCACCAAAGAAATCTGCCGTATCGTCTTTAATCACATCCTTAAGGCAAAAAGGCCCTTCTTCTTCAGACACCACCGGTTCATCAAGGCTCATAATGTTGTTATGAACCTTGTGGGTACGAATATAATTTTGAATATGGAAATAACATCCTCGCAGAATATAGCTTGCCGTTTTATCCTGCAACTTCCCTCCTTGCAAGTTATCCCATAATTTGATTAAGGCTTCTTGATACAGGTCATCCTTATCGATAAAACCCAAGAATCTATTCTTGGCACAAATCTTTTTAAGATTCGGCTTGAGACCGTGAACTAACGCGCCAAAACTTTCTTGTAACGTTCCCGTGTATAGAGTCATTTTTCTTTATAAAAAACCCCCTCTATAGCATTCTCGCTTTCTATATTGGGGACACCATTATCCCTTCACCTGCATATGCCTTTTCATTTCTTAAGGATATGCACTGAGTTTTATTTAATAAAAAAGGCGTTCAGGAAACTTTTTTACCTGAACGCCTCACTGCGTTTTACAACGCTTACAACTTACATTTTAAGTATACCACAGATATTTATTCTGTCAAGGAAAATCTCTGCTTCTGGCGGTTTAGATTTTACCTTACATATAGGACAACCTTGCATACTGCTTACCTTCTCCTTGGGGATCAAGAGCACATTCTATTTTGAGTTCTTCTTTCTTTTCTCTTAAGTCAACGCATTCTTTCCTATTGTCTAGCGCGACAATCTCAACTTTTGGAGAAAATATATCATCTTTATTCACCTCTTTGACTATAGCAACTCTTTGGTCGCTTAAACGCACAATCGTTCCTATTGGCCAAACTCCCACAATTTCAAATAATGCATCTAACAATTCAGGGGAAAAAGCCCCCCCTTTTTCCTTCTGCATGAGATTATATATCGCATCAGGAGAATAACTCCTCTTATAGCTTCTTCTTTGGTTGAGCGCATCATACACATCGCATAGAGAAACAATTAACGAAACGATATGAGGGCTTTGCGCAAAAGCGAGCTTAGGATATCCTTTCATATCGTATCTAAGATGATGTTCAAAAGCAACTACTGCCGGTAACGTCCCTAGCGTCATGGTATATTTCAAGAGTATCAAAGCCCCATACACCGTATGGCTCTTCATCAGCGTAAACTCTTCATCGTTTAACTTATCAGGCTTCTCAATTATTTTACGTGAAATATAGATTTTACCCATGTCGTGAAACAATGCGGCAATCCCCATATCCATAACATCCTCACTCTTAAATCCCATTTTATACGTAACGTACATTGTCAGAATGGCTACATCTATTAAATGAATAAAAATAGTAATATCGTGCTTTTTTATGGTAGCTAATTTTAAAAACCCTGTCTTATCGGTAAGTATATTCTCCAAAACCATAGTAAAGGTATATTTTAAATCTATATAATTCAAGGTTTCATTATTGAGAAGCGAGTTTAAGGTATGAGTAACTTTCTCCACCGAATCCTGATACTGGCTTAAATAATTTACTGTCTCGCCTATTTTATCATCCAACGGAGAAACACCTAACTTGCCTACCACAATATTCTTTATCCCTTTAGTTGCTAAATATTTCTGGGTATCGCTTCCCATCGTATCTTTTGGAGTAATCAAAAAAGCAATAAACCCTGCCAACTCCTCTCGCGTAACCCCGCGCCGAACAATAACCCTTTCGACACCCCGCTCTTTTAGATAGTGGATGAGCGGCTTGATAGTTTTACTTAAATCAAAGAGGATTTCCCTTTCTACCGCTAATTCCTCACCTACTATGCCAAGGGCTAACTCGCTTTTCTTGCTTAACAAATGCTGCAGGCTTGTATATGCCTTATGCAAAGACTCGTTAAACTGCGGATGCTCCAATGGATAAATTTTTGCAAGCTGCAGAGAAGATATAAAATCCCTTATGTAGTCCTCAAGCGTTTCAGCCATGTATTTTCTCCAAGGCATCTTCAGCCTTTCTTCGCAGTGCCCTATTCCAAAAAAATCTCCTCCTGCTTAAAACTACCAGGTACTCCCGCGCAAAAGGCAAGGCATCTGTTTCTTGGACAATTTCTACATTTTCTCCCAATATTTCATTATGCATCCCAAAAGGGCTTGTCACACACAACAATATTTCCAGCGCATCTTTACGAGCCTTATCGTCGCTACACAGCGCTAACAAGGCTTCTCTCTTTAAGAAACCCTCGCCGCCTCTTAATAAAGAAAGCAAAAATTCCTCATCACGCTTAGACATCTCTCGCATTGCTTTGAGCGCTTCTATTTTTACTAACTTGCCAGAAAAAGAGAATATATACTTGAGTATTTCAACGCCAAGCCTTGAGTTAATATATTTAATGCTTATAATCATATTTCTCAAAAACTCCATATTGGAAGATGTTTTCTTTAACCCATTATAAAACATAGGTAAATTCGCGGGGAAGAATTTGAAAAATAGCCTTAAGATACAGGGGTCTACTTTCAGGTCGTTAAAGATCTTTTCCAAGTAAACACTTACCGTTAACGTGGACTGTGGTAACATATCCACAAAACATTCAAAGCCTTCGGGGATATTTTCTTCTACGATGCTATTTTCTATAAAACTACACATTTGCTTTTCAAACGGCTCAAAGATTTCATAAAAGGCTAAATCCTTTTTCTTTTTCTCAAAAATTTCTAAGAATTTTCTAAAGAATCCCGCATCTTTATCCTTTATTAAGTTATACCATTCCTCTGAAAGCTTTTTTGAAATCAAAACTAATCTCGCCTTGTTCGTTTCCTCGACTAACAGATTAAGCACCATCAGGCGATAATTAGCACAAAGGGTACCTCTATCAAAGGCTTTTACCTCTGTTTCCTTTGACTGTTTGCCATCAAGCAAAGAAGAAAGGCTTTTCATATACACTCCTGAAACAGGCTCTTTTCCAAGAGATGAGAATAGCTCTTTGAGCTTGCTGGTTAATGGCTGACTCATAGAAGATTCTTCCCTGCGCATCTTCTCCTTGAGAGAAAGAGCTATTTCGTCGTGCTGCTTATTGCTGCTCATTAAACAAGAAAACACACGCAGCGCTACTGTGTCAAAATTCTCATCCTCTGCCACTTCTTGCCAAAGAATATCCGCGAACTCATCTGAGGTTACACCCTGAAAGAATGCCCGCGCCTTGAGAAGCTGTGATTCTGTAAAAGTGTTCTTTTCCTTCATCATCACCTTAACTATTTCTTTTATGCATTTCCTGAATTCATCTTCTTTGTTATTTTTAAGGTATGCAAGGAATGCAAGGATATTTTCCTTCAAATCTTCGTTTTCAAACAACTCTTCGCTCTTAAACTTACTGACTATCGTATCAAAATTATTTATAAATTGATCTATTTTCTCTCTGTCTTTTTTTTCAATGATATCTCGAAAAAGATATGCCCATATTTCCTTATACTCCTTCCCCTGGGCATTGAGCAATTGAGAATAATCCAAATCCTCTATACAAATAGCAGATATCTGTTCTTTTTTTAGGATATCTTCTATTCCTCCTTCCTTAAAAAGCACCTTCGCCGGAAGAGAAACCTTCACGAGAAAACGCACAAGGTCTCTTCGTGTCGTTTCATCCCTTATTTCTATACTTTTTATTTTTCGGAAATGAAAGAAAACCGCTAATTCTTCATAGAGCCGTGTTTTCTCCAAGACTTTGCCGTCTACAAACAAAGAACGAGGGGTAAAACCGACCTTTATCGGGTTTATAAAATGAAAGAGGGAATCTATTTTTTCCTCGAGTTCATCTATTGATTTTATAAGAACAGGATGGGTTTCAAAATAAATTGAAGAATTATTAAGGGCGATCTTAAGGCTATTGAGAAAATCCTGCAACACTTCTTCTTTTGTCATAGGAAGCTTTAACCCAGATTTTGCAATAGGTTTCGAGAAAAATGGCCTAAATCCTTGACAAGACAAGGCATGCGAGCAAAAGTACCACAGGCGTATCCAGTGCGATACGCCGAGGACACTTTTGTGAGCATAACGCAGTATTGGCAAGGATTTAGAGACATTTTGCCGAAATCCTATTGCAAATTCTGGGTTTAAACCCTCACGCTAAAATACAGGGCGCAAAATAAATCCCGTTCATACCTTACGCGTCTTATACAGAGCACTTTAAGGACTCACGGGCATATCTTGCACATAAATATCTCTTTTATTCCTTAGTGGGCTCTAAGGTAAGTTTTTCTTGCTAATTCCTTGCCGCTTTCCGTCAAAAAAACTTTCTCAATCATTCCGGATAACTTTTCTTTATCGCGTGTATCAAATTCGTCTTTAAAGTTTACCAGCCAATCCGCGTCATAGAGCACCTTAAAATTGGCCGTATTCACTTCCCCCGGGGAATGATGATGGGCAATAATCTTACAAACTTCGTCAATTATCTCTTTCTTAAACTGCAGCTTTTCCATCATTGCCCGGGCAATGGGAGGGCCTTCTATTTCCTGATACTTTCCCGCGGAACTCTCGTGTTTCTCTTTCGCCTTGTGTATTCCTATATCGTGCAGGACTGCGGAAGCAATTACCACAAGCGGATCAGCCTTCTCTTTCTCTAAAAGCTGCTCGGCATAGCTTAGGACCTTCTTGGCATGTTGTATCCTTTTGGTATCCTGGCCAAAATAACGCTCCATCTCAAAAAGCAAGAAGTCTTTTTTAGTCCTGTGTTTATCAGGCGCGGGCGTGTTTTTCGCTGAAGATAATAATTGCTGGTAACGATCTTGACCTATACATTCAACCGCCTTAGGACACCACAATGCACAGCCAAAATCAACCTTAGGGTTAACCACTTCCTGCTTACAGTTGTAGCACTTCCTCTTTGGCTCATCCTTAAAGAACTCAATTATCTCTTTACAATTCGGGCATTGCACCTCAACCGAATCTTCCGCCTTCCAATATTGCGGATTTTGCCCGGGGCATTTTGCATCACCCATATTCAATCACCTCAAATTTTGCCTGCCATGCCCCGCCTCGCCCCGCCTTGCGGAGCAAGGCGGGCGAAACAAGATTTAATCCTAAGGACTCTTCATATTTTTACAGTAATCTTTCAACAAAGCTTTATACACGCTCTCGCTTACTTTGCAGCTTTGACTTTTGTCAAGGCTTCTCGTAAATCACCTAATCTCATCTATTGTCTTAAGGTTATAATACCCCAAAACCTTCACTTTTGCCTTAGATTTACTTACTAACCAATCATGGTATTCTTTCATAAAGCGCCCGTGATCCTGTTTAGAACTCCATTCATAGACTGAGGCATACTGGTTTTTATAATCAAGGCGTTTCACGGTAAGATAGCGGATAAATCCCTTGGCCTTACCGGCGTATCCGGCCCACATCCGGCAGTCTTTACGGTACGAGGGAACTTCTTTCGGATTAATTTCAAATAGGACAGCGTGGATGAACATTGAATCCGCGATACTAGAATTTTTTATTCCCATGCCTATAGGGGCGAGAGCGGTTCTTTTTTATCTTTGCACGAATTGCCTTCTGCAAATCTATGCCGCGCGCTCCACAGTAATCAAATATTCTAATGCAGCAATCCGCCAACTCTTCAGCGATGTCTTCTTGTGTTGCATGGTTACGCATTGCCTCTAAAGCCTCGGAAAGCTCAGAATGCATAAGGGCAATCAACTCTGCGTCATTTCTTTCATCATCCCACCAGCCTTTTTCCTTGGCAATCTGGTGAGAAACATCAACCAGCTTCTTGACGGTCGACATACTATCCCCGGGCTAACCTTTGCCTGACCAACTCGCTTACTAATTTATTGTCTGACCTGCCGGAAAATTTAGGCAAGAGGTCCTTCATTACTTTACCCATATCCTGAATATTACATGCGCCAGTTACCTTAATCACTTCTTCAATAGTTTCTTTTATTTCTTCCTCGGATATTTGTTGCGGCAAATATGCCATAAGGATTGTTAACTCCTTGGCTTCCTTTTCCGCCAAATCCGGGCGCTTGCCTGCCTGAAACTGCTCGATAGAATCCCTGCGTTGTTTCACTAACTTTTTCAACACGCTTACGGCGTCGATATCAGTAAGCGTATCCTGCCTTCTGTCAATAGCCAGATTTTTCAATTCTGAGCGTAAGAAACTTAACGTTGATACCTTAAGCGAATCCTTATCCTTCATCGCCTTTTTATAATCTTCCATAATCCTTTCTTCTAACATATTTACTCCATTCCTTTCATCCCTGCGATTTTTCTCGTTTTATTTCTTAAGAATACCTGTATCCTCTGCAATGCCTCTCTGAGATTATCCATGCTCGAGGCATAGGAAATCCTGATATAACCTTCTCCGGATTTTCCAAAGGCGCTTCCCGGCACCACCGCCACCTTTTGCTCCTTTAATAGTCCCTGCGAAAAGTCCATTGAACTTAATCCTGTGGCTTTTATTGAAGGAAAGGCATAAAAAGCCCCTTGAGGCTTAAGGCAAGACAATCCCACGCTATTTAAACCTTCAACCACAAATTCTCTTCGCCTTTTATACTCGCGTTTCATTTCCTCTACAGCTTTTCTTCCTGACTGAAGCGCCTCACAGGCCGCTATTTGGCTAGTAATAGAAACACACATAATTGAATACTGATGGATTTTAGTCATAGCGGCAATAATTTCTTTTGGGCCGCAGGCATAACCAATCCGCCAGCCGGTCATCGCATAGCTTTTGGAAAAACCGTTCAGGTAAAGCGTATTATTTCTTAATCCCGGCAGCGTCACAAACGGAGTATGCTTAAAATCATAGGTGAGTTCATCATAGACTTCGTCGCTTATCAAAATGAGGTTATGCTTTAAAATTACTTTCTTGAGCGCCTCAAGTTCTCTTTTCGTGTAGGAGACTCCCGTTGGATTAGAAGGATAATTGATAATGATAGCTTTCGTTTTCTGATCGCAATGTTTCTCAATATCTTCAGGGCTAATTTTAAAATTGTTTTTCGCAGTCGAAAGATATACGGGTATACCTGCAGCAAGGCTGGTAATCGGTCCATAGGACACATAACAAGGCTCAGGAATCAACACTTTATCTCCGGGATCAAGAATAGCCCTCACCGCTAAATCCAACGCCTCGCTTACTCCCACAGTAATCAAGATTTCATCATCGGGATTATACGTAACTTCATAATGGTTCTTGAGAAAGTGCGCAATCTGAAGCCTTAGCTTCATCATCCCTTTGTTGGAAGTATAACTAGTATAGCCTTGCTCAAGGGAAAAAATAGCAGATTCTCTCACACTCCAAGGGGTGGTAAAATCAGGTTCTCCCACTCCTAAAGAAATCACATCCTTCATCCCCAGCACAAGGTCAAAGAATGCCCGTATGCCGGAGGGTTGGAGATCTTGAACTACTTTAGAAATAACACTTTTGATCATAATAACATTTAACTTATCAGCTCATCAGTTTAAGAGCTGATAAGTTATCTTTTCCACGCTAATACGATATTGCTATCCTCTTATTCTCTTCCTTATGCTTCAAAATCACTCCGTCTTCCTTGTACTTCTTAAGCATGAAGTGAGTTACCGTTGCCCTCACGTGTTCCAGGCAAGAAAGCTTCTCGGCGACAAAGCTTGAAACCGTATGCATATTCTTACCTTCCACCACCACTAATAAATCATAGGTGCCTGAAATAAGGTAACAACTGGTGACCTCAGGAAACGAATATATCCTTTCTGCAATCTTATCGAAGCCTAAATCCTTTTGCGGCACAATGTTTACCTCAATCAATGCGCGCACATCTGAAGCTTCATCGCGGATAAGCTCCTTATTAATGACTGCCTTATATTTAAGGATTACGCCATCCTTCTCATGCTTCCTGATTGCCTGTTTAACCTTAGCAACATCCTTCTTTAACATTCTGGCAATTTCTTCCGGCGTTGTGCGCGCGTCTTTTTCTAAAATCTCTAAAATTTCATCCATTTTATCTGTCTCCTGTTGCCTTTCCCCTGTCTCCTATCGCCGGCGACTGGTGACTTCCGCCTTCGGCGGAGGCGGCTGCTGACTGGTAACTATTAATCTGCCTCCACAGCTCCTTGGCTTCTGTCTTTTCCTTTCTGTCAAAATAAATATTCTTGCCGCTTGCAGAAAGCGAAAGCCCGAGGATAGGGTTATACTCCTTTACTAAGCCCAGCCGATAGCCGGCAAGCCCTGTCCGATACATAATCCGATTATCAATATTGAAATCTGCCGCAGCTTTGGCTGCGCTGGAAAGGGCAATGCCTAAGTCTAAAAGCTTAAAAGTGCAAAACGGCCCGGCCATAAATATGGTTTTTGGCGGTTCGGCGCTCTGGAATTCATGGCAGGTCTTAAATCCGCACCCGCCGCAATTAAACCCTAAAGGCCTTCGCCCTTTTACCCCAACAAGAATAACACAGTCTGATTTTTCGCATGCCTCGGCGTCGCTATGCCAATCAAGCTCTATTGCCTTTCGTATCTTAGGGTCATTATTTTCTTTAAGAAGCATTGTTGCGATTTTCCTGATTTCATTTGCCAAATCTTTTTTTTGCGAATCACCTATTATTGTATAGGCAATATCATCCACCCCCGCGCTTTTTGGCGCGGTGCGAATAGAAATCCCGATAATCTTTGCTGCATCTACAACCGCCTGTGTTTCTTGCATCTTAGAATTTACCCCATAAAGTCAAAAGCCCGATAAGAATGAAGATTCCGGCGCTTACCATGCGCAAAACATTCTCCGGGACAAACTTGGCAACCACATTACCCAGGAGCACCGCCAAAAGCGTTGCGATACCAAAGGCAAGCATTGCCCCCAAAAATATGCTCCACGGAGACTTTGTTTTTGCCGTCAGGCTTAAGACTGCAATTTCCGTCTTATCCGCAAGCTCCGCCAAGAATATCGTGCCAAATGCCGTAAAAAATATCCGCCAATCCATTATTTATTCCCCTTTATCGCTTGGGCCATCACAATTGCCTCTGCTACCTGGCGCATTGACTTACGTGAATCCATGCTATACTTTTGAATGGTCCTATACGCCTCGCCCTCAGGCAATCCTTGTTCTTTCATCAATATGCCTTTTGCCTTCTCCACCAACTTACGCGTCTCAAGCTCTTCCTGAATAATTTTAGACTTCACCATAAGCTCGGTATTTTCGATCACCATCGCTGCCTGATTCGCTACCGCAGTAAGCATATGCACTTCATTCTGAGTAAATTTATGCGGCTTTGAGGCATAAAGATTTATCACGCCTATTACCTTCCCTTTAACCATAAGCGGCACACACAACAAAGAGGCAAGCCCTTCTTTGGTGGCAATGGCTTTGTACTTATATTCTTTTTCCTGCGCAACATCATACACGGCAAGGGGCCTCTTTTCTAAAACCGCTTTCCCGGCAATTCCCTCTCCCACCTTAAGGGGAGGCTTTTTATTGTAGCTTTCGGAAATAGACTGGGTTGCCCGGATAACAAGCTCCTGCCTCTTCTCATCAAGAAGCATAAGTGAACAAATCTTTGAGCCCAAGGTCTGGGCAGTGACGGTAACAATAAGCCTCAAAATATCGTCCAAATATAGCTCCGACGTAATTGCCTGAGCGATTTTAGAAAGCGCTTCTATTTGATTATTGGTTTTTGTCATTTTTTCCTCTACATGCCTTCACACAAATCCCGCAAATAAACTGGTCCACCACCCTCTGCCTTTGAAATTCCTTAAGCAGGGAAAAACATCCCAAATGGTCAAACTCTTCTTTCTTTTCTTTTATCGCTTTTACTGGACATACTACCATACAAGCCCGGCAATTTCCACAATCTTCTTTTGCGGGCTTATCTAACTTTAGCGGCATATTGGTAAGTATCGTTACTAAGCGAAATTGAGAACCCAGTCTCTTGTTTACCAAAAGATTGTTCCTGCCGATCCATCCTAGCCCGGCTAAAAGCGCGGTATGTTTATGCGATAGATGCGCAGTTTGTTTCTGCCAATCAACGATCTGGGATGCGGGGATAGGAAGCGAGCGAAAGCCTAAATTCTGAATATGGTTACTTACCCGCAGCGCCAATTGATCCAAAAACATATTGATAGTACGGTAATGATGGAAATAAAGCTTGGTTGGCTGCTGCTCAATTTCTTCCAAAACTTCAATAGAGGTGCGCACCCCAAGGCTGATTGCCTTATCCATGCCCTCAATGACCTTTGAAGATAGCGCAAAGGCCTCTTTGGTAAGGGAAATATCCGCCACCCCAAATAAATCCGCGCCCCAAGTAGAGCAAAACTTATTGATTTTTCGGTAATTTTCAGTTTTAGGCATAGCACTATATTACCATAGGGAAAAGCCATTCTCAATGGTAAACAATGCCTATAGCTTTTCCGGATGATGCCTGACTACTTTTGCCTCAATCATATAAATCACGTCCTCGGCAATATTAGTAGCATGATCGCAAATACGCTCTAAATGGCGGGTAACTAAAATCAAGGGAACTGCGCGCGGCGCGGTTGAGCCATCTTTTACCATATAATCATAAATCAGCTCTTTTTGGACAAAATCCCGCAGCGCGTCAGCTTCTCTATCAGACAAAACAACCTTTTTGGCTAATTCCACATCCTTATTAATAAAGGCATCGATTGCCTCTTTTACCATTTTCTGGGCAATTTCGGCTAACTTTGGGATATCAATTAACGGTTTTAACGGCGGTTGGGCAATAAGCTCCGTAGCCCTCTGGGCAATATCTACCGCCAAATCCGCCATCCTCTCAAGGTCCGCATCGCTTTGCATTGCCATAGTAATAAAACGTAAATCCTGAGCCACCGGCTGGCGAAGCGCAATAAGGTCTAAGCAAAATTCATCAATCTTATTTTCCAGCTCATCTATCTTTTTATCCGAAGCAATTACTGCTTCAGCCAGCGATTTATCCCTTTGCTTCAATGCCTCAATAGACTTAAAAATTGCTTCTTCCACCAGAGACGCCATCATCAAGATATACTGCCTGAGCTGCTTAAGCTCTTCGTCGAATATTCTCTCCATTGCTTTCCTCCCTTCGGTCGGAAACGTGTATCGATCACCGTGTACCGTAACGGTTAACGGTAAACAATATATCAACCGTACCTTCCCGTAATATATTCCTCTGTCCTTTTATCTTTCGGCGCGGTAAAAATATCCGCGGTCCTGCCAAATTCAATCAGCTCACCCAAAAGCATAAAACCCGTATCCTCGGAAACCCGCGCTGCCTGCTGCATATTATGGGTGACAATGACTATCGTGTAATCTTTTTTAAGCCGCTGCATCAACTCTTCTATCTTCAGAGTTGCCTGAGGGTCAAGCGCGGAACATGGCTCATCCATAAGCACAATATCAGGCTTTACCGCGATGGTGCGCGCAATGCAAAGCCGCTGCTTTTGTTCAAGCGATAGCCCAAGCGCGTTTTTATGAAGTTTATTCTTTAAATCATTCCAAAGCATCACCGATTCTAGGCTTTCCTGAACAATAGCGTTAAACTCTTTCTTCTTCACCAAATGATGCACCTTTAAGCCAAAAACAATATTTTCGTAAATCGAAAGCGGAAAAGGATTAGGCCTTTGAAAAACCATCCCTACTTTTTTACGCAACTTTACCAAATCGTTAAAATCTCCGTCAAAGATATTTTCATTATCAATTAAAACCTCGCCTCCAACCTTTACCCCCTCTACCACATCGTTCATCCGGTTAAACACTCTTAAAAGCGTAGACTTACCACAACCTGAGGGGCCAATAATGGCAGTGATACGCCTTTCGCCAAAGCCTAAATTGATATTTTGAAGGGCATGAAAAGTGCCGTACCAGAGATTCAAATTCTTAGCAAGTATTTTAGACATTACGCTATCAGCTATCAGCTATCAGCTATCAGCTATCAGCTATCAGCTATCAGCTATCAGCTGAAAGCTGACGGCCGACAGCAGAGAGCTTTTTTACCCAAACTTCCCCTGTATATACGCCTCTGTCCTTTTATCCTTTGGAGCAGTAAATACCTTATGCGTCTTATCTATCTCTATCAACTCACCCATCAAAAAAAAGGCGGTTCGGTCGCTTACCCGGGCTGCTTGTTTGGTATTATTCGTCACCAGCACAATAGTATATTTTTCTTTCAGCTTAAGCATTGATTCTTCAACCTTGGCGGTAGAAATAGGGTCAAGGCCTGAACACGGCTCATCAAATAACATCACCTCAGGCTTAACCGCGAGGGTGCGGGAAATACACAGGCGCTGCTGCTGGCCTCCTGATAGTTTCGTAGCCAATTCCTTGAGCCTATCCTTAACCTCATCCCAAATAAATGATGCTTTAAGGGAGTCTTCAACGATACCGTCTATCTCACTCTTACTTTTTACCCCATGCATACGCGGCCCGTAGGCAACGTTATCATAAATTGAAATAGGCAATACCTGGGGAAGAGCAAAAATCATTCCAACCCTTTTTCTTAATGCCTCTACCTTTACCTGCCTGATGTGTGTGCCATCAAGGGTTACCTCGCCGTTCATTCTAAAACCTGCCTCTAATTCATTGAGGCGATTAAGCTGCCTTAGGAATGAAGTTTTACCGCTACTTGCCGGTCCAATAACTCCCAAGATCTCATTGCGTAATATTTCCAGATTAAGATTCTTTAATGCCAAAACCTTCCCAAACCAAAGGTTCAACTGTTTAACTGCTATCTTAGTTGCAGTTGGAGGTTGACTGCCTGCCGGCGAGGCAGGAAAATTAGACGTTTGACGTTGAAAATTTGAGATTGGGTTTATTACCATTTTTTCTTCTTCCTCAAGCGCGAACGGATAATCACCGCGAAAATATTCATGGTAAAAACTATTCCCACTAACACAAAAGCTGTGGCGTAACGGGTTT
Source organism: Candidatus Omnitrophota bacterium (assembly GCA_023247895.1). Lineage (GTDB taxonomy): Bacteria > Omnitrophota > Gorgyraeia > Gygaellales > UBA12090 > GWF2-43-52. Next base: position 17,344 of record JAHFFP010000018.1, read on the forward strand.
CACGAGAGATATTGGGAATCTGCGTAGAAATGATATAGAGATGGTACGGCAATACCATTGCCTGGTCAAAAATAGATTTTGGTAAATGAGGCAAATAAAACGCGGCCACGGTAAATAATATCGGTGCGGTCTCTCCTGCAGCGCGCGCCAAGCTCAGAATAGCACCGGTAAGAATTCCGGGAATGGCAAAAGGCAAAACAGAATGCCTGATAGTCTGCCAACGGCTTAAGCCAAGGGACAGGCTTACTTCTCTAAATGAATACGGCACACTCGCCAAGGCCTCGCGAGATGCAGTAATGATTACCGGAAGATTCATTATAGCTAAGGTAAGAGCTCCGGAAAGTATAGAAACCCCGAATTTCATAAAGGTAACGAATAATGCCAAACCAAATAATCCATAGACCACCGATGAAACGCCTGCCAAATTCACAATCGCAAGGCGTATAAGGCGGGTAAGAAGATTATCCTTGGCGTATTCGTTAAGGTATACCGCTGCCATAACCCCCATAGGCAAAGAGAAAACTATTGAAAGGCACACCAAATACAATGTTCCCACAATTGCCGGATAAACCCCCCCCTGGCGCATCCCCTCAGTCGGCATAGCGGTTATAAATTGCCAGGTTATCCCTTTATAACCGTTTTTAATAATAATCCAAAAGATACATACTACCGGCAACACCACAATAATGGTACAAAGGAATAAAATACTAAAGGCGATTTTTTGTTTGGTCGTTGTCTTCACTTTTTATTCCGATGCAAGAATATATCCGCGGTTACGTTAATAATAAAGGTCATCACAAAAAGGATTATACCGATAGCAAAAAGTGAATAATAATGCAGCCCTCCATGCACCGCCTCCCCCATTTCCGCGGCAATGGTCGCGGTTAACGTGCGTACCGGCTGCAAGAAAGTATTGGGCACTACCGCGGCGTTACCGGTAATCATCATTACCGCCATAGTCTCACC
>JAHFFP010000019.1 GCA_023247895.1 Candidatus Omnitrophota bacterium
ACCCGGATTTTACGTTAGGTTTTGAGGAAAATGGCCTAAATCTTTGTCCAGACAAGGCTTGGAGAGCAAAAAAACCGCAGGCGTATTTAAGTGTAATACGCTGAGGACGCTTTGCAGAGCGAAACGCAGTATGGGCAAAGAGTGAGAGACATTTTACCAAAATCCTAATGCAAATTCCGGGTTTAAACAAAAAGCCAGTCTTTGATAACTGGCTTTTGCAGGGCCTCTTTCTATAGGCTACTTCTTTAGCGCAATTACCTATTTTCCCCCATGCTCTTTACCGCCATGTTCGTGCTTTTCCATCTTCTTTGCAGGAACAGGGATACGATTATCGTGTTCATCATAGGTATAGCGCTCTTTCCCGTTTATCTTGTGAATTCTGACATCCACGACGCTTAACACTCCATTCTTATCTTGCACGTCAAGATCCAAATCAAGTTTTTCACCAGAAACGGTATCGCCAAAATCTGCGCAGGAATAATAGTAATTACCCGTCTTACCTACTCTTTCGTGAACCCTTTCCAGCTTCAGATGGCGGACTTTACCTGTTTCCGGATCCGTAATATCAAAAGTGCCTGTTTTTTGAGATTCTTTCATCACGTGATCTTTCATCGCTGCACGGATATCAGCGGAGAGAAGAGTTTTCATAGATGTTTGCATGGTTTTTTTCTCGGTCGTCGTACCCCCGTGTTCTTTCCCCCCATGTTCAGCAGCAAGAATTACAGAGGTTATGCCGATAAAAAAAGCTACCGCTATGATTACCACCCTTATCCTTTTCATCTTAATCCCTCCCCTCTGTCCCTTTACTACTACTCACAGATGCAGTCTTTGGCCTTCTTGCCACACCCACTGCATTTCCCTTTTTCGATGAACCTCACTTGGCGTATCTTAAAAAAGATAAGCCTTTGAGGCTATTCCTTTTACAATTTTATTATACGCCCTCCACCTTCATTGTCAATGTGAATATACATTTTAAAATGCTTCTTACTTTTTCTCCTTAGGCTCCTCTATAGACTCGCGCATCTCAAATAAAACATCTCTCATCCTTTCAATCTCATTTGCGAGTTCTTCTTGGCGTGCGGCGAGCCTCTCAAGACGCCTATACACATTATCTTGTACTGATTCAATCTTGTCAAGGCGCTCTTCTGCCCCTTTTTTATTATCTTCGCTCTTAGCGCTCACTTCTAGAAGCCTTGCCTCCATATCTTTTTTCAAACCTTCGAATACATTTTTATTGCTTGCCAAAAGCTCATCTAAATCTTTTCTTATTTCCTCTTGCGCTGCCTGATCATTCTTAAGCAATTGCCCTGTTTCTTCAAATCTGCGCGCCATATATTCATTACTGTCTTCCAAGATAGTTAAATCGCCTATTTTTGAAACCTTGGTGCCTTTGGGGACTATTTGTTTTAGCCCCGGCCTTACTTCAAGGAGTTCCATACCTGCGGGGATTTCCTCTTTCTTATCTTCCTGTGCAAAAAGGTATGCTGCACACATGCAGCATGCAGAAAGAAATACAACAAAGAAAAAAGTTGCTGCTCGCGTATTCCTTCCCATAGCAACCTCCCCCTAGGTCCGAATCAGAAAAAACTTCTTTTCTCCGGATGAAAGCTTCATTCTTCCTAGCTCAACAGTTTTACTATTGTTACCTTGCGCATTTTGTGTATCTACAAAAAAGCTGTATTCGCCGGGTTCTAAAAAAAGCCTGGCAATGCGTATCTCAGATGGCAAGGTATGCCAGCTGCGCACATCTGCCTTCGCAGAATACACATTGAACAAATTACTTACTATTTTAAAGCCATCCGCTGCCTGACCCCCTAATCTTTTCCGGATATTTTCCTCTTGTTTTCTCTCCCACAAGTATCTGCCTGTTGCGGCCGTGAGCGCTTTTACTCTCACCCTAACCTTTCTATTCTCAAGGGTTTTAACGGCGAGTGCGCTGATATCCTCTGCGGCTTGTGTGCATGCCTCAAAGGCTTCATTATCGGTGCTGCCTCTCGCGCCAAATACTATTTGTTGCACCTCTTGGGATTTTTGCACATATTTAGGAAATGCGAGTTTAAACACATACGCATCGGGCAGCGGGATAAGAAGCATCGCTTCTTCTTTCACGGGAGAAAACCCATTATATTCAATAAGATAGACTTCTGACTTCTTTGCCTTTTCTTTTAAGCTCAAAAAGGCAACTCCTTTATATTTTGCCTTATAGACAGTAAACTCATCCCTCCCCATATACTCTGCCACAGACAAGATGTTTTCCTTAAGTATGTCTGGCACAGTAAGGCCGTAATTTCTTACGTAATCATCCTCGTACGCTGCTATTGCTTTTGCGTAAGAAATAAAGGCGTTATTCAAATCTTCCCGAGTATCATGTGCCTCATAAAGAATCCCCATGAGAAACCGCGCAAAGGCATCTTCCTTATACACATTCTTTTCATTAGGCTTATAATGGGTGTTTATAGCCGCAAGCTTTATGTCTACATCCCTGGCCTCAACCAAAGCCTCTTCAAGATTGCCTGTCATAAGATAATTCAAGGCCTGAAAGATATTAATCATTACGCGCTCAAAATCCTCCCCCCTGTAAGGGGCGCTATATTCATTGATAAGCCACGTGCTGACAATGCCACTTACCGACTTTGTGTAGAGCTCATCAAATTTCAGCTTCGCCTTATCAAAGGCATCAATACTTGCTTTATAATCCCCTGCCAAATGTAAAATAAAACCTTTGTCTAAAAGGTAAAGGAGAATATTATTTCTCCCATAGCGCGCGGGGTTATCATTCAAAAGGGTACAGGCTTTGGAATAATTATTCTGAAGCGTAAGATTCTTTACTTGTGACTGGATTTTAGAAGGCGTAGCGCAAGAGGAGAGAAAAACGCACGCAAGCAATAATAACAGCCGATTGCCCAAAGCTGATATTAACCTAACCATGCCATTGCTCGTTACAAACCAAAAGAGCTGCGGGTGACTATCTTTTTAATTTCCTTCTGGCTAATCCATACCTTTTCATTGGTTTCTAAATTTATCAGCTCTAAATTCACCTGATAGAGGATCACATATTTTCCCTTAAGTTCATCTTTAACGGAATTGATCATACCTTGAAGCATAAAATCCGCGCCGATTTCCTTGCCAAAAGGCTTAACGGTTTCTTTTGAGGAAAAACGGGATTGATCAGCCCTCTCATCCCTAAGCTCTTGACGGGGCTCCTTTGCGGCAACAAACTTGACCTTGCCGGAATTAAGCAAATTCGCCTCTAAATCCTTGATAAAAATCTGGGCGTCAATATGCTCGGAGCTTCTATTCATCAATGTCCCCACAATAACATAAGGGCTTGTGCCGGTCTTCTTATTGAATTCATTTATCCAAGCTCGAGCGAGGCAATCCTTAATCATTTCTTCAGCAACCAGGCGCGAGTCGGTGTCATTCCATCTGCCGCTTAAATCCACTCTCTTGGCCACCTCTGTCCGGGTAACTTTTACCGAGGTACAGGCACTTAAGAGCGGAATTACCACAAAAAGCATCGCAATATTCTTATGATTCATATCTTTCCTCCCTCGTGAGTAACAGTTTATCTGCAAAATTTGATTGCAGAAAGCCACAAAAAAAGCTGTAAGGCAATATTCGTATAAAAGCCGGCAACGAGGTCATCTCCCATTACCCCTAAAGCGCCTTTGAGTTTTTCCATCTTATAGATAGGATAAGGCTTAAGCCCGTCCATAATCCTGAAGATGATAAATCCAAGGATACTCAACTTGAGGCTATAGGGCACACACAAGAGCCCTACGAGCATACCGTTTAAGTCATCAATAACAATCTCGCGGGCATCTTTGCGCGCAAAGATCTTCTCTGCCCTTGCTGATACCGCGAAACCTATAAAGGTTATTATCAAAACACTCACCATATGCGCTATGCGGTTATCCCGAATAAAGAATATATAGAGCAAGAATCCTGCCAGAGAAGCCATTGTCCCCGCTAAAAAAGGGCTGTAGCCGATACCGAAAACACTGCTTATACTCTTAATCAATGCCTCCTGAACACTATTTTTCTGCATGCTTTGCCCCCAGAAACAGATGGCGGTTATTCCACACATATGATATTCCTGAAATAAGCGTAAGCACGGCGGTAGAAAGCATCGCGGCATATACAATACTTCCAATCACCTCAGCGTATGCCGCAGAGAGAGAAAAATACTTCTTTGCCGCCTCCTTTAAAATTAAGGAAAGAAGTATTATAAAAATTGCCACCAATTGTGAAACCGTCTTGTGTTTTCCGCCTTTAGAAGCCGCAATCACTATGCCTTTAGACAAGGCAAAAAGGCGTAGTGACGTGATTATTGACTCTCTGGCAATAATCACCACTACCGGCCACGCCGGAATAAGCTGCAACTGAATAAAGCTTAAAAAAGCTGCCAAGACAAGAATCTTATCAGCGATTGGGTCCATAATCTTGCCAAAATTAGTAATCAGGTTCCTGGATTTGGCAATCATCCCGTCAAAGAGATCCGTGAGGGCGGCGAAGCTAAAAATAATCAACGCGAGTATCTTCGCTGCTAAGCCCTGCGAAAACAAAAAAAACATAAACACAAAAGTCAAGAGTATGCGTAAGAGGGTAAGTTTATTAGGTAAATTCATATTACAGGACTTCTCCTACCAAGTCATACTCATAGGTATCTATAATTTTAACCTTCACAAATTCACCGGGATTTAACCGCTGTGCCTGCGCCTTCACATAAACCTGGCCGTCAACCTCAGGGGCATCAATACTCAAACGCCCAAGATAGGTGCCGTCTGATTCTTTCTCATCAATCAAAACCTCAAGTTCCCTGCCAAGAAACCCGCTATTAAACTCTCTTGATATTTCCGCTTGCGCCTGCATGATGCTATTGAAACGATCTTCCTTTATTTTTTCAGGAAGCTGTGATGGATAATGATACGCATCAGTTCCTTCTTCCCGCGAATAACGAAACACGCCTACACGCTCAAAGCGCGCCTCTTTCATAAACGAAAGCAGCTCCTCAAATTCTTTCTCCGTTTCACCCGGAAACCCTACAATCAGAGAAGTGCGAATCGCCACTCCGGGTATTTTTTTGCGTACCTCTGACAAGAGCTGAATTATTTTTTTCTTATTACCGCCCCGTTTCATAGCTTTTAAAACGCGGTTATTGACATGCTGTAAGGGTAAATCCACATACTTACATATTCTCTTTTCATTGGCTATTGCTCTAAGCAAATCGCCGGTGATATGATGAGGGTGCAGGTATAAAAGCCTCAGCCACTTGACATGCGTAAGCGAACTGCTTATGGCGCGAAGCAACGCGCCAAGCTGCAATCTTTTGTAGATATCCAGGCCATAGTGGCTGATATCCTGGCCGATAAGGTTAATCTCAGACTTTCCTTCTGCATCCAGTCTTTTGGCCTCCTTAATTATGGAATTCACCGTGCGGCTTTGTAGCCTGCCTTTAATCTTGGGAATTATACAAAAACTGCAGTGATGATTGCACCCTTCGGATATTTTTAGGTACGCAGAATGCTTTGGGGATAACGTATAGCTTTTGGCATTGTCATCGCTGAGGCTAAGCCTTCCCATAAAGGCATCAACTTCTTTAAGATGAGGAAGAATAGCTTCTTTGTAACGTTGCGGCAGGCAGCCTGCAACAATGATTTTCTTTAAGCGGCCCTTTTTTTTTAACTCTATTAAATCCAATATCGCATCAATAGATTCTTTCTTGGCATCCTCAATAAAAGAACAAGTATTCACCAATCCTACCTCAGCATTGTGAATATCCACAATGGTATAGCCTTTACTCTGTAAATTACCTAAAATATTTTGGGAATCCACCAAATTACGGGGGCACCCTAAGCTAATGATTCCTATTTTCGTTGATTTCATCTTAAAACCGCGGAACCGCGCAGAACCGTACGCTAAACCACGCCGAATTCTTATATTTCCGCGTAGTTTAGCGTATTGCTCCGCGCAGTTCCGCGATATCTACGCGTTATAATATCTTCAGCCCTTCGCTATTAATAAGGATATTTTTAATGGCTTGGCCGCGCCTTCCAAGAGGAGAGAATACCTTGCCGTTTACCTCAAGCACAATACCTCCGGCATTTCCCACAGAAAGTTCAATTTTGTCTTTAGCGGTCCAACTCTCAGCTTTGCCTTTACGCAAAGACCCCTGATATACCGTTTTACCGTCAACTTTGATCTTAAGAAAACTGTCTTCCTGCGCCTTGATGGTAAGAATAATATCTTTTCGTTTTGATTCTTTCTCCTGAGGGATTACCGCAGCCTTAACCGGAGCGCTTTGAGAAACCTCGGGATACGGTTTAAGGGATTTTACCGTGAGCGATTCTCTTGCCTGAGGGGCTTGGGAAACTTTTTCTTGCTTCGGAGGCCTCACTATCTGACTTTTTTTAATTTTTTGGACAAAATAAGGCTGTCTATGGGGAAATTTTCTTATTACCCAGGCACATCCTCTAAAAGATAAGATTAAAAAGAAAACTCCTGCGATTACCGACAGAACGATTAAAACTGCTCTTTTATTCTTAAGTATAAAAGCATTCAAAGAAAAAGATGGGCTCCTCAGGCCTGGGGAGGACTCCCCTTTTTTCTCCTGCGCGAGAGAAACTATCTTTGAGGCGTGTTTAACTGCAGGCGCCATATTGAGAGGGTATTCTTTCTGAAATTCTTCCCACCCTACCCCTAAAAAACGACAATACATCTTCGAAAAACTTTTTAAATACACAGGGTCGATATCTTTTAGCCGGCCCTCTTCAAGAGCCCTAAGCACTGAGGGTGAAATCTTGGTGTGCCTGCTTACTTCTTGAATTGAATACCCTTTTTCTTCCCTGATATTTTTTAAATAAGACCCTGCGTTTTTCATTGCGTTTTCTTTAAGATTCATTTTCGGCCTCTTTGACGGCGAGAGGATTATACCCATGCTCTCTAAGCCACAGCTGGCGGTCAACGAGAATCTTTCTCGGTTTGCTTCCCTGATACGGCCCGACTATGCCTTCTTGCTCCATAGAGTCAATGAGCCGCGCGGCGCGGGCATATCCTAGCATCAGTCTTCTCTGTAGAATTGAAACCGAGGCCTGATTGCTTTCTAATATAAGCCTGGTTGCCTCTTCAAACAACTCATCTTTCTCTCTTTCGGGAAAATTCATTGTTTTAACCTGCTCTTTCAGGATTGCCTCTTCAAACACCGGCTCTGCCTGCTCTTTAATAAAGTTCACTACCCTTTCAATCTCGCTGTCTTTTAAAAGTGAACCTTGCGCGCGAATCAGCTTTGATTCACCGGGGCGCATAAATAACATATCGCCTTTTCCTAAAAGCTTATCTGCGCCGTTTGCGTCCAATACCGTGCGCGAGTCTACCTTTGAGGCAACCTTAAAAGAAATACGAGAGGGGAAATTTGCCTTGATCACGCCGGTGATGACATCTACCGACGGCCTTTGCGTAGCCAATATCAAATGTATCCCTACTGCCCGCGAAAGCTGCGCCAGGCGGGTAATGGCATTTTCAATATGATTTGCGGCAACCGCCATAAGATCTGCCAACTCATCAATCACCACGACAATATACGAAAGTTTTTCCTCAAGCTGTTTCTGATTGTAGGACTCTATATTTCTGACTGCTGCCTTGGCTAAAAGTTTATACCTGTCTTCCATTTCCGATACCACCCATCCTAAGGCATTAGATACCTTCTTGGCATCGGTAACTACAGGACAAATCAAATGGGGCAGGCCGTTATATACCGACAGCTCAACCATCTTGGGGTCAACCATCAGGAATTTTACTTCTTCAGGGGTAGCGCGAAAAAGTATAGAAAGAATGAGTGAATTCACACAGACGGTTTTCCCTGAACCGGTAGTGCCCGCTATTAAAAGATGCGGCATTTCTCCCAAATCTGAAACTACAGCCCTGCCGGTGATATCTTTGCCTAGTGCCAACGTTAATTTACGGGAGGCGTCTTGAAACTCTTTACTAGAGAGGATTTCCTTCAGGTATACCGCGCCTATGGAGGTATTGGGAACTTCAATGCCCACACGGCTCTTTCCCGGGATAGGGGCCACAATTCTTACCGACTGAGCCTTCATTGCCAAGGCTATATCATCGCCTAATGAAACAATTTTCTGCACCTTGACCCCAGGTGCCGGTTCAAGCTCATAGCGGGTAAGCACCGGCCCACGTTCGATATTGGTTACCTTAACGGCAACCCCGAAATCAAGCAAGGTATCTTCCAGGATATGGGCATTTCCGGTTAAATCTTCTTGCAGCGCCTTGCGGGATGAACCCTCTACAGGGCCTTCTAATAAATCCAAGGGAGGAAGCTGATAAGTGCCTGTCTTCATCTGGACGGACTTCGGCTTTATCGCCTTCAGCTTTTCTTGAGGCTCTTTTATTTTTAACTCAATTTTAGGGGCCCCAGAAAAACCATTGGGGGGAGCTTCTTCAAATGTTTTTTTTCCTTCAGCCCGCACTTTTTGTATAAGAGAAGGTTTCCTTTGAATTCTGGAAGAATCTGAAATAACCAAGTTTTCTTTCTTTTTTCTTGGGCCCAAGACAATGGCAGGCAGCTTCACTTTTTCTTTGAACCCTTCGGCTACCTTGACAATAAAATGAGAGACCAGGAACTCCATAACCAACACACATGATAACAAAAACAAACTAATCACAATTACCCATGAGCCTGTTCCGAAATAAGTAGTGAGAAATTGAGAAAAGATAAAACCCGATATCCCCCCTCGATCAAAGCTTGTTTCTGTTATACGCGAAGAAAGCGCTATGGCGCTGCTTAAAGAGAATGCAAGGAGCAGAAGGCCTGGCGCCCTAAAAGGATCAAAAAATGCCTTACCTTTAAATTTTGCGGAACCCCAGGAAAACAGGATTGCAGGCAGGATAAAGCTTATCCAGCCAAAGGTAAAAAACAAACCAAACGACATCCAAGCTCCAAAGATGCGGATAATATTTTTTGCAGGGGAGTTTACCGGAAAGCTTAAAACCGATATGTCTTGAGGAGTATAGGAAACTAATCCCAAAAAGATTAAAAGCCCTACGGCAACAATGACAATAGCTTTGATTTCATTGAGATGGCGGGGATTCATTTGAGGGCTTACTATATTACAAAGTGCTTTGATTTAATACAAACGGAATAGGTAGCCTTACCGTAATACGAATTGGCACGAACTAACCGGCCGAATTCACACGAATAAAAAACATGATTTAATTCGTATGAATTCGTATTTAAAACATACTTTTGACTTAACCTTTATTTTCGACAGCCTGCTTCATACTCAGGTTCACTCTGCCCATTTCATCGATGCCGATAATCTTAACCTTTACCTCATCGCCGATTTTGACCACATCTTCCACATTCTTAACGAATTTATCAGCCAATTCAGAAACGTGTATCAAACCTTCTTTATTAGGGAGTATCTCGCAAAATGCGCCAAAGGGCATAATCCGTTTTATCTTTCCGGTATATAGCTTTCCCACCTCAGGCATTTCAGTCAAGCCTTTAATCATTGCAATGGCCTTTTCCGATGCCTGAGGATCATTTGAGGCAACAAACACCGAGCCGTCATCCTCAATATCAACGGATGCGCCTGTAGTACTGATTATCTTTTTAATATTCTTGCCTCCCGGGCCGATAAGCTCGCCGATTTTTTCGGTGTTAATTTTCAAAACGGTAATACGAGGGGCAAAATCGGACAATGCCTTATGAGGCTCGGCTATTGCCTGGCGCATTTTATCCAGGACGCTTAAGCGCGCCCTCTTTGCATCTTTCACAATATCACCGATAAGCTCCAGAGAAATGCCTTCTATTTTTAAATCAAGCTGTATCGCGGTAACGCCGTCGGCGGTTCCGGCTACCTTAAAATCCATATCTCCAAAATGGTCTTCAATCCCGCTTATATCGGTGACAATAATACTACGCTCACCCTCCTTAATAAGCCCCATCGCGATTCCCGCGACCGGTTTCTTGAGGGGAACCCCCGCATCCATAAGGGATAACGTAGACGCGCACACCGTTGCCATGCTGGAAGAGCCGTTAGATTCTAATATTTCTGAAACTACTCTTACGGTATAAGGGAATTCTTCTTTAGAAGGCATAACAAACGATAATGCCTTCTCAGCCAATGCCCCGTGGCCGATTTCACGCCTGCCGGGGCCGCGCATAGGGGCAGTTTCGCCGACAGAAAAAGGCGGGAAACTATAATGAAGCATAAAGCTTTTTGAGGTTTCACCTTCTAAGGCCTCAATCATTTGCTCATCCGCGCTTGAGCCAAGCGTAGTTACTGCCAAACTCTGCGTCTGGCCGCGGGTAAAAAGGCCGGAGCCATGGGTACGAGGAAGCACGCCAATCTCGCAGGTTATCGGCCGGATATCATAAGGACCGCGGCTATCCACCCGCACTCCCTTTTCTAGAATATAACTTCTTACACTTTGCTTTTCTACCTCTTCTAAAGCTAAACGCACATCCGAGTCTTCATAGCCTTCGGCAGCAAGCTTCTCTTCCAATTCCTTGGCTAAAGAATCTACCGCTTCTTCCCGTTGCTCTTTCGCTGATAAAAGGCATATTTCTTTTAACCTCTCTTTAGCCAAAGACTCAACAGCGAAAAAAAGCTTTTCATCTATTTTCTTATATTCAAGCGCCGCCTTCCCCTGCCCTATTTCTTTGGAGAATCTTCCCTGCAGTTGTATAATACCCTGAAGATTATCAAAGCCAAAACGAACCGCCTCCAGCACAAGCGCTTCTGGAACCTCCTTAAGCTTACCTTCAATCATAATTACGCCGGTACGGTTTCCGACCACGACTAAATCAAAGGTGCTCTTTTCAATTTGGGCATACGTAGGATTGATAATGAATTGCCCTTCCAGATACCCCACCCTTACCGCGCCTATAGGGCCGTTAAAAGGGATGTCAGAGATGGATAACGCGCACGATGCGCCGTTTACCGCCAACACGTCGGGGTCATTTTCTCCGTCGCTAGATAAGACAATGGCAATAATCTGAACCTCATTGGTAACACCTTTCGGGAATAACGGCCGGATAGGCCGATCAATAAGGCGGGCGGTTAAAATCTCGCTTTCTGAAGGCCTTCCTTCGCGCTTAAAAAATCCTCCGGGAATCCTTCCTGCGGCATAGGTTTTCTCTTGATATTCAACCGTTAACGGGAAAAAACCTATTCCTTCTTTTGGCCGCTTGGACATACAGGCAGTAACTAATACTACCGTTCCACCGTAACTGACGACTACCGCGCCATTTGCCTGCTTGGCTATTTTACCGGTTTCAAAAACTAAATCCTGATTACCACACTTAATGCTTGTTTGTTTTAATTCCATCATTACCGCCTTTTTATGCAAGGGTTTATTTTCTCAAGTTGAGCTTATCAATGGTTTCCTGGTATTTTTTGCTGTCTTCCTTCTTCAGGTAGCTAAGCAGCCTGCGCCTTCTTCCTACCATAGTCAGAAGCCCTCGGCGGGAATGATGATCTTTTTTGTGCGCTTTAAAATGGTCTCCTAATTGGTTTATACGCTCTGTCAAGAGCGCCACCTGCACTACTGCTGAACCTGTATCCTTGGGATGTTCCTTATAATCTGAAATAATCTTTTCTTTTTTAACCTTTTCTATTGCCAATTTCACACCTCCAAATTAAACTACTTGGCATAACAAGAAAAGAAGTTTCTCTTCTCGTTATGCCCAAAATCATCTTTTTACAAAAATTGCTGTTTTCAATTCTCAGTTAAGGTTTTAGTATACTATAGGTAGGTGAATACGTCAAGAACTTTAGGAAGGAAATTTCTAACCCAAATTTTGGGCTTAATAAGAAGGCTTATGGTTACACATGGTTAAAATCAGAAACCTCCTGCCATGAGGCCTGTGCGCCTCCCAGAAAATCCCCGGGAGGGACACGATCCTGAAGGTTAGTATCATACTCAAAAATAGGGCTATTCCCATAATACCCATCAAGCAACGGAACCCCCCCTCCGTAAGTACGATTACGCCGATACACATCAGGAATATAGGTACTGCTACCTTCGTAGCGCACGTTTGCTCCAATATGCCTTCTATTATAGTTTGTGGGACCACCTTCTTCCGGCGCCGCTCTCCATCGTTCAAGAACATTATCCTGCCATAAACTTTCAGTAGAAACTATTGATGCCCTGTAGGTAACTGTCTTGCTGGAAGAATCAACGTTTGCCTTATTAGGCATATCATTATGGTATTGACCATAATAATTAGAATCATCGGGAATAAAAGGATAATTTATATTATGCGTCGGCGCAGGCAGGCTGCCCTGAGGATCATTAAAGCCATCAGAGAGATAATACACTATATTTTGGCTAATGATTGCTCCCGGCTGCCACGTGGCATCATTATAAGTATCATCCCGGGAGCTGTCATAATCAAAATCCCCCTGTAAATACACCTGCCTTGTAGAATACACAGTCAAGCCGCCATTGGGATTGGAATCGGTTATATTCGGCAATACCTTAGCCTCTTGAAGGCGGATACCGCAATCACGGCAGCCTTGCCCAGAGAAATATATCATACCGTTAAATACAGTTCCATCAGTTTCTGCCCAGGCCTTAAGCGCCGATACATCTACAATAATCGTTTGATCCATTTGCGCAGTGCTATTATTTATATATGGCCTCATGGTATTGTAAAAACTGCTGTTAGTAATAACCCCTGGGTCTAACGGACGATTCGTAGTGCCATTGGCATAAATAACAATACCCCCACTCAGGGCTAAATTTTGAAAATAACCCTGCTGAACATCTACCGGGCTTATCACTTCGCCCCCGGTATTTGCATCCTTTAAAACAGACATCAAAGGCTCTCCATAGTGAGGCTGGCCTGCAGGAATAGTCGCAGTATTCACAAAATTATCCCATGCCCCAGGCTGAAGCTCGGTATTAGTAAAATCAACATTATGGATATCCTCAACCATCGGATCTTTAAAAAAAGGGTCAAAGGCATAGGTTTCGCCTGAAGATAATCGAGGTGGTATCAGTACCCCATTTATTGTTGTATTAGCGCCAAACAAAGAAGGAAGGTGGGAGGCCGCAAAAGTTTCATTATAAGGATTAGTGTAATTATACCCTCCGCCATGATAGGTGGTAAAATTATTTCCTGCGCTATTATAAAAAGAAGGCCAACCGCTGTTCGGCCCAAAATTCCAGTCAAAATGCGGCCTCACCGAACTAGAAAAAATGCTGTTATCGGTTACCTCGCTCCAATTATAGCTTACCCCGCTATTTGCCTGCAAGCTGCTTACATTAAAGTTATTACGTATCGTGTTCCAATTAGGATGCCAAGGATAGCCTCCAGAGGCGCTATTAAGCCTCATCCAGGGATAATCACGCATATTCCATGCCTGTGGAGTGGCATTGGGACGCGGAGCTGCTTGAGTTCGTTGTGTAGCGTTTAAAGTAGCATACCAGGCATCGTAATCAGCCTGATTCCAGCCGCGCAAAGAGCTGTTAGAGGCTGGTTCGGGAGCGCGCCCATCCATTATCCCGTCCAACCCATCCAAAAGATACCCGGGGATACGGTTGCTATATGAATAGTGCATGTAACCCCCGCAAGAAACCTCATCTATGTTGGTGATATTTGAATTCGTTACCCAGTTGATATTCCCATTGGCGTGGATTTTCCCTATTCCATTGCCATCATTCGATACTAATGACAAAGAATACGGGCTAAAGGCAAAATTCTCATAAAGAGAGGTAGTACTCACCTTCATTTTTAATATCTTTTGCGTGTTCGTAGAGGCAATGTTGGTTCGCGATAAGATAAAGACCGCATCAGGCTGCGCGGGATTAACATACGTTCTTACGTCAGTAGTACCTAAGGCGGTAGTGATACGATAATTGCCCCCCGCATACCCAATACCCACTTCTGTGCTATTTGTAATACTTCGCGCCGGCAGAACGGTTACATTCTGCAAATCATCCACTGCCCCATTACTGTCTATATCAGTATCCGCCCTCTGGTGAGTGAAAAAGCGCCATCCCGCATTCCTTAATTCCGTAGCCGCATACTGAGCGCCCCGTTCTGCCTCATACAGGGCAACAACCGCATCCTGCTGCCTCTGGCAGAGGTTGCTTTCGGTAATCGCGCTTCCCACATAGCCTATGCTTAAGGTAAACAAAACGCTCGCAAACCCCAAAGCAAGGATTAAGGCAACGCCTTTGTTATTACGCAGCATTTTCTTTCTTTCCATCATATTTTTAACCATGGTTAAAGTCCGAAACTTCCTGCCATGAAGACTGAGTGCCAGCTGAAAGGTTGCCAGGAGGCAATTTCGTATTATCAGCAAAATTTGTCTCATAGCGGAAATAGAGCCTTCCCAGACGGTTGATATGAATACGAGGATCCTGCTTGTTTATGTTCTTAGGATTCCAACCCCATGAATTCGGGCCGCCCCTCCTTTTTCCCCAATAGGTCGCCGGGATATCTTGTATAGGATTACCAGCTTTATCATTGGCCCAACTATTTCCCATACGGATGAATGCTCCTTGTATTACTGGCGCACTGGACCATCTCTCCAGATGATAAAAGTCGTCGGTATAATAGCTTGGGCTGGATAAATCTTTTGAAGAAACAATAGCGCTTCTCACTGTAGTAGGGCTTGCCTGATTAGGCATGGTATCCTTACATTCGGTATTATATTGGCTGCGAATCATATCCTGTAACTGATATTCATCGGCCGGAGGTTTTCCTGTCCCATTATAATTTTCAATGTCAAAATTCTTTAAGCCAAAAAAACTCTTTATTTCCTTTGCCAACTCCGCTCTTTTTATCGAATCTTGCGTAATCTTATTCTTGGCAATTTGCTCTTTTTCATAAGGATATTCCCGAGGGTTAACATAGTCAGGCAATGTTTGTGGGTCGTTAAATTTATCCGAGAGGATATAGACAAAACTATTACTGATGACTGAAGCCGGGCGCCAATTGTCATCGTTTTCTGCCTGTGTTTTTGAAGGGTCACTATTATAATTACCCTTAATATAGATATTATAAGGAGAAACTACCGTCATGCCTTTATCCGGTAATTGCTTAGCGTTTACTAACCTGAGATTCTTGTAGGTAACATAGGCAATGCCATTTTCAGGAACCTCTCCTGAATTAATACACTTTCCTATATCAATCTCTAAGATATTTTCAGGGTCTACATTCCCATCCTTATCTTTATCTTGTGGGCGTACAGTATTAAAAAACTTTTTATTATCTTCTATGCAAGAGGGTAAAGCAGCCGACTTTTTCCCGTTAAGATAGACCTCTAAACTTCCGGAATCGTTTAGGCCAATATAGAGGCCTTTTTCTTTGGCTGACTGGGAATAATTTGTCTCAATGTTAGGCATAGCGGTATCATAGCCGCCGCTACTTGCCTCTTTCACCACCCCTTTTAAAACACTGCCTGAGCCTTCCAGCCAATTATTCCAATCTCCTGCCTGATATTCGGTATTAAGGTATTTTACGGATTCAGTTTCCGCGCGCGAGGTGCGGTTATAGGTCTTATCACTCCAAAAATCCGGGTCAATCCTTCCGCACTCGTTATTTTTCTGACCACTACCACAGAGTCGTTCTGAAAGCGTCTCCCAATAAGAGGCATCAGCAAATTTAGTATCATCTATACCATCGCCATTAATATCACCGCAGGGATTACAAAACCTTACCCCTTTCTCGTTAGTAATCCTATTTTCTTCACTTGCATCATTGCTCCATTTGGTATATCTTTCCCAATCCCATGGCGTGCCTAACTGGGATGGCACATTCACTCCGTTAACCGACCCAGGAGAATTAAAATGCTGAGCCACCGGCATCCAGTCATACGGCGGCCACCATTGATCTGGCCAATTCCATGCCTGCCAAGGGTTAGAGCCGTTATATGACCGAGAGGGGACTAGCTTGCCAGACTGATACACAGAAGGTAAAGGCGATTTACCATCAGTTACCCCCCATGTTCCCAAAATATAATCCAAGCTATAAGGAGGGGAATATCGATTATACCGCGCCAAAATAGGACTTCGAGAATTCGTGGATAATTCGGTAATATTCCTGAAGTCTGTATTCGCCAACACAATGGTGCCGTTTACATAAATTCCTCCTTTCCCTTCTCCGTCAAAATCCATGCTTTCAAACGACTTCCCCCAGGGATAGTAATAAAAATAGTGGTACAGCGACCTGCGGGTAAGCTCGGTTTTAATAATCCTGCTCCTTGTGCCTACCGTGGCCCTGGAAAGGATATATGCCTTATTGGGATTATTAGGGTCACTATAGACCCGTGCTTCTATTGTAGCTGCTCCTGAACTAAAG
>JAHFFP010000020.1 GCA_023247895.1 Candidatus Omnitrophota bacterium
AAGTCACGCTGCCTGGTTTAGCGCTGCCAATCTTTCTGCCATCAACCTTTATCACAGGAATGATTTCGGCTGCGGTCCCGGTCAAAAAACATTCATCCGCAATATATACCTCATGGCGGGTAATGACATGCTCATGCACGGGGATATCCTTTTTTGAGGCAATCTCCAGAATAGTATCACGGGTGATTCCCCGTAAAGTCCCCATACACTGCGGAGGGGTATAGAGCTGATTATGTTTCACGATAAAGATGTTATCTCCTGTACACTCTGCCACATAGCCTAAGGAATCAAGCATAATCGCTTCTTCATAGCCGCAATTAACCGCTTCTATCTTAGCTAAGATATTATTCAAATAATTTAAAGACTTAATCTGCGGATTAAGCGCCTCGGGAAGGTTGCGTATCGTAGGCACCGTAATAATTGCCAAACCTTCTTTATAAAGCTTCTCAGGGTAAAGGGCAATCTTGTCGGTAATGATTACTATGGTGGCATTGCCGTTACACTTACGGGGATCTAGCCCTAAATCTCCCTCCCCCCTCGAAACGATAAGGCGGATGTAGGCATCATCAAGCTTATTAATTTTAAGGGTATCGCACACTGCTTTTATCAACCGCTCTTTGCTTAGCGGAACCTCAAGGCAGATGCTCTGGGCCGATTCATATAACCTGTCAATATGCTCTTTGAGCTTAAACACTATCCGGCCATACGAACGTATGCCTTCAAATACGCCATCGCCATAGAGGAATCCATGGTCAAAGACAGAAATTTTTGCATCCGCTTTCTCATAAAACTTTCCGTTGATATAGACTTTCATGACTATTTCTCCCTCAATGTGCGCCTGCCGGCAGGCAGGAATTGATACCGCCGAATGCGGCAAAGTTATCCCTGCGCATAGCCCTTTCTGTACCGATTAAGCCTGCAGGGAAAGGGCTTATCAAAGAAAATTTTGCCTGCCCCGCCTTGCCAAAGGCAAGGCGGGGCGAAGCTTATAAGGCGGGAGATTATTATAATAATCTCATATAATATGTGTAATAAACCAGCTTATAGTGCTTGCGTTAACTTAATCCCTAATAGTCGCAGAAATTAACTCCGCACCCCCTTACTGCACTGTCAGACTTATAAAACTTAATTTAACAGTGCAATAGGCGCTTTTACTCCCTATCACTTTATAAAAACCCTATTCTAATTTTCCGTCCTTTATATTATACACTTTTGAGGCCATGCCCGCTACATCTATGTTATGTGTCACCATAACCATCGTCATTTTCTTTTCTTTATTTAAACTCTTAAGCAGTTGGCAAATCTGTTTTCCGTTTTCAGAGTCTAAATTTCCCGTAGGCTCATCGCACAAGAGAAGCTTCGGTTCATTCATCAACGCCCGCGCAATAGCCACTCTTTGCTGCTCGCCTCCGGACAACTCACTTGGCAGGTGAGTAATTCTTCTTCCCAACCCCACAGATGCTAACAGGCCTGCTGCCTTCTGGCGTTTATCTTCTATTTTATGTCTTCTGCTAATAAGCGCTGGCAAAAGCACATTCTCCAACGCATTAAATTCAGGCATTAGATGATAGAACTGAAAAACAAAGCCTATTTGCTCATTGCGTATAGCAGAAAGCCCTTTGTCTGAGACCTGCGTAAAAGGTTTCCCCTCAAACAACACTTCGCCTTTCGTAGGCTTATCCAACCCCCCTAAAATATGTAACAGGGTTGATTTTCCTGCGCCTGAAGGGCCAACAATAGCGACAATGTCTGCCTCGGATACCTTAAGGCTTACCCCCTTTAACACATGGAGGCGTTCTTTGCCGTTTGAGTAATACTTATGAATATCGCCTGCCTCAAGCATCTTTAACGCGAATATGCGCGCATTTCACGTGTATCAGTACTCGTTTATTCGCGTGTTGCATTTTCATTCGTAACGAAGCGCTTCAACCGGGTTTAAATCCGCTGCCTTCTTTGCCGGATAAAGGGTTGAGATCAAGCTTATGCCGAATGCTGCAATAAGGATCATCCCCACATCAGGCCAAAGCACAAGGCTCACCGGAAGCCTGTCTAAATAATAAATATCTGCAGGCAGCTTGATAAACTGGTATTTCTTAAGCAATAGGCACAAGGCTACCCCAAGCGTACTTCCCAAAATAATCCCTAAGAAACCAATGAGCATGCCCTCTATGGTAAATATGGCGCGTATACTCACTGCGCTCATCCCTATAGCTTTTAATATTCCGATATCCTTTGTCTTCTCAGTCACCATAACCACAAGCGTGCTGATAATATTAAACGCCGCAACCAATACAATAAGTGTAAGAATAATAAACATGGTGATTTTCTCAAGTTTTAAGGCAGCAAAGAAGTTTTTATTGCGTTCAATCCATGTGCGCGCATAAAAATATGGCCCGAGGTTTTTTTGGATTTCCTGCTTTACAGAATTTGCTAAAAAGTGCTTATCAATTTTTACGCTTATGCCGCTTACTGCCTTATCAAACCCGAAAATCTCCTGAGCCTTGGCTAAATCCATAAAAATGATATTGGTATCATAATCATACATCCCGGAGCTAAAGAAACCCATAATGGGCAACTCATATTTCTTCCCTTGGGCATTGAGCAATGCCACCTGTTCCCCTATCCCTACCCCAAGCAACAGCCCTAATTCTTTACCGATAAAAATACCTCCCGCTAAATCTTTCGCTCCCACAGACACATATTTTCTCACATCAGTTACCTTTGATTCCAAATCAAAGTTTACGCCCCGGACCACAATCCCCCGGCTATAGCCTTCAGCCTGCAATAATGCCTGATTCTGAATAAAAGGCGAAGCTGCAACTACATGGCGTATCTTCATTAATTTTTCTAACACCTGCGCATAGTCGGATATCGGAGAAGATGCCTCAACTGCAATGTGCGAATAATTACCAATAATCTTTTCTTTTAAATCTTTATCAAAGCCTGACATTACTGCCAAGACCACAATCAATGCGGCAACGCCGATAGCGACTCCTAAAATAGAAATAACGCTAATCAATGAGACAAAGCGTTCGCTGCGCCTACCCCATAAATAACGCCAAGCTATCCACAATACAGTTTTCATAAAGTTATGCGTATAAGTTAAAAACAAACTTATAACTTCTTTTCAACTTCCTGAGGCCTTAACAAGGGAAACAAAATCACATCCCGTATTGACGGTTGATCCGTGAGAATCATCACTAAACGGTCAATGCCAATACCCAGGCCGCCTGCCGGAGGCATGCCATATTCCAAGGCATTGACAAAATCCTCATCAATCATCCTCAACTGAGGTATATCTGTGCCGGCTTCAGCTATTTCTTCTTCAAACCTTCTTTTCTGCTCTAGAGGATCATTGAGCTCGGAATAGGCATTGGCAATTTCCATCCCTGCGATAAACAACTCAAAACGCTCAGAGATATGAGGATTATCCGGTTTATTTCTTGCCAAGGGGCAAAGAATAGAAAAATAGTCGGTAAAAAAGGCCGGGGAAAAATCATCTTCTTCATGAAGCAAATCCTCAACTATCTTTGCCACCTGAGAACGGGAAAGTTTCTTCTCATTCAATGCCCTGCCTTTAGCCTGTAACTTTTCTAACATCGCCTGCGCTTCATCCTCAGGAAGAATACCAAACTTCTCCTTTACTACCTCAGCAAAAGAATACCTTTTCCAAGGAGGCGTCAAATCTATTAATTTACCTTGATATTCAAACTTTAGTTTTCCTGTAGATGCCATAGCTGCTTCTATTACAAGCTCTTCAACCAAAGACATCATCCCTTCACAATCACTATAGGCAGTATATACCTCAAGCATAGTAAATTCAGGGTTATGGCGCGTGGAAACCCCCTCGTTACGAAAGCTACGGTTTATTTCATATATCCGCTCAAAACCACCCACCAACAGGCGTTTGAGATACAACTCAGGGGCAATCCTTAGATACAAATCAATATCGTATTCATTATGGTGCGTCTTAAAAGGCCTTCCTGCCGCACCGCCAGGAATAGGATGCATCATCGGGGTTTCAACTTCCAAATAATTCTTCTTATCCAGGTAATTACGTATAGCAGTAATAATCTTACCGCGTGAAATGAAGATTTTTTTCACTTCATGATTGGCAATCAAATCCACATACCTCTGGCGGTAGCGGGTTTCTACGTCTTTTAGGCCGTGCCACTTTTCAGGTAGCGGCTTTAAGGATTTTGCTAAAAGGCAGAGGGTTACAGCTTTAATAGTCGGCTCGCCTGTTCTCGTCTTAAAAAGCTCACCCTCAACCGAAAGGATATCGCCTATATCCAAGCTGTTAAACAGTTCAAAGGTTTCTTTGCCTAATATATCTTCTTTTATATATACTTGAATTTTTACCTCCTGATCCCTAAGGTCAAAGAAAATAACCTTGCCATGCTCGCGCTTTGCCATAAGCCTGCCGCAGACAAATGCCTTAGATCCCTCTTGAAACCAAGAAAGCACATCGGAAATATGCAAGAGATGAGTAAGCTTCTGAGCCTGGCCGAAAGGCTTTATCCCTTTTTGCTCCAAGCACTTAAGCTTATTAAGCCTGTCCTGTAGTATATCGTTGCTCTCCATAGAAAATATATTATAAGTGATAATTATAAAGCTGTCAACACCGTTAGAATATTTTTTGAAATGAACCAGCGGTTGAAAAAAAGGTAAAAATTAGCCATGAATACTCAACATTTACAAGAATAGGTAAGTTTTAATTTAAAACAATCACTTATTATGATAAGATGTACGCGCGATAAAAAATAATTGTACCGCCGTGAGACTGTAAAAGCGGCCCCTTATCAATTAAGAAGTTGCGGAGAAAAAGATACCGTTTATTACTATTAAATTCGAAGAAATGAGTATGGACAAATATTATTTAAAGAGGATTCTTGTTTTAATTCTTCTGTCTTATATTTTTTTGATGTGGGGAAACGGTATTCTAAATCTTACTAATCCTGATGAAGTATTCTATACACAAACGGCAAAAGAAATGATCCGGCATCAAAGCTGGCTTACGCCGTATCTATTCGGCCAACCTCAATTTGAAAAACCAATTTTTACCTATTGGCTTTTAAAATTTATTTTTACCTTCTTTGGGATTTCTAATTTCACCGCGAGATTCTTCCCTGCCTTATTTGCCATGGCAGGAGTAGTTGCGGTGTATGCATTGGGATTACTTGCTTTTAAAGAGGAAAAGAAGGCATTCCTTTCGGGTTTGATATTAATGTCTTCGGGCCTGTACATCGGGTTAGCGCGAACCGTATTTACAGATATGATTTTTTCAGTCTTAATTTTATGGGCATTGTTATCGTTTTTCTGGGGCTACTCTAGAAAAAACAGAAAAAAGCCCGGCTTAATTTTATTTTTTTTCTTTACGGCGCTGGCGGTTTTAACAAAAGGCCCGCTGGGGCTCATGATACCGTTATTGATAATAGCCTCTTTCCTGCTGGTGAACCAAAAAGAGCTAAGATTCTTATTTTGCAAGGAATTCCTTGGCTGGGGATTCTTCACCTTTATGATAATCGCACTGCCTTGGTATATGTATATACTCAGCCGCTATGGACACGGCTTTATTCAGGAATTCTTTTATAATGACCACATAAGGAGGTTTCTAATTGCGGAGCATTCGGGAAACGATACGTGGTATTTTTATCCGGCAGCGATAATCGGATGCCTTTTTCCCTGGAGCATACTGATGCTTTGCGCGTTAGCCTATCTAATTAAGAGGTTAAGAGAAGGCAATAACCCTTTTCATCTCTTTTTAATCTGCTGGATAGCGGTTGTCTTCTTAGTTTTCCAGGCCTCTCATTCAAAGTTAATCAGTTACATCCTACCTTTAGTACCCGCGTTTCCTCTTATCATAGCGGATTTCATCTACTCCTTTATCGCAGATACACAAAAAAGGCGTTTTGTATTTGCTCCTTTCTTGATAACGGCGATTAGCTTTCTCATAATCAGCGTGGGTTTAGGAATAGGCACCTGCTTATTCATGTCTGGCTTTGCTGAGTATGTTTCTTTGAGGGCCCCGCTCTGTACCCTTAGCCTATTGTGGTTCATTTTAGCAATACTATTGACTATTCTTGCCATCAGGCATAAGTACGCTCAGTTTGCTTATCTTTTGGCCTGTTATATGCTCGCATTTTTTGGCGTCTTTCCTTTTGCGGTAAAAGGCATTGCGCCTTTTGTGTCTTCAAAAGATATCTGCGCTTATCTATTAAAGGATTATAAAGATGAAGGCGTAATTCTTTGTGCCAAGCCTTTTGTCAGGGGGGTAAGATATTATACGGATAAGCCGGTTGCGGTATATGGAAGCAATTTCTTTAGCCCCCACCCTGTGCCTTGCGTATCCACCGATGAGGAGGTTACAGAATTCTTACAGAAACAACCAATTACATTTGCCGTGCTTACAAAATCTACAATGCGCAATATTGTAAACCTAATCGAGAATCAAAAAGGCCTCAAATGTATACTTCTTAAGACAGCAGGCAACGAGTATCTACTCAAGATAAACCACGATACTTAGCCCTTTTGCTCTTATCATATTGAAACTATACTACCTTGAGACTTCTTTACCTCAAGAGCGAATTTTCTACCGAAATCAAAACACTGCTTTAATTCATCTTCACTTGGCACATACTTAAAATTAAGCGAAGGCAAGGCAATAGATATCCCCGCCTCTTTGAGCTTTGTCTCTAACGTCTTTACCGCCATATCTTTTGCCCAGCCATAGGAGCCGAAACAACCGGCAATTTTATTTAAGGGCCGTAGGCCCTTAATCTCATAGAGGAATTTAGCCACCGTAGGCAATATGTCATTATTAATGGTTGATGAGCCAAGCAAAAGGCCTTTAGCATCTAAAAATTTCTTTATAATATCACCCATATCGGTTATGGGCAAGCGGTAAAGCTTGGCATCAAGGCCTTCCAAAATAATTCCCTCTAAGATTGCCTGCGCCATTTTCTCGGTTGAATAATACATTGTGTCATAGGCAATGATCACTTTGGGAACTGTTATGCCTTTTGCCCAATTCAAATATGACTCAATTGCCTTTTGGGGATATTTCCGCCAGCTTAGGCCGTGGCTGGTCAAAATCATCTTTATGGGGATATTCATTGCTTTTATTTCTTCAAGTTTCTTTAAGATGATGGGGCTAAGCGGCCAAAGGATATTGGCATAATACTTGGCGTTCTCATCCATAACCAGGTCGAAACTTACCTCATCGTCAAAGCGATGGCTTGAGGCATAGTGCTGCCCAAAGGCATCGTTAGAAAATAAAATCCCTTCTTCTTCTAAATAATCAAACATACTATCCGGCCAATGCACCATGGGGGCTTCAATAAACCTTAAGTTTTTCTTACCCAAACTTAACTTATCCCCGCCTTTTACAATCTGAAAATCCCATTCGGTATAGAAATGCTTCAGCAAAGCCTCTTTACCTCTTTGATTCGTAACCAGTTTTGCCTTAGGGATACGCTTCATCATCTCGGGGATTGCACCCGAATGGTCAAGCTCTACGTGATTACAGATAAAATAGTCTATTCTTTTTAAGTCAATTACCTTGCTGATACGCTCAAGCCACTCGGGATAAAAACAATCCTTCACGCCGTCAATAAGGGCAACCTTCTCATCAATCAAAAGATACGAATTATAAGTAGTTCCTGTCTGGGTAGAATAGGTAAAGCCGTGGAAGCTGCGGATATCCCAGTCAATCACTCCCACCCAATACAAATTCTCTTTAATCTTAAGCGGATTAAACATTATTCATCTCCTCCTTGAATCTATTGGTTATCGGCATTCTCCTATCTCTTCCAAATGCACGGGGAGTAATCTTTACTCCGGGAGGCGACTGCCTGCGCTTATATTCGCTCTTATCTACCAATTGCATCGTCCTTACCACATCGCCTTTAGCGAAACCTTTTCTCATAATCTCTACCGCGGACAAATCATCCTCCACATAATATTTGAGTAGGGGATCTAACACCTCATAGACAGGCAAGCTATCTGAATCCTTTTGGTTTTCCTTGAGTTCCGCGGTCGGCGCCTTTAGAAAGACGCGCTTAGGAATAATTTCTTTGCCTCTTTGTGCATTATAAAACTCGGCTAACTTATACACAAGGGTTTTCGGCACATCCTTAATTACCGCAAAACCTCCTGCCATATCACCGTAGAGCGTGCAATAGCCTACCCCCATTTCGCTTTTGTTTCCCGTAGTCAAGACGAGCCATCCGAACTTATTGGAAAAGCCCATAAGAATATTCCCCCGGATACGCGCCTGCAGGTTTTCCTCGGCAACACTCCAAGGCACGCCTGAAAAAGAGGGGCGTAAAAGCTCCAAGTACTTCTCGAATACCTCCTGGATAGGAATCACTTTATATTCTATGCCTAAATTGTTTGCCAACTCTCGCGCATCGTCATAACTATCCTGAGAATTAAACTTTGACGGCAAAATGATGCCAGAAACATTTTCTTTCCCAAGCGCCTGCGCGGCAATGGCCGCAACCAGGCTTGAGTCAATGCCTCCGCTTAAACCCAATACAACCCTCTGAAACCCATTTTTCACCACATAATCGCGCGTGCCTACGATAAGCGCGTTAAACACATCTTCTAAAGGTTTAAGTTTCTGGATGCGTGCCTTGGCTAAAATGGGTTTCTCTTCTTTATCAATAGCACACGCTATGCGCATAACCTTCCCCGGCTTTTGTTTTTTAGGAAGGTCTGTTATATCGATATCTACAATATCCACTCCCTCTTTAAATGCCGGGGCACGCGACAAGACTTTTCCCTTATCAGAGACTACCATGCTCTGGCCGTCAAAAACTAATTCGTCCTGCCCTCCCACCAAATTCGTATATACCATAAACACCTTATTTTTCTTTGCCTGCTCTTTGAGGACCTTCCGGCGCAGATGAATCTTACCCATATGATAGGGAGAGGCATTTATGGTAAGTATGATTTGCGCGCCGCTCTTGGCTTGATGTGTAATCACCCCGTCATTTATCCAGATATCCTCGCAGATATTCACCCCGAAACACACATCGTTTACGGCATACAAACTAAACCTCACCCCGCTATGGAAATAGCGTTTTTCATCAAACACTCCATAATTAGGCAAATGTATCTTATGATATATGTCAATAATCTTTTGATTGGCGATAATCGCGGCGCTGTTAAAAAGAGAGGTCCCTTTTTTATCCACAAACCCTACAATGGCAACAATCCCTTCAGTGTTCGCGCGTATCGCATCCAGCGCGCGGGCATTTTCCCGAATAAAACTCTTTTTAAACAAAAGGTCTTCCGGAGGATAGCCGCACGTAGCAAGTTCAGGAAAAGAAATAATATCGCAGCCGCTTTGCCTTGCCTGCCTAAGGCACTCAAGGATTTTCTGGGTGTTGGCTTCAAAATTACCCACGCAGCTATTGATTTGCGCCATTGCTATACGCAGTAATCCCCCCCCCTGTTTCTTCTTTTGCATAGCAGTTATTTTAACTCCTTAATCTCGATGATATTCTTATCGGGGTCTCGGATAAAATAATTATAATGATCGCCTCGTTTAATCTTAGTTACCTCTACTTTAAACTCGCGGATTAGCCTCATGAGCCATGCATCCCTATTTTCTACTCCCAAGCCGAAATGATTATACCCTATAGCCCCTTTTATATTGGGCTTTAGTTTATACTCTTTAAGCCAAAAAACCTCGAGGCATACGGCATCTTTAAAAAGCTTTACCATAGTGCATTCTTTGCGTAGCTTAAAAATGCCATAGACTATTCTCTTAGGCAACACGGCTTCCTGGCTTGTGGTAAATCCCAATGCACAGGTATAAAAATTAAGCAGTCGTTTCGGATGGGCAGTAAATATTCCAATATGATTTAATTGAGCCATAGTTTTTTATAAAGCAACACCATCTAGCGCAACGCTGCACTCAGGGCACTTCCCATTTTTGAGGTTATTCTCGGTCACATCAAATCCTATTCTCGTAAGCAGGCCTTTGCCGCAATTATAGCAATACGTTTTTTCTTCCTCCCAGGCATTTCCGATATACACATAGCGCAGACCAGCAGCGTGGCCTATTTTATATGCCTCTTTAAGGATAGCCAGAGGAGTGGCATCATGATTAGTCATTTTATAATCCGGATGAAACCGCGAGATATGCCAGGGAATTTCTCTACCCACATCCGCTAAGAATGAGGCAATACCTTTAAGTTCATCAGGCGAATCATTTTCACCCGGGATAATTAAAGTAGTAACTTCCACCCAAATACCCCGCTTATGCATAAGGGAAATAGTCTCTAACACCGGCTTAAGCCTCGCGCCGCAAACCCTTTTGTAGCTGTCGTCGTTAAAGAATTTCAGGTCCACATTCGCCCCGTCTAAATACGGGGTAATCATCTCCAAAGCCGGTTGAGTCATATAGCCGTTAGTAACGAAGATATTATACAACCCTTTTTCCTTGGCGATCTTTGCGGTGAGAAAGGCGTACTCAAAAAAGATAGTAGGCTCGGTGTAAGTGTAAGAGATACTCTTACAGCCTGCGTCAAGCGCCGCCGCCACAATTTCTTCGGGAGCCATCTTGTCTAAACCTACACCTAACTTTTGCGCTTCTTTCTTTTGGGAAATCTGCCAATTTTGGCAAAAGCCGCAATGGAAGTTACAGCCGGCAGTCGCGATAGAAAATGATTGTGAGCCCGGCAGCATATGAAAGATCGGTTTCTTTTCTATGGGGTCAACGTGTGCCGCCACCACCGCGCCATAGGCATGCGTATAGAGTATCCCGTCTTTATTCTGGCGGACTTGGCAAACACCAAAATTGCCGTCGCCAATAAGGCAATAATGAGCGCACAAAAAGCAGGAAACTTTTTTGTCGGAGAGTTTCTTATAAAGGAGAGCTTCTTTTAGCATACAAATGAAACTTGTAGGAATAAATAGAAATTAATGGAAATGTATTGTCATTTTTATTTCCGTTTCTACCAATTTCCACAAATTTCAATAAATTCCTACGGTGTTTTATGCTATTTTTATCGCTTCAACCGGGCATTCTTCAGCGCCTTTTTTCGCGCATTCTTCCTGATCTTTCGGCACTATCTCCACAGGGGCAACTGCCTTATCGCCTTCCATCCGGTAGACACCGGGACAGGTATCGGCACACAAACCACATCCTATACACACCTCTGGATCAATTACTGCTTTCATTGTTTTTTCCTCCGTTAACGTTATCCCAAAACTTGCATTAAGTATTTACCGCTTAGCGAAAACGGATAATTACTTTTTAAACAGGCATTCAAATTGGATATTAGTATGCTCCACATCAAACCGTTCTTCCAAAAGCTTATTGATCTTCTCCAAGAGTTCATTCGCCGCGCTCAACTTACAATCCTCGATAACCACATGGGCTGTAAGCGCGTACATAGATGAGGCAATGGTCCAGGCATGCAAATGATTCACCTCATGCACCCCCGCGACCTCATTCTTAAGCACCGCCACCACTTCATCGATATCAAGATGGGCAGGAGTCGCCTCAAGAAGAATATTGGCAGAATCAATAATGAGCCTGATTGCCCAAATTACAATGAGTATGCAGATAAAAAAGGATATCAAAGGATCAATAATATTATTACCCGTATAGAAAATTACTAATCCAGCACCTACCACCGCGATACTGGAAATCATATCGCCTATTTCATGCAAGAAGGCGCTCCTGATATTCAAATCATGCGAATCGGTCTTGGCTAATAAGTAGGTACTTATGCCGTTAATGACCAAACCAAACCCCGCCACCAAAAGCATCTCTTTTACGTCAATTTTCTGGGGAGACATAAATCTTTGTATCGCTTCATACACCAAATAACCGGAGATAAATATCAAAACGATCCCGTTAATAAAAGCCGCTAAGATCTCCGCGCGGTAAAATCCATAGGTGCGCTTCTTTGTCGATGGGCGCATGGCAAGAAGAATAGCGAAATAGCTCATTCCCAGCGCAAACAAATGAGTAAGCATGTGCCCGGCATCAGAAATGAGGGATAAACTGTTAGAAAGGAACCCTCCGATAAATTCAAAGAACATTCCTAAAGCGGTAAGAATAAGGGCAAGCCTAATACGGGAAAGACTCTGAGCCCGATGCTGATGGTGAGAATGTGCAACGCTCATTTTAATTTTGGTTTGCAGTGGCTATTTTGACAACCTACAAGAAGCCAAACAGCTAAAACAATAATTAAGGTAGATTGTGTAAGCCGGGTTCTGTTTTTCTGTGGTTATTCCTCTCGACTCTCACGTCACCGTGAGAGCTCTAGCAGCCTACCCACCCAGCCCAATCTCAATAGAATGAGAGTTTCAAGCGGGTTACTTTTATTCCTACCATTACTGGTAGAATGGGCTTGAGCCTATTCGGCCTTGCTCCGCGCAGAGATTGCCTCGTTTCACCTGCCCCACGTACGCTTTATTTCTGCTTTGCTTCGCAAAGCAAAAATAGTGGGGCGCTCGTCTCTGTGGCTCTGATCCTTCCCTTTCGAGAGCCCTGAGTTATCAGGGTGCGCTCACCCTCTGGAGCCCGGACTTTCCTCCCGCCACTAAATCAATGGCGGGCAACCACTCTCTCAACCCACCTTATTTTATTACTTGTTTCGCTGCTTGGCTTGCGAGTTTATCTGCGCCGCGATTTTGCTCACGGGGTATATGCTGAATTTCAAAAGAGGCAAATCCTTTAATGAAATGCCGAATCTGCTCAAAAAGAGGCTTCAAATTCTGGTGTTTAACTTTGTATTCTCCCTTGAGCTGTTTATAAAGCAATTCGCTGTCTGTCCAAACCTTAATCTTAGTTGCTTTGAGTATACGCGCTTCTTGAAGCGCATAGACAAGTGCAGTATATTCCGCGACATTATTGGTGGCATTACCGATATAACGAGAAATATTCTTAACGGGGCTGCCATCATGGCATATAATAACCCCAATGCCCGCCGGCCCAGGGTTACCTTTTGCCGCCCCATCTATATAAATATCAAACTGCCTCAAATATCCTCTTCAAGGTAAAGTATGCGCGCGCACGACTCACAGATAATAATCTTTTCCTGCATTTTGATTTCATTCACTACTTGAGGAGTAACTGCCATATGGCAACCTTGGCAGGCGAAGTCTTTAATGGAAACCAAGGCAAGGCCTTCTTTTGCCTTTAAAACCCGTGCATACGTTGCAAATACCCGCTTCTCCACTGAAGGAACAATATGGTCACGCTTTGCCGTTAAATCAGCCATAGAAGACTCTATTTCCTTGATGCGCGCTTCTACTTCTTTCTTTTCTTCATTAAACCTTTTCTCCTCCTCTGCCAAACGAATCTTCTCCTTAGAAATATCTTCTTTAAGGGTATCCTGCGCATCCATGCTCTTAAGGATTTCTTCCTCAAGTACCGAATTATCTGTCTTAAGGCTTGCTATCTGTGCCAGCATTGCATGATATTCCTTGTTTGTTTTTAAGGTGGCGAGCTGGGTATTGAGCTTTTTGACATTCTCTTCTTTAGAAGCCAAGTCAATTTCTTTTTCTTTGCGCTTGATGGCCATGGACTTAGAGTCTTCCTCCAGGCTGTGTAACAGAGCTTTCTTATCGTCAAAGGCCTTCTGTAACTTTACGATTTCAAGAGGCAGTTGATCTTTTTCTTTAGCAAGCGCATATATCTTCTTATCATATTCCTGCAGCGAGATTAGAAACCGTATTTGCTCTTTTATATGAGTAACTTCTGACAATTAAGAAACCTCTTCCTTTGACAATTAGGCTATAAAGGGGTGCAATAGGATTCAAACCTATTGCCTTCCCACTTGTAAATGTGACGCCCTAACCTTGCGCCGTAGCCGGATCAGCCTCCGGCTGAAGCTGCGCCTTGATATTATATATATATGGGCGATAGAGGATTCGAACCTCTGACCTTCACAATGTGAATGTGACGCTCTAACCAACTGAGCCAATCGCCCCGCAATACAGATTTAAGAACCAAGAATTCCGAACTAAGATAAATTTAAAATACCTCTTTTAAGCCTTAGAACTTGATTTTTTTCCAATCTTTTTTTTTAGCTCTTAGTTCTTAATTCTTAGTTCTGCGGTACTGGGCCCGGGAGGACTCGAACCTCCGACCAAGTGATTATGAGTCACCTGCTCTGACCGACTGAGCTACGGGCCCGCTGTTTGCTTAAAAAGTATGAAATTATATAATACTATTTTACGCGGCTTTTGGCAAGACAAAAATTGGAGTCATCCTTGGGCACTACCGCAATGATATTTCTTTTCACATCCTCTCCCGAAATGCTTAAATGAAGCAACGAATAAGGTATTAACCTACGCACATTATTCTTTCGAGAGTGTTTCCAGAACTGTCGCGGATTGAATCCCTTGAGCTACCTCCGGAATAATGCCTTTTACCACATATATCGGGCGAATCTTTTCTCTTAACGACGGGAGCTTTAACGTAAAAAGAAGCGCGCCTATAATACAGCTGCTTCCTCCTATTAACAACGTAAAGGGCGCGCCTATCTTACTCGCCAGGCTTCCCGCGAAGAGGCTGCCAAATGGCGCCATACCCATAAAAGACATAGTATAAAAGCTCATGACCCTTCCTCGCTTGTCCTCATCCACAATCGTCTGTAATACCGTGTTACTGGATGCCATCTCAACCATCATTGCAAAACCTGCGAATAGCACTAAAAAAAGAGCAAGCCATAAAGCCCTAGATACTGAAAACCCGATAATCCCCACGCCAAAAAATCCGGCACTTAAGGCAATAATTCTGCCTAATCCAAGCACACTCTTTCGGCTGGCAAGATACAGTGCACCCATTAAGGCTCCCATACCTGACATTGCCATAAGAAACCCTAACGTCTTCGGCCCTCCGTGAAAGATATCCCTTGCAAAGATAGGCATCAACACCTGATACGGCACTCCCATGAAGCTAATCAATGCCAAAAGGAGAAGTATATATTTAATAGGCGCAAAACCAAAGGCATAGGTAAAACCTTCTTTTAATTCGCGAGAAATCCGTATAGGAGCACGGGTTACTTTTCGCGGCGCAATGCGCATCGCTCCTAAGGATACAATCACCGCGAAATAGCTTATGGCGTTTAAGAGAAAACATATCCCCTCGCCTACTACCGAAATCAAAATACCGCCTAGAGAAGGGCCTAAGAGCCGCGCAGCATTCACCATGGAAGAATTTAAGGCTATGGCATTACCCAAATCTTCTCTATTCTCAATCATCTCAACTGTAAATGCCTGCCTCACGGTGATATCAAAAGCATTCACTAAACCAAGAAAAATACTCAAGACTATAATATGCCAAATTGCTATAGTGTTGGTTAAGACAAGAGTCGTTACAATCAAGGCTTGAAACGTCGAGAGGACTTGAGTAATAATTAACATCCGGCGCCGATTATATCTATCAGCGATAACTCCGGCTAAAGGCGCAAGCAAAAACGTGGGGATTTGTCCTGAGAAACCAACAATGCCCAATAACAATGCCGAATTGCTTAACCGATACACCAGCCAGCTCATGGCAATTTGCTGCATCCAAGTCCCAATGAGGGATATACTCTGCCCCACAAAGAAAATCCGGTAATTCCGGTATCGGAGCGCACGAAAAATAAGCCTATAGTCATTCATTATTAGGAATTCCCCTTACGTATGTATTTACCTGCTTTTTACAATTATTACCCGGATTTTACGTTAGGTTTTGAGGAAAATGGCCTAAATCTTTGTCCAGACAAGGCTTGGAGAGCAAAAGAACCGCAGGCGTATTTAAGTGTACTACGCTGAGGACGCTTTGCAGAGCGAAACGCAGTATGGGCAAAGAATTAGAGACATTTT
>JAHFFP010000021.1 GCA_023247895.1 Candidatus Omnitrophota bacterium
TGGCTGAGCGTTTTAAGTCAGAGGCTAAGGCCACGATAGAGGAATATCTTCAGAGGCTGCAAGAGGCACAAGGAAGAGTTAATGAAATGGTTGCCAAGGTTGACGGTGAATATACGCAGGCAACCATTCAAGCGGATGCGTACTACCAGCAGCAGGAAATGATTGCCAAGGCAATTGAGACCGAAGGTATTAATCAGGCAAAAGGTGTTGAAAAGATGGTTGAGGCTCTCAATAATTCAGGGGGAAAGACTCTGGTGAAGCTCAAGCTTGCAGAGGCTTTGGCAGGGAAAAAGATTTATCTCTTGCCGTTTTCTGATAACGGCGGTATAGATTTAAAAACTACCAATATCAACGAGTTGCTTAAGATTTACGGGTTGAAAAATTTAGAATAATCAATAACCAATTAACAAGGCGTTGGTTGTGTATAGAAATGCCTACCTATAAAATAAAAATATCAGAAAAAAAGGGGATTTTTGACGCTGTTGGCCATGGCGTCTTAAAAGACATTCAGGATTTAGGCATACAAAGCGTCCGTGGGGTGTGTTTTGCGCAGTTGTATTATATTGACGGTACTATTGATGAAACCAAAGCCAGACGTATAGCCGAGGAATTACTTATCGATAAGATTACTCAAGAGTATGTAATTGAGCCTATCGACCATAGGCTATCAACTATTGACTACAATATAATTGAAGTCGCCTATAATCCCGGGGTAATGGATCCTGTTGAGGAATCCGTGCTCAAGGCTATTAGCGATATGGGAATTAACGGCGTTACCTCAATACGCACGGCAAAACAGTATCTTTTAGAGGGAGAAATCTCAGGAGATACGGCAAAGGTTATCGCGGAAAAACTGCTTTATAATAAAGTTATTCAACATGTTGTCATGCCAGAGGCCGCGATACGCGATACGCAATACGCAAAACAAATCGATTATCAGTTTAAACTGATAACCATAGATTTACTAAGCGCATCTCACAGGAAATTATTGGAAATTAGCAGTCAAGGGCAATTGTTCTTGAATTTGAATGAGATGCGCCAGATTAGGCGTTATTTTAAGAAGTTAGGGCGCAATCCTACAGACTGTGAATTGGAAACTATTGCCCAGACATGGAGTGAGCACTGCAGGCATAAGACGTTTAGAGGAAAGATAGAATATCAGGAGCTCATTAGCTCATCAGCTCATAAGCTCATTAGAAAGAAGAAAGTAATAAATAATCTTTTAAAATCAACCATAATGAGGGTGACGAAGGAATTGAAGAAACCCTGGTGCGTTTCGGTGTTTAAGGATAATTCAGGTATTATTAAGTTTGATGATAACTACAATATCTGTTTTAAGGTAGAAACTCACAACCATCCTTCAGCCCTTGAGCCGTTTGGCGGCGCAAATACCGGCATAGGGGGAGTTATTCGTGACCCCTTAGGCACGGGACTTGGCGCGAGGCCGATTCTTAATACCGATGTTTTTTGCTTTGGCCCGCCGGATTACCCGCAAGACAAGCTTCCCCAAGGCGTGCTTTATCCCAAGCGCATCGCAAAGGGAGTGGTGGCAGGCGTAAAAGATTACGGTAATAAAATGGGTATCCCAACGGTGAATGGGGCAGTATTATTTGATGAAAGATATATCGCGAATCCTCTTGTCTACTGCGGCACCGCGGGGATTATGCCCAAGGAAGCATCTTTTAAGAAAGTAAACGTTGGCGATTTAATTGTGGCACTTGGCGGAAGAACAGGCAGAGACGGTATTCACGGCGCGACATTTTCTTCAGGTGAGCTTACCCATGAGTCAGAGGAGCTTTCAGGAGGCGCCGTCCAGATAGGTAATCCTATTACTGAAAAGAAAGTCTTGGATACCCTTATGCAGGCCAGGGATAAAGGCTTGTATTCGGCAATTACTGATTGCGGGGCAGGCGGCTTATCCAGCGCGGTAGGGGAAATGGGGGAGGAGTTAGGCGCGCGGGTGGATTTAGAAAAGGCGCCTTTAAAATATCACGGGTTAAGCTATGCTGAAATCTGGATTTCTGAGGCGCAGGAGAGAATGGTGTTGTCAGTGGCTAAAGAGAATAAGGATAAATTGCTCAAGCTGTTTGAGGATGAGAATGTGGAGGCTACGGTTATTGGGGAATTTACCAATACTAAAAGGCTTGAACTTTTTTACCAGGGAAATAAAGTTTCGGACTTGGATATGGAATTTCTGCATAACGGCCTTCCCCCGGTAACTAAAAAGGCAGTTTGGAAAAAACCAAAGTTTAAAGAGCCTTATTTTGATTGTCCTCAAGATTTAACCGAAAGCCTAAAAGAAATCTTAAGCCATTACAATGTTGCCTCTAAAGAATGGGTTATCCGTCAATATGATCATGAGGTGCAAGGCGGCTCAGTGTTAAAGCCTTTGGTGGGAGTCTCTAACGACGGGCCATCGGATGCGGCAATTGTCAAGCCGCTTTTAGATTCAAAACGCGGAGTAATTGTTTCCTGCGGGATAAATTTTAAATTCGGCCTCGTTGACCCTTGCTGGATGGCGGCATCGTGCATCGATGAGGCCTTGCGCCAGATTATCGCGGTGGGCGGGTCATTAAAAGAAGTCGCCTTATTAGATAATTTTTGCTGGGGTAATCCTGATAAGCCGGATCGTTTGGGAAGCTTGGTGCGCGCGGCGCAGGGCTGTTATAAAATCGCCAAGGGTTTTGGTGTGCCGTTTATCTCCGGCAAAGACAGTTTGTATAATGAGTATTCAGTTAAAGGAAAGTCTAAGTCAATACCGGGGACTTTATTAATTTCAGCTATTACGGTTATGGAGGATGTGGTAAAGGCCGTCTCAATGGATATCAAAAAAGAAGGGAATCTGATTTATATTGTGGGTGATACTTACCCGGAATTAGGTGGCTCGCACTATTTTGATACTTTAGGTTTTATCGGAAATAATGTGCCAATGGTGAATACGAGAAAAGCCAAGCGGTTAATGGAGAAATTGTCTCAAGCTACAAATAAGGGTTTGGTTAGATCCGCTCACGATTGTTCCGAAGGTGGCATAGCCGTAGCCTTAGCAGAGATGGCGTTTGCCGGGGGCTTGGGGATGGAGGTGTTTTTGGGGGAGGTGCCGTACAAAATAGTCCACAGTCCACAGTCAATAGTCAATAGTAAACGTAATGATTTTGTTCTTTTTTCGGAGTCGAATTCGCGGTTCATAGTTGAAGTCGGAAAGGAAAAGCAAAAAGAATTTGAAAAGACAATGCAAGGCGTATCGCTTGGTTTAATCGGTTGTGTATCAGAGGGGAAGAATTTTAGGATACACGGGCTCGATGGCAGACCTTGCATTGAAGCCAATATTTACGATTTAAAGGAAGCCTGGCAGGAGCCATTGCGATGGGGGGGGAGATGATGCTCAAACAAATTATTGCTAAAGAAGATTTTACGCATGAGGATCCTTGGCGGATTTTTAGGATTATGTCGGAGTTTGTTGATGGTTTTGAAGTCCTTTCCCAAGTAGGCGATGCGGTTTCTATATTTGGTTCATCCCGCACCAAGCCTCACGACAAGTATTACAAGCTTACCGAAGATATTGCGTATCATTTAGCAAAAGCGGGTTTTGCGATTATCACCGGAAGCGGCCCCGGGATGATGGAGGCAGCCAACAAAGGCGCAAAAAAAGCAGGGGGGCATTCGATAGGGTTAAATATCGAGATCCCTAGTGAACAAAAACCTAATCGGTATGTGGATACCTTAGTTGATTTTCATTACTTTTTTATCCGTAAGGTTATGTTTGTAAAGTACGCTAAGGCATTTGTGATTACCCCCGGCGGCTACGGCACGCTCGATGAGTTGTTTGAGGCAATTAATTTGATTCAGACCGAACGCATTGGAAAGTTTCCTGTAGTCTTAGCAGGCAGGGAGTATTGGAAGGGGATGTTGTACTGGCTTAAAAATACGGCCTTAAAACGCGGGAATATCTCTCCCTGTGATTTGGCGATATTTAAAGTCATTGATGAGCCGAAGGAAATTGTGAAGTATATTAATGGGTTTTATGGGAAAAGCTAGAATATAAAACACGAATTTATTCGTGTAAACTCGTATTTTAGGAATATTTTTTATATGAAACCGAAAGCGTTAGTATTACGCACCGCGGGAACCAATTGCGATAAAGAGACCGCCTTTGCCTTTAGTAAGGCCGGCTCAGGTGTTGAGTTTGTGCATATCAATCAGCTTAAAAGTAAGTCTAGGAAGTTAGCTGATTATCAAATACTGGCTCTTCCCGGAGGTTTTAGTTATGGCGATGATATTGCCGCGGGAAAAATATTGGCGAATGAGTTAAAGTACACGCTTATTGATGACATCAAGAATTTTATTATGAGCGGAAAACTGATTATTGGTATTTGTAATGGGTTTCAGATTTTGGTGAAGGCAGGGCTTCTGCCGGGAAATCAGCATTTAGAGCAGGAAGTAACATTGACTATCAACGATTTGGCGAAGTTTGAGGATAGGTGGGTGTATTTGAGAAGTCCACAGTCGACGGTCCACAGTCCACAGAATAAATGTATTTGGACGCAAGGGTTGCCGGAGGTTGTGTATCTGCCTGTTGCGCATGGGGAGGGTAAGTTTATGGCAAAGGATAAGGCGGTGTTGGAAAGATTAGAAAGTCACGGGCAGATTGTATTGCGCTATTGCGATGAAAAAGGCAAGACGGCAGGATATCCTTATAATCCTAACGGCTCAGAGAGAGATATCGCCGGTCTTTGCGATGAAACAGGGCGAGTTTTCGGGCTTATGCCGCACCCGGAACGCCACAGCTTTGGTTGGCAGCATCCCCGTTGGATGCGAGAGGGTTTGCTCAAGGAAGGCGATGGGTTTAAGATTTTCCGTAACGGAGTTGAATATGCCAGGAAATATTTATAATTATAGACGCCAGACGATGGACGAACCTAAAGAATATTGTGGTTTGTTCGGTATCATAGGCAATAAACAGGCAAGCTGGTTGACCTATCTTGGTTTATATGCCCAGCAACATAGGGGCCAAGAGGCCTGTGGCATTGTAGTGAATAATAAAGGTATATTGGCAATTCATAAAGGGATGGGCTTGGTTAATGATGTATTTGATGAGCAGGTTTTAAGCGCCTTAAAAGGTGATATGGCAGTAGGCCATGTGCGTTATTCCACAACCGGATCGAGCATCCTAAAGAATGCCCAGCCTCTTTTAATAGAGTACGCTAAAGGCTCAATCTGTATCGCCCATAATGGGAACTTGGTCAATTCCTTAGAGCTGCGCAGTTATCTTGAGAAGACAGGCGCTATATTTCAGACTACTACGGATTCTGAGCTGATTATCCATTTAATGGCAAGAGCAAAATCACAAAATTTGCCGGAGAGCCTGCTGTACGCCTTAAAAAGGATTAGGGGGGCATATTCCTTGGTAATGATGGATAATAACTGCCTTATCGGAGTAAGGGATCCTTTGGGTTTTCGCCCACTGTGCCTTGGA
Source organism: Candidatus Omnitrophota bacterium (assembly GCA_023247895.1). Classification (GTDB taxonomy): domain Bacteria; phylum Omnitrophota; class Gorgyraeia; order Gygaellales; family UBA12090; genus GWF2-43-52. Next base: position 5,474 of record JAHFFP010000021.1, read on the forward strand.
AAATTAGGAGAAGGATGGTGTTTGGCATCCGAAACGTCCGCATTTGACCTTATTGGAGCAAAGTTAATTCGGGAAATTGACCCCGGTGAAATTATATTTATAAATAAGGAAGGCTTGAAATCGTTGAGGCCGAAAGAACTGCAAAGCAATAGATACGCGCATTGTCTTTTTGAACATGTATATTTCGCGCGGCCTGATTCTATTGTGTTTGGTGAAACGGTGCATCTGGTAAGGCAAAAGTTAGGTGAGCAATTAGCTAAGGAACATCCTGCCAGGGCAGATTTTGTAGTGCCGGTACCCGACTCTGGTTTTTCGGCAGCACTTGGGTATTCTAAGAGTTCAAGGATCCCTCTTGAAATGGGGATAATCCGCAACCATTATGTCGGCAGGACATTTATTCAGCCGGCACAAAATTCAAGAGAGCTAAGCGTTAAAGTGAAATTCAATTTGTTGAAAGACGTGTTGAGAGGCAAACGTATTATCATTGTAGATGATTCTATTGTCCGGGGAAACACCTCAAGGATTCGTGTGCGCAACTTGCGTAAGGCGGGAGTAAAGGCAGTGCATTTGAGGATATCCTGCCCGCCGCACCGCTTCCCCTGTTTTTACGGCATAGATTTTCATAAGCCAAACGAGCTTATTGCCAATAGGTACGAGTCTATAGAAAAAATCAGGCAGTACCTGGGAGTGGATAGTTTAGGCTATTTAAGCTTAGAGGGGATGTTGGGTTGTTTGAAGCATCCTATCAATCACTACTGCACTGCCTGTTGGACAGGCAGGTATCAGATAAAGCCTGAGAAAAAACACGGAAAATTCTCCCTTGAGGCACGTTGCTGCGGGCAGGGGAAAATATAAGAAGTTGACAGTTACCCTGCCTATCCCGGCAGGCGGGCAGCTTACCGTCGATAGCATAAATAAAAGCATGAAGACAATAACGTATAAGAAATCTGGAGTAGATATTGATGAGGCTGGTCGCTTTGTAAAGGCGATCAGGCCATTAACTTCCGGCATCGGCGGTTTTGGCGGTTTGTTTAAGCTGGATACCAAGAAATACAAACAGCCGTATTTGGTTTCTTCGACGGATGGCGTGGGCACAAAACTAAAGATTGCCTTTTTGGTAGGTAATCACGATACCGTGGGTATTGATTTGGTGGGGATGAACGTGAATGATGTGTTATGTGTTGGGGCTAAGCCTTTATTTTTCTTAGACTATATTGCAACCGGTAAGATTGAAAAAAAGGTTTTGGTGGATGTGGTCAAAAGTATTGCCGAAGGCTGCGCTCAGGCGGGCTGCGCTTTGGTAGGCGGCGAGACTGCAGAGATGCCCGGCTTTTACAAACATGGCGAATATGATTTGGCAGGTTTTTGCGTGGGAGTGGTTGAGAAATCAAAGGCTATCAATGGCTCAAAAATAAAGGCGGGGAACATCCTCTTAGGAATAGAATCAAACGGCCTGCACTCCAACGGTTTTTCTTTAGTGCGCAAAGTTTTTAGCGAAAAAGAACTCATTAAATATGCCAAGGAATTATTGAAGCCTACTCGTATTTATGTCAAACCAATTTTATCTTTACTATCGACTATTGACTATCGGCTATCGACTATAAAAGGAATTGCCCACATCACCGGTGGCGCCTTTTACGATAAGATTCCACGCATAATTCCTAAAGGTTTGGGTATTCGTATTGATAAGAAAAGCTGGCCTGTCCCGGATATCTTTAAGCTTATTCAGGAAAAAGGCAATGTCCCCGAAGCTGATATGTACCGCACCTTAAATATGGGGATTGGCATGGTGTTAGTTGTTGATAAAGGCTCAAGCAGCACAATAATTTCTTATTTAGCTAAGCAAGGTTTAAGAAGTTGGATAATAGGAGAAGTAGCCAGAAGTAAAAAAGAAGTTAAGTTTGTATAGAAAGCAAAGAAAAAATAATGAAAATTTTAGTTATCGGCTCTGGCGGCCGTGAACATGCTTTAGTTTGGAAGCTTACACAAAGCAAGAGCTTTCCTAAAATATATTGTGCTCCAGGAAATAGCGGCATAGCCCAAGATGCAGAGTTAGTTGATATCAAGGCCGATGATATAAAAGGTTTGCTTGATTTTGCAGTAAAGGAGAAAATAGATTTAACTATCGTTGGGCCTGAGGCGCCTCTTGCTTGCGGCATCGTTGATAAATTTATGCACAAGGGGTTAAATATTTTCGGCCCCACCAAAGAATTGGCGCTCTTAGAGGCAAGCAAGGCCTACGCCAAAGAGACAATGCAGCGTTTTGCTATTCCTGCTGCCAGTTTTGAAGTTTTTGAATCCGCGGATAAAGCCATTGATTTTATCAACCAGCCGCGTCTTTTTAGCGCTCATTATCCGATAGTGGTTAAGGCCGATGGCCTGGCCGCCGGTAAGGGGGTAGTGATCTGTAAAAATCGGCAGGAGGCTAGGGCGGTTATTGAAGATATGATGGTGAGGAAAGTTTTCTCCGAGGCTGGCAGAAAGATTGTTATTGAAGAATGTCTTAAAGGAGAAGAGGCTTCGGTACTGGTGGTATCCGACGGAATTAATATTGTTTCTTTGGCCTCAAGCCAGGATCATAAAAGGGTTCTTGACCGCGACCAAGGCCCTAACACCGGAGGTATGGGTGCGTATTCTCCGGCGCCGGTGGTAACCCCGGCAATGCATAAGCGGATAATGGATGAGGTGATAAATCCTTTAATCAGCGGCCTGGCTAAAGAAAATAAATTTTATAAAGGCGTGCTCTATGCCGGGATAATGGTTACTGACGCGGGGCCCAAGGTTCTGGAGTTTAATGTCCGTTTCGGGGACCCGGAAACCCAGGCCATACTGCCGCGGCTTAAGACGGATTTGATTGATTTGTGCTTTGCCAGCATTGAAGATAAGATAGGCGAGATAAAGCTGGAATGGGAGAATAAATCTTCGGTGTGCGTGGTTTTGGCTTCCGGAGGCTATCCCGGAGAATATAAGAAAGGTTTTGAAATCTCCGGGCTGGATGAGGCCATTAAAGAAGGCGCTCCGGATACATATATTTTTCATGCCGGCACTGCAATTAGTCCACAGTCCACCCCGCGACTGCGCTCAGGGCAGGCAGTCCACAGTCCACAGTTTATTACTGATGGGGGGAGGGTGCTTAATGTGGTGAGCCTTGGCGATAATATCCGCCAGGCAATTGATAAGGTTTATAAGGCTGTGGGTAAAATAAAATTTGAAGGTATGCATTATCGTAAGGATATCGGGCATCGAGCGCTTGAACATTATGTGGAAGATACCTTTAGGTGAGCGGTTAACGTTTCCGACCAGAGGGAGGAAAGCAATGTCCAATCCAAAAATCGCAATTATTATGGGAAGCCAGTCGGACTTAGAAACGATGAGCGAGTCGGTTAACGCTTTAAAAGGCTTTTGCGTGGAATATGAGGTAAGGGTGTTATCCGCGCATCGTACGCCTAAAGAGGTAGCAAAATTTGCCAAAGAGGCGCGCAAAAACGGAATAAAGGTGATTATCGCCGGAGCAGGGGGAGCCGCGGCATTGGCGGGAGTGATTGCGGCTCATACGACCCTGCCAATTATTGGCGTTCCTATTGAGACCTCAAACTTAAAAGGTATGGATTCGCTTTTGTCTACGGTACAGATGCCCGCAGGCGTGCCGGTTGCCTCAATGGCTATAGGTAAAGCTGGCGCAAAAAATGCTGCGATATTCGCCTTAGAAATCTTAGGGGTTTCAGATACCAATATCGAGAAAAAGTTAGCCAAATACAAAAAAGACATGGCAGTTAAGGTGAAAGAGATTAAGCTAAATGTGTAACATAATCTAACAGCTGAAAGCTGATGGTATGCAGACTGAAGTCGTTAAAATTAACCTTTCTCACCCGGATCCTGAAATAGTGGAGAAGGCCGCAAGCTATATCCGGCAGGGAAAGCTTGTGGCAATCCCTACAGAGACAGTGTATGGTTTGGCTGCTGATTATGGCAATGAGGAGGCGTTAAAAAGGCTTTATGAAGTAAAGATGCGCCCCGCACATAAGCCTTTTACCGTAGCGATAGCAAATAAGGAAGCTTTGGAACATTTAGCAGCGGACATACCTCTTACCGCTTATAAATTTGTCGATAAATTCTGGCCTGGCCCTTTAACTTTGGTGTTAAAAGCATCAAACGATCAGGTTATTAGGCAAGCGCCTCTACACACTATAGGGCTGCGTATGCCTAAAAACGAAGTTACCCAGCATATTTTAGAGGCTGCCGGTGTAGATGTGGCATTGCCTTCTGCAAACCTCTCTGATATGCCTGCTCCTCAATCCGCGGAAGAAGTCCTTAAATATCTTAATGGAAAAATTGACCTGATAGTGGATGGGGGAAAGTCAGAGTTAGGCATTGAGTCTACCATAGTAGATGTTACCCAGACGCCTTTTCAGGTCTTGCGTGAAGGAGCGCTTAAGAAGCAGGAGCTTGAGGCAGCGGCTCAGTCAAAACGGGTTCTTTTTATCTGCACGGGAAATTCCTGCCGCTCGGTAATGGCGCAAGGGTTGCTCATCAAGGCTTTAAAAGACATGAATCGCATTGACATTGAAGTGCTTTCCGCGGGAGTGGCTGCGTTTGATGGGTTAGCCCCTACTCAAGAAACCCTGGTTTTGCTGTCAAGAGAAGGTATTGATATGTCGGCGCATCGGTCACAGCGCCTGACAAGAATAATGCTTAAGTCTTCTGACCTCATTTTGGCAATGGATGATATGCAGCAGGCGCGTATTTTAGAGATTGCCCCTAGTATTAGAAAACGGGTGTATTTATTAAAGGAGTTTGCTAAAATAACTCATAGCAGTTTAAATATTCCAGACCCAATAGGCCAAGGTATAGATGTATATGCAAGGACATTCTTTACTATCAAAGAAGCGATAGCGAAAATAGCAACGTTATTATAGCCCGATTGAGGAGAAATAAAGTGCCAGAGAAGAAAAATATCGTTATCGGAAGCGATCACGGAGGTTTTAGCCTTAAAGAGAAATTAAAAGTTTTTCTTATGAAAAGAGGCTATAAAGTTAAGGATATAGGGTGCTTTAATACAGAATCCTGCGATTATCCGAAGTATGCCTATGTGGTTGCCCAAGAGGTATCATCGGAGAAATTTCCTCAAGGCATCCTCATTTGCAAAAGCGGTATCGGCAATTCCATTGTCGCTAATAAAGTGAAAGGGATAAGGGCGGCTTTATGTTATAATTTAAAGGCCGCGCGTTTATCCCGTCAGCATAACGATGCCAATCTTTTAGTGTTGGGTTCATTATTTATAAAAGAAGCGCTTGCCAAACGGATGGTCAGCGCCTGGTTAACCACCGAATTTGAAGGCGGCAGGCATTTACGCAGGGTGAAACAGATAAAGGAAATAGAGGATAGGTTAAAATGAAGCATCTTAAGAAAATTGATCCTCCCATATATAAGGTTATTCAAAATGAAGCACAAAGGCAGGAGGAAAATCTTGAACTAATTGCTTCGGAAAACTTTACGTCACTTAGCGTCCTAGAGGCAATGGGCTCTGTGTTGACAAATAAATATGCCGAAGGGTATCCCCATCACCGCTGGTATGGCGGATGTGAAAATGTGGATGTTGCCGAAAGCTTAGCCATTGAACGCGCCAAGGAACTTTTTAAGGCAGAGCATGTGAATGTCCAGGCGCATTCCGGAAGCCAGGCCAATATGGCAGTGTATTTTAGCTGCTTGAATATCGGCGATACTATAATGGCATTAGACCTTGCCTGCGGAGGGCATCTGACCCATGGACATCCGCATAATTTTTCAGGGAAGTTTTTTAAAGTAGTTGCCTATGGGGTGGATACCCAGACACAGCGGCTTGATTATGACAAGATATTAGCCATGGCAAAAGAATACCACCCGCGCCTGATACTGGCAGGGGCATCCGCCTACCCGAGGATTATTGATTTTAAAAAGTTCCGCCAGATTTGTGACACAGTGGGCGCGTATTTATTCGTGGATATGGCGCATATCGCCGGGCTTGTGGCTGCGGGGGTGCATCCTTCACCGGTTCCTTATGCGGAATTTGTCAGTTCTACTACCCATAAAACCTTGCGCGGGCCACGCGGAGGATTTGTGATTTGCAAAAAGGAATTCGCCCGTAAGCTTGATTTGGAGGTGTTCCCCGGGATTCAAGGCGGGCCATTGATGCATATCATTGCAGCTAAGGCAGTTGCTTTTAAAGAGGCAAAGAGTGGAAAGTTTAAAAAGGATCAGGAGCAAACAGTAAAAAATGCCAAGGCGCTTTGCGCTGCGTTGATAGAAAAAGGGTATCGTGCAATTTCGGGAGGAACAGATAATCATCTTTTTCTCTTAGAGTTATCTTCAAAAGGCCTAACCGGTAAAGAGGCGCAGGAAAAATTAGACGGATGTGGAATTACTGTCAATAAAAACCTCATTCCTTTTGATGACAAGTCGCCTGTACTTACCAGCGGTATTCGTATTGGCACGCCTGCGGTTACTACCAGAGGAATGAAAGAAAGACAGATGCAATATATTGCAGAATATATAGATAGCGCTCTTAAGGCAACTAATGAAAAGGATTGTCTTAAGATAAAGAAAGAAGTGCGTGTGCTGACAAAGAAGTTTCCCTTGTATCCAGAGTTAAAGGGGAAATAACAGATTTTGAGTTTAGAGTCTTGGGAGAAAAAGATATGCCTTACAAGAAGAAAAAGAATCCTAAAGATACGCGTCCCGGCTGGGATGAGTATTTTTTTGGAATTATTCAAGAGGTGGCAAAGCGGGCTACCTGTGACAGAGGAAAGGCAGGATGTGTAATCGTTAAGGATAAAAGGATTCTTGCCACTGGCTACGTGGGCTCACCCGCGGGACAACCTCATTGTGATGAGGCCGGCCATATGATGCGGGATGTGGTGGCGCCGGACGCTTCCATAAGTAAACATTGTATCAGGACTATCCATGCGGAGCAAAACGCCATTTGCCAGGCAGCGCGTTTTGGCATTCCCTTAGAGGGAGCGACGTTATACTGCAAAATGGAGCCGTGTTTTACCTGCGCCAAGATGATTGTAAACTGCGGCATAAAACGAGTAGTGTGTTCAGGCCGCTACCATGCCGCGGCCCAAAGCCGGGAATTGTTTGAGAACGCTCAAGTGCAGTTATGCGTATTATGCGATGAAGTTGTAAATTACAAAGACCAGAAGTGAAGCGAGCATAGTTTTAATTATAAATTATAAATTATAAGTTATGAGTTGTAAAATATGAAATGTCCCTATTGCAGTTATAAAGAAGATAAGGTTATAGATTCTCGTTCAAGCTCCGGAGGCAATTCTGTGCGGCGAAGGCGCGAATGCTTAAAATGCGAACGACGTTTTACCACCTATGAGTATATTGAGCAGATACCTCTTTTGGTAGTTAAAAAAGACAGCCGGCGCGAGCCGTTTGACCGCAATAAGATTTTATCCGGCATAATCAAGGCCTGCGAAAAACGCCCGGTTTCCTTGCAGAAAATGGAGGATGTGGCGACGTCTATTGAGCGCATTGTCATGCGTAAGTATGAGAAGGAAATCCCCTCAACTATTGTGGGCGAGTTAATTATGGAAAAGCTGGCTGAAATAGATGATGTAGCGTATGTGCGCTTTGCCTCAGTCTACCGGCAGTTTAAGGATGTGAACCAGTTTATGAAGGAGCTTCAGGATATATTAGGTAAAGGAGTCAGGAAAGAACCGAAAACAAGCAAGAGTAAGCCGAAGGTTCTGCCTAAGAAAAAGAGAAAATAGCAGGAGGCAAAAAGTATGATAGAGATGGAACTAAATAAAATTATCATAGATGAAAAACGCCAGGATCAGGTCATTGTGTTAAAGGAGAAAAATGGCGATAGGGTGCTTCCTATTGTGATTGGGCTTCTGGAGGCATCGAGTATTAAAATGAAAGTCTCCGGAGTCAACCCTCCCCGCCCGCTGACCCATGATTTACTGCACGCGGTGGTAGAGCATTTAGAGGCAAAGGTTGAAAAAATAGTCATTGATAAATTAGAGAATAACACCTTTCACGCGAAGTTATTTCTTAAAACAGAAAGCGGTAAGCCAAAAGTTATCGATGCCCGCCCGTCGGATTCCATTGCCCTGTCAGTGCGCGCGAAAGCGCCTATTTTTGTCGAAGATGAAGTGTTAAAGCAATCCGCCAATTCCCAGGGCAAGTAGAATAGCCCATACGTAATGGATAGTATCCTGCGCGAACTCAAAACAAATCCTCACCTCAAACAGATTATTGCGCTTACCCACAAGTATCCTCAAGAGGTATATCTCGTCGGAGGGTTTTTACGGGATTTATTCTTAAGAAGAAGAAAAGAAAGCTATGACTTTGATTTTGCCGTCTCAAAAGGCGCAATAGCTCTAAGCCGTGAAATCGCCAAGAAGTTAAAAAGCGGGTTTGTGGTGTTAGATAAAGAACATGGCTCAAGCCGCATTGTCTACAAGAAAAATGATTTCTCATGCAATTTCGACTTTACCGATTTTCGCGGACGAGATATTGCCGATGACCTGCTGCACCGCGATTTTACGATTAACAGTTTAGCCGTAAACCTAAAGGCAATAAGGGATGCCCGCGCGCTTGGCGATATAGTGATTGATAATCATTCTGCGCGGCCTGATATAAGGAGCCGCCTCATCCGGATGGTTTCTGAGGTAAGCTTCCCGGAAGACCCTTTAAGGACCTTACGCGCGTTTAGTTTGAGCGCGGTGTTAGATTTTAGCATTGAGCCACAGACGCAAAAGGCCATACAAAAATATAGAAAAGAGATTACTTCATCGGCCTTTGAGCGCATTGCTGAAGAATTGTTTAAAACCTTAAATTCCGGGAATGGTTTTAAGTCTTTTAAGGCAATGGATGGCGTAAAAGTCTTAGAGGAAATTATCCCGGAGATTAGGCAGATGCGCGGGGTACATCAGGGGCCGTATCATCATCTGGACGTCTTCGGCCATTCTCTTGAGGCTTTAAGGCAGATTGAAATATTGTTTTTGCAGCTTAAACGAAATAAAGATGTGCAGGAATATCTTAGTCAGATAATTGCCGGTACCCATACACGCCGAGCATTATTAAAATTGGGCGCGTTTCTGCATGATATAGGAAAGCCTATTTCTAAAGAGCGTGTTGGCAAAAAGACATGTTTCCATGGCCATGAGCGGGTAGGCAGAAACATTGCCAGAGGCATTGCCGAGCGCCTGCGGCTTTCTAACGATGAAAGAAACTCGCTTGACAAGATGATTTTCTGGCACCTTAGGCCAGGCTATATGGCGGATATAGAGCCTTTAAGCCACAGGGCGAAGTACCGGTTCTTTAGGGATGCGAAGGATGAGGCAGTAAGCATTTTGTTGCTTTCAATCGCCGACCAGCGCTCAACCTGCGGCCCTCTCACCAGAGGCTCAAACCGAAAACATCATGAGGATGTGTGTTTAGGGCTGGCTAAAGACTTTTTCCGCAAGAAAAAGGAAAAGCAGCTGCCTAGGCTTGTTGATGGAAATGACATAATGCGCCAGCTTAAATTATCTTCAGGCCCAATTATCGGTAAAATCTTAGAAGAGATTAATGAGGCCCAGGCCGCGGGTGAGATAAAAACCAAATCACAGGCCTTAGAATTGGCCAAGAAATTTGCCATGTTCAAGTCTTGTAAGTGATTGACGCAAAATAGGAGATTTATCCAAGGTAAAAAGGCTTGGTATCTCTTTTAGGAGAATATAAGAATATGCCGCAAAAAGGCGAAATAATAATTTATCAGGATAAGGATAAGGCGGTTCAGCTTAAGGTTAAGCTGGAACAGGAAACTGTTTGGCTTAGCCAAGCTGAAATAACCTGGCTGTTTCAAACAGAAAGAAGCGTTATTACTAAGCATTTGAATAACATATTTAATTCTAACGAGTTAGATAAAAAAAGCAATG
>JAHFFP010000003.1:0-3073 GCA_023247895.1 Candidatus Omnitrophota bacterium
CGAATGGCCCGGCATGCATCAAAACCGGCGTATGCTCCATAGTCTGAATAAGGTTTGGCTTTATCGCATCCTTAAGCAATACGCACATACTGCCTGCCACCTTCAAGTTCTCAAGCGTGATAGGCTTTCCGTTTACATCTTCGGCGACAACCATTCTCCCCAAGCGCTTGCGTAAATCCTGTAAGCCTGTGGTGAGTGCCAGAATTGCCATAACCTCAGAGGCAACCGTGATATCAAAACCCGTATCCCTCGGGCAACCGCCGTCTTTACCGCCTAAGCCGATAGTAATATTACGCAAGAATCTATCTGAAACATCCAGCACTCTTCTTAGGGTGATACTCTCTGGTTTTATCTGCAGGGGATTTCCTTTACAAAGAGTATTATCTAAATATGCCGCGGCCAAATTATTGGCTAATCCTACTGCATGGATATCTCCGGTAAAATGGAGATTGATATCTTCCATAGGTATAATCTGAGAGTATCCACCGCCGCTTGCACCTCCTTTTATCCCAAACACAGGCCCTAACGACGGCTGACGCAAACAGGCAATGGTTTTTTTGCCGATTCTGTTTAAGGCCATTGACAAGCCAATGGTGCTAATAGTCTTTCCTTCACCTAAAGGAGTTGGAGTTATCGCTGTCACCAGCACATATTTACCTAAGGGCTTATTCTTAATCCTTTGTAAGATGGATAAATCTATCTTGGCTTTATAATTGCCGTATAATTCCAGTTCATTTTCCTTGATACCTATGGATTTTGCGATTTTGGTTATCTTATAAGGTTTAACTTTACGGGCTATTTCCAGATTTGAAAGCATAAGAAAAAATTCCCTCCTCTCTTACTGTAGTGCTTCGTTAACTTAATCCCTAATAGTTGCGGAAGTTAACTCCGCACTTCCGCTAGGGGGGGCAAGCCCCCCTTCGGCGCTCTCCCCTTTCGGCGGAGAGCTGAGCACCCCCCAAACGCGGGGGACAATCTCCCCCGCACCCCCTTAGTGCACTGTCAGACTTATAAAACTTAATTTCACAGCGCACTATAGTTCTTAATAAGTGTAATTCCCCGCTAACTCAAAGGCATTCTTAATCAATTCAAACCTACTGCATACTGATGCTTCCTGAAAAACCGATAACACATCAAAACGGCAGCTCTGATTCATAAGCTGCCTTGCTTTTAAATAACTCAGCGCTGACTGAGAAATTTTGTGTTGCTTACGCCTATCCACCGTTTCTTTAGGCAGGCCATAGCCGCTTGATGAGCGCGATTTTACTTCCACAAAACACAAAGTCTGTTTTTCGGTAGCAATTATATCTATTTCACCGAACCTGCTTTTATAGTTACACTCTAAAATTTTATAGCCGTTTTTTTCCAGATAGCCTGCGGCTATGCCTTCAGAAGATTTCCCGAGGTCTATCTTATACCTGCTCATAATGAAAACTGTGCCTTTGAATAGGCGAAGGGCCAAATTTGCGAAGGGCATCTAAATGCCCTTTGGTGCCGTAGCCTTTGTGTTTCAGAAATCCATATTCCGGCCAGCGCTTATGATAAATAGCCATAATCCTGTCGCGAGTCACCTTGGCAATGATTGAGGCGCAGGCAACAGATAAAATCTTGGCATCGCCGTCTACTATACTCTCAAAAGGGATATTGACCTGTAAAGTCATATTGCCGTCAACCAATACAAAATCAGGCTTTGGGCTTAGAAAGAGAATCGCCTTTTGCATGCTCAAAAGGGTTGCCTCTAAAATATTGACGGCGTCAATTATTTTCTCACTTACTATCCCTACGCTGACATAGGCCTTCTGGCGAATTTCAGCCGCAGCCCTTTCTCTTTGCAAAGGGCTTAACAATTTAGAATCATCAATACGACATTCAAAATCCCGTTGCTTTAATATTATCGCCGCAGACACCACCGGCCCTGCCAAAGGCCCACGGCCTGCCTCATCCACGCCGGCAATTAAGCTATATCCTCTTTTCGCACACTCTTGTTCGTACTCAAGCATTGCGCCTTTAGGATTCTTTTTCTACAGCCGCTGTCGCTGATTCTATCTTGGTTGCCTTTCCAACCTTACCTCTTAAATAATAAAGCTTGGCGCGCTTTACCTTGCCGCTATGGGTAACCTTAATGCTTTCAATCGCCGGCGAATATAAAGGAAATACCCTTTCAATGCCTTCGCCAAAAGAAACCTTGCGCACGGTAAAGCTGCTTGCGATACCCGAACCGTTCTTGGCAATAACTACCCCTTCAAAAGGGTGCAAGCGCACCTTATCTCCTTCGGGAATTTTAGTCATAATTTTTACGCTATCGCCGATATTGAATTTCGGCATATCCTTCTTTGCCTGCTGGCCTTCAATAAGTTTTATTTTATCCATCGTTTTATTCCTCCTCTTCGTAGTGCTTGCGTTAACTTAATCCCTAATAGTCGCGGAAGTTAACTCCGCACTTCCGCTAGGGGGGCAAGCCCCCCTTCGGCGCTCTCCGTTTCGGCGGAGAGCTGAGCACCCCCCAAACGCGGGGGACAATCTCCCCCGCACCCCCGTACTGCACTGCCTAAATTATAAAACTTAATTTAACAGTGCAGTAGTCCCTACAATTATTTTAACAAATCAGGGCGTTTCTTTCTTGTTATCCTCACTGCCTCTTGCTTTCTCCATTCCTCAATCTTTTTATGATTTCCCGATACTAATACCTCGGGTACACGCATACCTCTAAAATCTGCCGGGCGGCTGTACTGCGGATACTCTAGCAGATTACGGCTAAAAGACTCCTCCTTCTTTGAGTCTTTATTGCCTAAGACTCCCCTGATAAGCCTTGCCACCACATCAATTAACACCATAGCGGCAAGTTCCCCCCCTGTCAAGACATAATCGCCAATAGAAATCTCTTCATCAACTAAATACTTGCGCACCCGCTCATCGACACCTTCATACCGCCCGCAGATAAGAATAAGCTGTTTAGCGCGGGATAATTGCTTAGCTAATTTCTGATTTAACGTTTCACCTTGCGGACAAAGCAATATTGTTTTTATCGTCCTTCGACCCTCGTCCTTCGCCCTCCATATTGCTTTGGCGGGCG
>JAHFFP010000003.1:3083-43018 GCA_023247895.1 Candidatus Omnitrophota bacterium
TCGTATCTTTTCTACCGCCCGAAAAATCGGTTCTGCCGTCATTACCATTCCCGGGCCTCCACCAAAAGGCCTATCATCTACCTTTTTGTGCTTATCCAAGGTATAGTCGCGCAAGTTATGCAGGCGAATCTTGAGTTTACTCTTCTTTTGGGCTATTCCCAATATAGATTCATCAATATAAGGCTTAAAAACATCCGGGAAAATAGTAATTATATCAATAAGCATAGGACTGACTCACCCTAAAGTCTTTTAACCTGTTTTCTCTAATCGCCTGGCGGATACTTTTTAAGAGCCTATTGTAAAAATAAATATTATGGAACGATACCAGCCTAAGCCCTAAAATCTCTTCTACATTAAAAAGATGCCGCAGGTAAGAACGGCTAAAATTCTTACAGGTATAGCAATCGCATTGCGCATCCAAAGGGCCTAAATCTTGGGCATACAGGCCGTTACGGATTACCACTTTCCCTTCAGAAGTAAATGCCGTGCCGTTTCTGCCATAACGAGTGGGGATAACACAATCAAACATATCCATCCCTAATTTTACCGCCTCCAGAATATCCTCCGGAGTGCCTAAACCCATTAAATACCGCGCGCAATTTTCAGGTAAAAACCCTACCGTAAAAGAAACAATATTATACCTCAAATCCTTAGGTTCGCCAACAGATAATCCGCCTAAGGCATAGCCGTCAAAACCAATACCCGTTATCTCCTCTGCTGACTGCTTGCGTAAATCCTCATAAGTCGCCCCCTGCACTATGCCGAATAATAATTGCTTCCTGTGGACTTGCGCCGTAGGCGCATCAGCCTGCGGCGGAGTTGACTGTGCCTGCCTGCCGGACAGGCAGGGACCGTGGACTAACTTTGACCGCCGGGCCCAATAGGTTGTCCTATCTAATGCGGTTTTTGCGTATTTTTTTTCACAAGGATAATGCACGCATTCATCCAAAGGCATCATTATATCTGAGCCTAAAACATTTTCAATTTCAACGACCTTTTCAGGGGTCAAAAAATGGCGCGAGCCGTCAAGATGCGATTGAAACTCAACCCCCTCATCTTTTACCTTGCGAAACCCCGCTAAACTAAAAATCTGATACCCACCACTATCCGTAAGTATAGGCTTATCCCAAGAAATGAATTTATGCAGACCACCGGAATTTTTTATAATATCCAAACCCGGCCTCAAGTACAAATGATATGCATTGCCTAAAATAATCTGGCTCTCTGCTTCTTTGAGTTCTTTGGGCGATAACGCCTTTACTGCTCCTTGGGTGCCTACCGGCATAAAGGTAGGCGTTTCAATATCGCCATGCGCGGTTTTAAGCAGCCCTAAGCGCGCCTTCGTAGAACTATCTTGATGAATAAGGGTAAAGGACATAGAAAAGCTACCAACTCTTTAGCCATCGGCTCTCAGCTGACAGCTGACAGCCGAAAGCTGAAGGCTAAATAATGAGCATCGCATCCCCATAGCTGTAAAACCTATACTTCCCTTTGATTGCCTCATCATAAGCTCTCATTATTAGATCTCTTCCGGCAAAGGCACAAACCAACATTAAAAGCGTAGTCTTGGGAAGATGAAAATTAGTCAGGAGGCAGTCAGCCACCTTGAACTGATACCCTGGATAAATAAAAAGATTAGTATACCCTCTGTTACTTACCTTCTCCGAAGCGAGGCGCGGGGTTACTGGTGACTTGCCTTCCCCGACGCAAGGCGCGGGGTAACCTGTGACTACATCCGCTACTGTTTCTAAAACCCTGGTAGTAGTTGTCCCCACGGCAAATACCCTTTTTCCTTTTTCTTTAACGCGCTTTATTGCGGTAAGTGTTTTCTTAGAAATGCAATACTCTTCTTTTTCCATAACATGATCTTTGATATCGTCGCATTTTACCGGCTTAAAAGTCCCCAAGCCTACATGAAGCGTTACATACTCAATACGCCCCTTTTGGCACTCTATCTTATCCAATAAACCTTTGGTAAAATGCAAGCCCGCGGTAGGGCTGGCGATAGCGCCCATTTTCTTTGCGTACACCGTCTGATACGAAAGAATATCCGAGCCTTCAGGCATCCTTTTTATATAGGGAGGTAGTGGCATTACACCTATTGTTTCTAATATCTTTAAAGAAATAGCCTTATTAAATTCAAGGACTTTTCCCTGCACTACTTTAGCCTTGAGGCTTCCATGATTAAATACAAGCTCCTTGCCACTAGCCACATACGGCTTAATCAACGCCTCAAACTTATTTCCTGAAATCCTATTGCACAATAACACATCCACCTTCCCCAAGGTATCCTTCTTGACGCCACGCAAACGCACCGGCATAACCTTGGTATTATTGAGCACAAGCAAGTCTTTCGGCTGTAAATATTCTGAGAAATCCTTAAAATGCCTATGAAAAATAGCATTTAGGCGACGGTCAACAACCATAAGCCTACAGCCATCGCGCTTGACTAAAGGATATTGCGCAATAAGTTCTTTAGGCAAGATATAATCAAAATCTGAAAGTTTCATTGTTACTTATCTATTTTACCGGGGTAATTTTTGATTCCGGGAAATAGTGGTATAAGATTTGCTCATCGCTATGGCCTTCTTTTGCCATATAATACATTCCCCACTGGCACAACCCAACCCCATGCCCCCAACCCAACCCTTCAATATGCAGGCTGCCGTCTTCAACCTGTAGCGTAAAATTGGTGCTACGAATCACATTCGGATTGAGCGCTTGGCGAAAATCCTTGGCTGTTATTTCCAAATTCTTATCCAGCCCTTTGATAAGCACACGGCTCACCCGGTGAGAATTATTACGCGCGATAATTTCAATGGACTGTATTTCCTCGGGGCAAAGATATCCCTTCTCAATAAGTTTTGAGTGTATGGCAATTAAAGGTATCCTCTGCTGCCAATGATAATGCGGCGACCCGCTGCAAAAACCACAAGTAACACCTTTTAAGGGTGTAAGATCGACATTCCATAGTTCGCGCGCATCTTCTGTACGCCCGCCGCAGGTTGCATGATAATACGCAGGGAATACCTTGCCGGCAAAGGTAAGCACTTTTCCCCGCGTAAGCATAACCGCACGATTGGTGCGCCAGCGTTCGGAGGTTTTACCTGTGTAGACCTGTGAATATATATCATCTGTCACGTCAAAGTCTTTATCCTTTGGAAATTGTTTTTGGTAAAGGGCATAGGTGCGCGCGATAATGCTTTGCGCCTTTAAGGCATCCATTGGCCACCATGGGGCAATTTCATTACAAAGGATTCCCCGGACATACTCTTCCACCCCTAACTCATTAACGATAAGAAAATGCTCCTTATCTTTACGGATAAGGTTAATCTTTCCTCTATAGATGCGATTGTTTATGTAAATGAAGGCTCCTTTAAGAGGCACAATCTGAACCCTCGAGGCTGTTAAAGTAAAACTAGGAGCAACGGTTTTGTCCGTATACACCGCTACCTTTTGTTTCCTTATGCCTCTACCTTTACGAATCAGGCGGTTATTCGTCAGCTCGCGCATTTCAAAGCCTCCTTTAATTCTTAGGTAAAAGCTACTGGCCTCCTGCGCTATAGACACCCGGATAGTCTTGTCCTCGGCCATAGAAGAAAAAGAAATGCAAGAGAAAAGAAAGAAGAGAGGAAACAGGCTACTGATTATCTTTTTGACCATAACCATAGAATAAATGAAAGAATGAGGCTGATGAGAAGGCTGGTGGCAAGAGGAAAATAAAAAGTAACATTCTTTTTGCTGATATAAATATCACCGGGCAATTTTCCCAAAAAGGGAATTTTATGCAAGGCTATTAAAACTACTCCTATAATAATGAGCATAATGCCAGACAAAATCAACACCTTTCCTAAACCGCCAAAGCCCGGCATCATATCTTCGCCATCCTTTCCTCCAATGAACACTTACAGCCGCAATATTTCTGACAGTATATGCCTAATTCCCTTGCCCGCTTATGTGCCTGCCGAAATCCTTGACGAAAGTCGCGGTATAAAAACTGCAGGTTATGCCCCGCTGCTATTTTCTCACCTATAGTTTTAATCGCCTCTATATCCTGATAGGGACTTACTAAAAGCGCAGTAGTAAAATGGGTAAAAAGATGTTCCTTAGCAAATTCCGCTGTTTTAAGCAGCCTCATATCCCAACAACTCACGCAGCGCCCTGGCCTTTCTTTTTCAGTCACTGCATAGTGATATTCAGTTGCGTTATATTCAGCCACATGAGTTTTTACCTGTTGGGTTTTGGCAAAATCAAGGAATGCGGCCTTGCGCCTTGCAAACTCTTCTTCAGGATAGATATTGGGGTTATAAAAGTATGCCTCTGGATTAAAACCTTCCTGATTCAATACTTCAAGAGGGTATATCAGGCAGGGGGCGCAACAAGTATGTACAAGGGCTTTCATTCAATGCTTAAGCTCTCAGCTTTCAGCTTTCAGCTAAAGCCCGATGGAAAAGACTATTTTTCTCATGGAAAAAGCTGAATGCTGCGTGCCGAAAGCTGAAAGCTTAGAAAAGTTCTTTCTGTTTTTTGGGCAACCCCAAGTGCGTAAAGGCAATATCCATCGCTTCCCTGCCGCGGGAGGTGCGTTTTAAAAAACCTGATTTTAACAGATACGGCTCAATTGCATCTACCAAGGTATCCACTTCTTCATTCAAAGTTGCTGCCAGTGATTCAATGCCTACAGGCCCACCGCTATAATTTTCTATGATCGTCCTGATGACTTTACGGTCAACATCGTCTAAACCCATAGGGTCAATGCCAAGGATATCCAAAGCCTTCCCCGCACATCCGGCATCAATAACCTTTATTTTATGCACCTGCGCATAGTCGCGCACCCGGCGTAAGAGGCGGTTTGCAATCCGCGGGGTTCCCCGCGAACGCCCGGCAATAGCACGAGATCCCTCTTCGCTCACTTCTACCCCTAAGATTCTCGCAGAATGAGCGATAATCTTCGCCAAATCATTCACCATATAAAAATCAAGGTGGTAAAACAATCCGAATCGACTGCGTAGTGGTGCGCTAAGCATCCCTTGCCTGGTAGTTGCGCCGATTAAGGTAAAAGGCTTGAGGTTAAATTTTATTGTTTTTGCATAGGGGCCTTTATCAATCACAAAGTCTATCTGAAAATTCTCCATTGCCGGATACAAAAATTCTTCCACCACTTTAGAAAGCCTGTGGATCTCATCAATAAAAAGAATATCTCCCTTTTCCAGATTGGTCAATATCCCAATCAAATCCCCTGCCCGTTCAATTGCCGGGCCTGAGGTGGCAGTGATTTTACCCTCCATTTCATGAGAGATGATATGGGCAAGCGAAGTCTTGCCTAGGCCCGGAGGCCCATCAAAAAGAATATGCTCAAGAGGCTCTTTTCTTTCCTTGGCCGCGGTGATTGCAATTGTCAGGTTTTGCGCTAATTCCCTCTGGCCGATAAAATCGGTTAATTGCGCGGGCCTCAGAGAAAGGTTTAAAACAACATCCTCTTCCGTTTCTTGAGTTTTGACAAGCTCATGGGAAACTTCCCTTTGATTACCTATCAAGACGGGCTTATACGGACCTTTCATAAGACGTAATCTTCTCCTGATTGCGAATTACCTCAATTTCGCCAAAGGCTTCCTTTTGGACAATGACAATTTCCTTAAGGCGGATCAACTCTAAGACTGCCAAGAATGTCACCACTATCTCAAATTTATTTCGCGCCTTGCCAAAAAGCCCCTGCACTGAAATAACCGGCGCATTGAGCAGCAAATGAAGTAAATCATGGATTTTTTCTTCAACAGTAAATTCGTCTTTAATGACTTCGTACAACAGTTCTTTGGGAATTTCCTTCATTGCCTTGGAAAAGGCAGAAATCAAATCAAAAAGGCTTGCCTCAAAATAGCTCTCTTGATTTTCCTTGTCCGATACACTCACTGTGCGCGTAAAGACATTCTGACGTATAAGCTCCTTCTCCCTCAAGAGGCTAGCAGCCTCCTTGAATTTCTGATATTCAAGAAGTTTTTGCATTAACTCCGCGCGGGGGTCAGCATCTTCTTCAGTATCTACTTGGCTTGGGTCTGGAGGAAGGAGCATTTTGGATTTAATATGAATTAATGTTGAGGCCATCACCAAGAATTCACCGGCGATATTGAGGTCTAAAAGGCGCATCAGCTCTAAATACTGCAAATATTGCTCGGTAACTCTGGCGATGGGAATGTCGCAGATATTAAGGTGATCCTTTTTCACTAAATACAAGAGTAAATCCAAAGGCCCTTCAAATAAATCTAACTTTATCTTGTAGGTCATAAGCTACATTCCCAACAATTCTTTTACCTCAACCATTGTAGTGGCAGCTACGGTGCGCGCGCTTTTGGCGCCTTCATGCACTATATCAAATATTTTGCTCTTATCTTTGAGGTAGCTATTCCTTTTTTCCTGTATCGGCACTAAGTATTTTATGACAACCACGGCTAATTCTTTCTTACAATCCGTGCACCCGATTTGCGCACTACGGCAAAGCTCATCAATCTCTTTTCTTCTTTCAGGCGCAAATATCGAATAATACCCATGCACATTACATTTTTCAGGATGCCCCGGATCGTTGCGTTTTATCCTTTTGGGGTCAGTAAACATACCCTGGATTTTACGGCAAAGCACTGCGGGCTCATCAGAAAGCAATATGGTATTATCATAACTCTTGCTCAGTTTTCTGCCATCGGTACCCAAAATACGCGAGCCTTGAGTTAAAAGGGCTTTAGGTTCCGGGAATACTTCTTTTTTATAAAGGCTGTTAAATCTGCGGGCAATCTCGCGTGTCAGCTCCAAATGCGGCAACTGATCTTCTCCCACAGGAACGCAGGACGCCTTATAGAGTAGAATATCCGCGGCCTGCAGCACAGGGTACCCCAAGAAACCATAGGTACTTATGTTTCTATTAGTGATTTCCCGCAACTGCTCTTTATAGGTGGGGCAACGTTCAAGCCAGCCTAGTGGGGTAATGATAGAAAGAATGCTGTAAAGTTCTAAATGTTCTTTGACGTACGATTGAATAAAGATATGCGATGTCTCGGGAGAAATCCCGCAAGAAAGCCAGTCGATAACATTATCAATAATATTCTCCCGTAAATTTTCCGGCCTTTCATACTCGGACATAAGGGCATGCCAATCCGCAACCATAAAAAAACATTCGTATCCTTCCTGCAATTTCTTCCAATTCTCTAATACCCCAAATAAATGGCCCAAATGGAGTTTCCCCGTGGGCCGCATACCGCTCAAGATACGTTTCATGTTATAAGGTTAAGGTCAAGGTTGAGGTTAAGTGAATACTGATTCTTTCTTACCCTTAGCCTAAGCCTTAACCTTCGGTTTTTACAGTTTCCTTGCAATCTTCTCTATATCGTAAGCTTCAATGATATCCCCCGCCATAAGGTCGCTAAAATTCATCAGTGAAACTCCGCATTCCATACCTTCGCTCACTTCGCGCACATCATCCTTGAAACGTTTTAGTGACTGGATTGAACCTTCATACACTAATGCACCATTACGTACCAGAGTTATCTTTGCCGAACGGGTAACTTTCCCCTTTTCCACATAGCAACCGGCAATTACGCCAGCTTTAGTCAATTTAAAAACCTGCCGCACTATTACACGGCCGAGGAATATTTTCTTTAACCTCGGCTCCAACAATCCTTCTAGAGCGGTTTTTATATCATTCACCAATTCATAGATAACGTTATAGGTGCGGATGTCAACGCCGGTTTTATTCGCCTCTTCCTTTGAACGTTCATCAGTTTCCACATGGAATCCTAAAATAATCGCACCTGATGCCTCTGCCAGAATCACATCTGAAACATTGATAGCGCCTATCCCTTGATGGATAATATTAAGCCTGACTTCAGTAGTGGTTAATTTTTTTAACGTCTCATTGATTGCTTCTAAAGATCCGCCAACATCTGCCTTTAAAATAAGCTTCAGCTCCTTAATCTTGCCTTCTTTGATCTGATCAGAAAGCTCTTCCAAGGACATCATTTTGATAGGTTTCAATGCGCGTTCGCGTAATTCATCCTTGCGTTTTTGGGCTAGCTCCTTCGCTTTTTTCTCATCCGATAAGGCAAAGAACTTTTCCCCGGCTTCCGGTAATCCTGATAAGCCTAATATTTCAACAGGGCTTGCAGGAAGAGCTTCTAAGATATGCTTGCCATACTCATTAAACATTGCGCGCACTTTTGCGTAGAAGGGGCCGACAATAATAGCATCCTGTGGCCGAAGCGTCCCATTCTCACCAAAAGCGTTGCTACCGTGCCCCTTCCTTCCGTAATTCTTGCCTCAAGCACTACCCCTCTTGCCAAAGCGCCAGGATCTGCTTTTAACTCCATCATCTCTGCTTCTAAAAGAAGCATGTCCAATAAGTGATCAATGCCTTGTCCTGTCTTTGCCGAGACGCCGACCATAATAGTCTTTCCGCCCCAATCTTCGGGAGTAAGCCCTAATTCAGAGAGTTGTTTCTTTACACGGTCAATGTTAGCCTGAGGCTTATCAACCTTATTGATTGCAACTACTATCGTTGCCTTGGCATCTTTGGCATGGTCAAGCGCCTCTATAGTCTGAGGCATAATACCGTCATCTGCCGCAACCACCAAGATAACTATATCTGTCACCTGCGCACCGCGAGCCCTCATTGCAGTAAAGGCCTCGTGGCCTGGAGTATCAAGAAAGGTAATTTTTCCTTTTGCCAGGCTTACCGAGTATGCCCCCATATGCTGGGTTATCCCGCCATATTCTGATTCGGCAACCTTAGATTTTCGAATTGCGTCCAAAAGGGAAGTCTTTCCATGATCAACATGGCCCATAAAAGTAACAATAGGCGAACGCGGTTTCAATTTCGTAAGATCGCGAGACTCGTGTTCTTTAAACAAAAGCTCTTCTTCGGTAGGTTTTCGCTTCAGTTGATAGCCATATTCAGAAGCAAACTTTAGCGCCAATTCTTCATTCAGAGGAAAATTGAGGTGCGCGATAATCTTATGGTCAAGCAATTTCTTAATAAGGATAACGGGTTTTTCCTTTATCTGCAGGGCAAAATCCTTTAAGGCGACAGGAAAGTTTACCTGAACAATCTTTTCTTCTTTTACAGGAGCAGTAACCGGCGAAAGGGCAGCCTCTATAGTTTTAGGTTCTTCTTTAAGGACAACTTTCTGTGCAACTATTACAGGAGATAGTTCCTTTTTAACCTCTTCTTTCTTCTGGGCAAGGATACCTTTGGCTACTCCTTGCCCAGCCTGAGGTTTTATTTCCTCCGCGCGCTCTTTAAGCTTAGCTTCGCTTACTGCTATAGCAGGTTGTTGAATAACCGGTTTCACTACCGCTTCTATTACCTGAGATGTTCTCGTAGCGGCCTTTCTCTTAACCGATAGAGGCTTAGCCGTTTTTGGTTTAACCGCTATTTTCGCTGTTTTTGGTTTAGCGGCTGTTCTAGAAACGGCCGCAACTTTAGCCTTCTTCAAGGCACTCTTAGCGCGCTTAACAGCCAAAATCTCGCCCTCAACAGCCCCGGATTTCTTAGTAGTCTTTACTGTGGTTTTTGTTTTTACACTTTTTATCGGCATATATTTATTCCTTATGTTGCGTAAAAAAGCCTTTGGCTTGATCAATAAGTTTCTTTGCTTTCATCTTGCCAATACCTTTGACTTTAGTCAATGCCTCATTTGAGGCGCTCGCTATAGATTGAATATCCCAAAAGCCTGCCCCAATAAGTGAAGCTTTTGTTTTTTCACCCACACCGTCTAAATCATCTAAAGAAAAATCGGTTTCTTGCACTTCTGTTTGATTCGTTTTCGTTGCCTCCTCTTTTTCTTTTGACGCTTCTTTTTCTTCCAAAGCCTCCTTAGTACGGATATCTAATTCCCATCCTACCAATTTGGAGGCCAAACGCACATTTTGCCCATGTTTGCCAATGGTCAGCGACAATTGATCCTGATTTACAATCACTAGCGCCTTCTTATTTTCTTTATCTAATTTTATTTCTGAAACCTCCGCGGGAGAAAGGCTTGCGGCAATATAGGCATGGATATCATCGCTGTAACGCACGATATCAATGCGTTCTCCATGAAGTTCAGTGACGATATTCTTTACTCTCGCCCCCCGCATGCCTACACACGAACCCATTGCATCAACCTTTTCATCTTTAGACCACACGGCTATTTTGGTGCGCTCACCCGCCTGCCGGGCTATAGAGCGTATCTCAACTACCCCCTCATAAATTTCAGGGATCTCAAGAATAAATAACTTCTTTACAAAAGCAGGATGTGCCCGCGATAAGATGATTTGAGGCCCCTTGACTTCCCGTTTTACCTCGCACAAATAGGCGCTTATCCTTTGGCCCTGGCGGAATTGCTCTAAAGGGATTTGTTCACTTTTAGGCAAAATTCCTTCAGCCTTACCCAAAAGGTCTACGATGATATTACCTTTTTCAAAGCGATAGACCGTGCCGTTTACAATTTCGCCTACCTTGGCATTGAATTCGTTAAACACCACATCTTTTTCCGCCTCACGAATCTTCTGAATAATCACCTGCTTGGCAGTTGAAGCGGCTATCCTGCCAAAACCTTCAGATTTTATCTCTTCCTCTCCGGCAAAAGCCTTGATTTTACCCGTCTGCCTATCTAAAGTAACTTTAATTTCTACCTCGGGCTTCACATCGATGATTCTTTTAACCGCACTTACCAGTGCAGCCTCAACTGCTTCTATAAGGACATCTTTTTTAATGCCCTTTTCCCGTTCCATATGTTCAAGTACCGCTAATAATTCTCCGTTCATCCCGCACCTTCTCTCTTATTCATGTCAAAACCCTTTCTCACGTGCCTAGCAATAGTCCACCCCGCATTTCTTCTTATTCTATTCGGTCAATTCGTCTGTGCCTGACTTCATTGAATTGATTCAAAGAATTGAATTTCAGAAAGTGCGGGATTCATAGAATCTCCTGTTTTGCTTTCTTGATATTTAATAAAGGTATATCCATTACCTGATTTCCCTGTCGAACAAACACGCATTCCTTCTTTACTTCTTGCACTATCCCTTCTATTTCCCATTTCTTTTTAAGAGGCTCTCGCAGATAAATTCTTACACGCCTGCCCAAAACCCTCAAGAAATCATTTTCTGCAATGAGGGGGCGATCGACACCGGGAGAAGAAACTTCTAATACATACCTGCCCTCAATAATATTCTCTCTTTCCAAGAGTTCACTCAAGCCTTTATTAAGCCTACTACACTCCTCGATGCTTATTCCTCCCGTCGGCTTATCGATTAAAAAGCGCACTATAAGAGCTCCTTTGGTCTTAGAGAAACTCGCCTCGACAAGCTCATAGCCTAAACTATTGATATACTCACCCGTAGCCTGCTCTATTTTATATAAAAACTCGCCCTTGTGCCTATTTGCCAAATGGTCCATAATAATAAAGAAAATTACTTGTCAAAAGATTCATTCTTATATCCTGCGTGCGCTTTGAGCCTAGGATAAATCAAGGGAACTCTCCCCGTCCACTGTAAATCCTCTTCGCAGCTATCGCCTGCTGAAAACACATCCTGCAGACAAAACTCCTCCCTATTATTTTTGTTAAGCTCTGAAATTTGCACAATTTTACGTAAACCATCAGAACGCCTTACCATGTGTATACTCAGGTCTATTGCGCTGATTATCTGACGCCTGGCTACCATAGCTGAAATATTGGTATTTCCCATAAGGGTAAGCAACTCCAGCCTATCCAAGGCCTCTAGTGAAGAATTCGCATGCATTGTTGCCATTGAACCTTCATGCCCTGTAGTCATTGCCTGAAGCATATCCAGCACTTCATTCGAGCGTACTTCCCCTACGATGATTCGATCCGGGCGCATATGGAGCGCATTCTTTATAAGGTGCCTAATAGTTATTTCTCCTTTCCCATCAATATTAGAAGGCCTTGTCTCCATATGCACAATGTGCCTGCCCTTAAATTGCAACTCTGCGGTATCTTCAACAATAATCACCCGCTCATCAGGCAGGATATAATGCGAAAGTACATCCAACATTGTTGTCTTCCCAACTCCGCAACATCCTGACACAATAATATTAGCCCTTGCTTTCACGCATGCCGCAAGGAAATCAGCAGCCTGCTGGCTTAAGGCTTTCCTGTGTATTAAATCCTCCATAGTCAAAATGTGAGAAGAAAATTTACGGATAGTTAAAATAGCACCCGAGAGCGAAACAGGGTACACCACCACATTAACCCGCGAACCATTCTTAAGCCTGGCATCAATATAGGGCTCTGATTCAGTCACACGCCTGCCTAAGGGAGAAATGATTTTTTCTATAAAATACGTTAAATGTTCTTCATCCCTAAAAGCAATATTGGTCAATTCTAATTTTCCATTTCTTTCGATGTATACCTGAGAATGGCCATTCACCATTATTTCGGTTACCTCAGGGTCATGTAATAGCTTTTCAATAGGCCCCATACCTAAAATATCGGATATTATTTGCGCAAGTATAGTTTGACGCTCAGGCACAGTTACATAAATATCCCGCTTATTTTTGAAATATGCGCTGAGTATCGCTTCAACCCTTTTCCTCAACAAGGCTTCATTTTTCTGATACTGAGCGATGTCTTCCTCATTCATTTGCTCGAGGCAGGCTTTTTTGATATCACTTATCAATTCTAAATATGCTTGCGCCATTTTAGCTACTCCCTCAATACTTTCAGAATCTTTTCAATCGCCTCTTCAACCCTAATGGTGTGCGTAGTTTTATCTCTCCTCTTTTGGAGTTCTATTTCATTTTGGCTTAATTTCTTTGTACCTATAATAACCCGTAGAGGGATCCCAATAAGGTCCCCATCCTTAAACTTAACCCCAGAACGTTCATCCCTATCATCCAACAACACCTTTAACCCTAAAGCGCTTAGCTTTTGATACAAGTCAAAAGCCAATTCTCTTGACTCGTTATGAGTTATATTTAAAGGGACAATGGCGACATCAAATGGAGAAACCTCTCTTGGCCAAATTATTCCCTGCTCATCATGATGTGTTTCAATGACTGCCGCTATTGCACGGGAAACTCCTATGCCGTAACAACCCATAATAATTGGCTGGCGAATTCCCTTTCCATCCGTAAAGAGGGCTGAAAGGGATTTTGAATATTTTATTCCCAGCTTAAAAATATGCCCAATTTCAATCGCCTTTTTCTCCTGCATGCGCGCATTGCATTTTAAGCACACGTTTCTTGGCGCACTTGAGGCATACCCGCAAACCCCACATACACATACCGTATCCTCACCAGATTCCGCCAATACCAGAAATTCATGCGAGCCGCTGCCTCCCATAACCCCCGAGTCCGCTTCAGTGATAACATAATTCAGAGAAAACCGCTCAAATATCTTTATATATGCCTCGTACATACGCTTATAATTACTTTCTAAGCCCTCTTCATTTTCATCAAAGCTGTATGCGTCTTTCATTATAAATTCACAACTTCTGATCAGGCCAAAGCGCGGCCTTATTTCATCGCGGAATTTAGTCTGAATCTGGTACAAAATCAAAGGAAGCTGTTTATATGAATTTATATGGTTAGCAACTAAATCAGTAATTACCTCTTCATGGGTAGGGCCTAAGCACATCTTTCTGCCGCGCCGGTCAGTGAAACGTATCATAATTTCTTCCATCTGCGTATTTCTGCCTGACCTATCCCACAACTCCTGCGGCTGCAAACAGGAAAGTAATACCTCTTGCGCGCCAACAGCGTTCATTACTTCGCGGATAATATTCTGGACATTATTTAATACCCGTAACCCCAACGGAAGATACGTGTAGACCCCTGCAACCAACATCCGCGTAAGGCCGGCTCTGAGCATAAGCTGATGCGCCGCAGACTCGGCTTCTTGCGGAACCTCTTTTAGTGTAGGAATAAAGCTTTTAGACCAAAACATATTTATTAAAATTTAGAGAAACTTATTGAAATTCATAGAAATTAAGAAAGCATGACGATATTTCTATAAATTTCTACGAATCTCAACACATTTCAATTTCTATTTTACTTATTTGAATATTTCCTCGTTTAATTCCACACCCATTTTCTTAAAACGATTGAGAAATAACGGAACCACTCCATGGTTTTTCCATGCCCCGCGCACTTTCCCATCACTCGCTATACCTTCTATTTCATAAGAAAATAAATCCTGAAGGGTCAAATCATCATTATGTAACCCTTTCACTTCGGTGATATGCGTAATCTTTCGCGAACCATCTGCTAATTGTTCCTGCTGTACGATAAGGTTAAGGCTTGAGGCAATCTGACTCCTGATCGCTAATAAAGATATATTTATCCCTGAAGTTAAAATCATTGTCTCGATACGCGAAACAACGTCATGCGGAGAACTTGCATGCAATACCGCCAATGAGCCATTATGGCCTGAGCACATCGCCTGCAGCATATCGAGCGCTTCAGAGGAGCGTATTTCGCCTAAGATTATTCTGCCCGGCCTCATTCTCAGGCTATTCCTGAATAAGTCTCGTATAGTAATTTCACCCTTACCTTCCAAATTACCTGATTTAGCCTCAAGGCTCACCACATGCTCCTGATTTAATCTCAACTCTGCAGTATCCTCTATCGTAATAACCCTTTCATCCTGCGCTATATATGAAGATAATATATTTAACGTGGTTGTCTTGCCAGATCCTGTTGCACCGGCAAAAATGATATTGAGCTTTGCATTGATACTCGCTATTAAAAAATCAGCCATTTTTTTACTAAGGCTATCACGCCTAACCAAATCATCAATCGTCCCAAATTCTTTTAAGAATTTACGGATAGTAACTACCGGCCCAATTAAAGAAAGCGGCGGGATAATAATGTTTACCCGTGAGCCATCCGATAAAGAAACATCGGTAAACGGAGTCGTTTCATCAACGTGCCTGCGTGTAGGGGAAAGCATCTTTTGAATGATATACAACAAATGCTGGTTATTTTCGAAAGTCACTCCTGAAAGCGTCATTCTGCCATTCTTCTCAATGTATACCTTCTTTGGGCCATTTACCATAATCTCAGTAATAGACTTATCCTCAAGTAAAGACTTTAGGGGCCCAAAGCCTAAAAGCTCATCAATAAACTCCTCTATAAGTTTTGTGCTATTTGCCTCATCTATCTGAAGGTGCTCTTTATTCTTCAACTCATCAATAATCCTGATAATCGTAGAACGCAGCTGCTCTTCGCTGACCCTCTCGCCGCTAAAAATGTAGCTATGTTCTTTTAAACGATGCCGGACTTTTTCCTTCATTTCTTTTGACATGCCTTTTCCCACTCCTTTATGAGTTCATCCACCGCGCGCGCAATCGGCACTTTCTTAAGCGGCTTCGCGTTCTTATATAATAACCCTTCATTCTTTCCAAAGGCAATCGCCAAATCCGCATCTTCTGCCTCACCCGGGCCATTCACTACACACCCCATTACCGCGAGTTTTACGGGTTTTGCTGAAGGCTGAAGGCTGAAGGCTGAAAGCTTACTTTGCAGCTCATTAACGATTTTTTCTATATCCACCTCTGTCCTCCCACAGGCAGGACAACTGATAATTTCCGGGCTATCTCCTGCCAAACATAAACTCGATAAGATATATTTAGCTACTTTCACCTCTTCCTCAGGCTCATCGGTAAGAGAAACCCGCATCGTATCACCTATTCCCTGCGACAACAAAACCCCTAATGCAATCGCTGATTTTATCTTTCCCACCTCGGAATATCCCGTAGCAGTAAGCCCTAAATGCAAAGGATAATCGCACTTTTTGGCAATTAACTGATATGCCTCAAGAGTATCCAACACATTAGAACACTTTAAGGAAACGACAATATCAGTAAAATGCAAGTCCTCTAATATTTTGATATAATCAAGCGCTGCCCGGACCAATTTTAAAGGCGGCCTTAATTTCGCATTGTATCTAAATATTTTAGGAATCGACCCTGAATTTAATCCCACCCTAAGGGGAATTGCGTACTCTCGAGCAAGGTTTACAATTTCTTTCACTTCATTCTTCTTATAAATGTTACCGGGATTTAAACGAATCTTATCTGCCCCTGCCTTTATTGCGCACACCGCTAACTTCCAGTTAAAATGAATATCCGCGACTATGGGTATGCGTATCGCATTCTTAATCTCCCTGATCGCGTGCGCATCCTCCTCGTCCAGGACAGCCACGCGCACTATTGCGCAGCCGCACTTTTGGAGGCGCTGTATCTGATTAATCACCTCGCGGTAATTTTTAGTGGGGACCTTAGTCATAGACTGTATCGCGACAGGATTCTTTCCCCCGATGGTTACATTGCCTATTTTTACTTCCTTAGCGATGCGGCGTTTTATAGTCATGATACTACTTACCTGCCAAATGTTGCAACTACTTTTTGCCAAAGGCCAAACTTTACAAAATCATTTAAGAAGACAAATACGGCTACACTCACAATAATGCCAAAAGCCGCCTGATGTATCTTTTCTTCAACTTTCTGGTTTAGGCGCCTCCCGCGCAAACGCTCAAGGCCCAAAAAGAAAAGATGCCCGCCGTCTAAGATAGGAAACGGCAGGAGGTTAAATATTGCAAGGTTCGCACTCAAGACTGCTATCAATTTTATGACCTCGCTAAAACCCACGCTCACTGCGCCAGAGGTAACAAAATACATCCCTACAAGCCCCGTCACATTTTCCTTAAATGATATTGCTCCGGTAAACATTCTTGTCAACGCAGCAATAGTCAGCAGCGTCAAATCCCAAAGGGTTTTCCCTGCCAACGCACACCCTTTTAATATAGTATGCCTCACCACCACAACCTCTCCTGACGGAACTACCCCCAAACGCCTGACCTTTTGAGTTATTCCTAGAATATTTTTTATCTCATCCTGGCGCAAATCAACCGTTATCCTGATTTTCTCATTATTCCTTACAATCTCCAATTCAACCTGCGCAGTCTTCTTGTTATAAATAATTTCCTGTAATTCCTTAAAATACTTCACAGGCTTAGCGTCTACAGAAGTGATTGTATCACCCGCTAAAATCCCTGCCTTGTGCGCAGGGTATCCCTCTTTGACCGCGCCAATTCTTGTAGTCTCATGGGGATATCCTATGACATTTACCATCCAAAAACAAAAGAATGCCAGCGCGTAATTTAACGCAGAGCCTGCCACAATAACCAGCGCGCGGTCAATAGGCGCGCGGCTCAAGAATTCTCTTTTTTCACCTCTTAGCTCAGCTATATTCTCTCCGGCTAATTTTACATAACCGCCTAAAGGAATAAGGCACAGGGCATATTCCGTATCTCCTCCCTTGTATCCGGCTATCTTTGGCCCGAAGCCTAACGAAAACTTCTCTACTGTGATACCGAGTTTACGGGCAACTATAAAATGTCCGAACTCATGCACAAGAATCATAATACTCAAAATTATTATAAAAATTAAAAGTGAAAACATTATATCCTATACTTAAAAAGCGGGTCTATGGTCAATGGTCAATGGTCAATGGTCAATAGTCAGACCAAATATTCTTTATTAGCTATCGACTACCGACCCATGTTATTCATTAGTCGCCCTGCCTCTTGCCTTGCCCAGGCATCTGATTCTAATATCGCGGACAAATCAGGATTTCGAATACCCTTATGCATTGCCATTATTTTTTCTATAACGCGGGGGATAGCTATAAAAGGTATCCGCTTATCTAAAAACGCGCTTACCGCCTCTTCGTTGGCCGCATTCATCACACAAGGAGCACTCCCCCCATCCTTGGCTGCCTGATACGCAAAATCAAGGCAGGGAAACTTTCGTGTGTCCGCTTTTTCAAAAGTTAAACTTTTGAGTTTCAAGAAATCCAACCGATAGTTATTATTAACCAATCTACGCGGATAACTCAAGGCGTATTGAATAGGCAGCGTCATATCCGTAACGCCCAATTGCGCCAATACTACCCCGTCAACAAATTCTACCATAGAATGAATTACCGCCTGTCTATGAATAAGCACCTTAATCTTTGAAATATCGGTATCAAAAAGCCACCTGGCCTCAATAGCCTCTAATCCCTTATTCATCAGGGTGCTTGAGTCTACGGTAATCTTTTTTCCCATCTTCCAGCGGGGATGATTCAATATTGCCTTAACTTGCAGGTGCTTAAAATTCTTAAGCGGCACATCATACAACGATCCTCCGGAAGCAGTCAGGTGAATCCGATGAAGCTCATTTCTGTTATACGCCTCTAAACACTGAAATATCGCCGATTGCTCGCTATCAACAGGAATAAGCCTTGCCTTTGATTCTTTAAGGCGCTCCATAATAATAGAGCCTGCCATCACCAAGGCTTCCTTATTTGCCAAGGCAACATGTTTACCTGCCGCTATCGCTGCTAACAGCGGACGGAGGGCAATAGCGCCGCTAAGAGCAATTACCACGATATCCACATCTTTATCCGAGGCTATTTTGTTTACCCCTTCAATCCCAAGATACGCCTTACAGGGCAGCTTACTTCTGGAAATAAGCCTTTTACCGGCTGCCTCATCAACCACCGCTACTTTTAGAGGCTTAAACCGCTCTATCTGCGCTTTAAGGCCGGCAATATTATTATGCGCGGTGATTGCTTCCAAGGCAAATTCATTTCGGTAGCGCTCAATAACTTTTAACGTAGTAGTGCCTATTGAACCCGTTGAACCTAAGATTGCTATACGCTTCATTTCCAACTATTTTAAAATATTGCTCATAAAAAAATAAAACACCGGGGCAGTAAACAGCAGGCTGTCAATCAAATCTAAAACTCCTCCCAGCCCAGGGAAAATGATCCCTGAATCCTTTACCTTACAATCCCGCTTAATCAACGATTCAGATAAGTCGCCCAATTCGGCCAATATCCCGAGCATTAAACCCAAGAGCGCTAAATGTACATACGAAAATCCCAAGAAAATCTTGCTTCCCATAGCCGCCAACACGCTAAATACTAATCCGCCTACTGAGCCCTCGATGCTTTTATTGGGGCTTATCCGCGGAATTAACTTACGCTTTCCAAAACGGCTGCCAATTAAATATGCCCCAATATCCGAAGATTTGGTAATGAGAAGTATGGCTGCCAAATAGCCCGCGCCGTTAGGCAGGTAACGAATCTTGACAAGAAAGCTAAAAAACCATGAAACATACAATATTCCAAAGAGCGTGGTAGATATGCCCACGATTGCCTGGGAATTGTCCTGCCTTCTAAATTGTAAGATAAACAGCGAAAACAAAGCCAAGACAATAAATAAAAGCTCCCAGCCTTTGGTTAATTCAAATTTAAAAAGAATCGAAAGGGGGATCATGATGCCAATAGCCATCCCGAAATATTTATAGATGTAAATCCCCTTCTTTTCAATCAGGCTAAAGAATTCGTAAAGGCCTCCTATTATTAATGCCGTCACGCTTAGGGCAAACACAGGCCTGTATATTACTGCCAAGATAATTATGATAAGCCAAAACAGGCTACTTACTAATCGCTGCGTAAGCATCGTTTTCTATGCCGCCCCAAACCTTCGCGCGCGTTTCTGATATTCGAGTATTGCCTCTTGGAAATTCTCTCTTTTAAAATCAGGCCAGCATACTTTTGGGAAATACAGTTCTGAGTATGAAAGCTGCCAGAGTAAAAAATTGCTGATGCGCACTTCTCCGCTAGTGCGGATTAACATATCCGGATCGGGAATCCCTGAGGTGTAAAGAAAGCTATTAAAACTCTCTTCATTAATATCTTCCGCGCGCGCCTTTTTAGCCATAATCTCTTTTGCTATTTTCTTCGCCGCATCCACTATCTCCTGCCGTGCGCCGTAATTAAACGCTAAGATAACCGTTAAGCCGGTATTATTCTTTGTCTTAGATTGCGCCGATACCAAATGCTTCCACAAGAAATCAGGAATAGGCTCTTTCCTGCCGATCACGCGCAGACGCATATTATGCTTCATCAACCGCGAAAGATTACGCTTCAGGAAAATATCTAACAAACGCATTAATACGGCTACTTCTATTCTCGAACGTTTCCAGTTCTCGGTGGAAAAAGCAAAAAAGGTTAAGAATTTTACTCCTATCGCATCCGCTTCCTCTATGATTTCTTCAGCCCGTTTAACCCCTTCGCGGTGGCCCTCGCTACGGGCAAACCCTCGCTCTCTCGCCCAACGCCCATTCCCATCCATAATGATTGCCACATGCGCAGGGATATTCTCTTTATCTAACATACGGTTACTGATACAAATACTCTCTATGCCGGAACATGGCTATGCACCCTATAATCTATATCAGGGAAAAGGTTATCTTTGTATTCTATATCCGAAAGCCATGCTTCATCAATTGCGCGGGCTTTAATATCTTCATATAGTTTGCTGAATCTTACAATGTGCTCTTTGGTGCGTTTGAACGCATAACTCGTATGGGTTCCGGTTGCCAGAATAAATGCCCAATCTGAAGACTGAGCCAGAAATAACTCTCGTAGCGCCTGATTAAGGGCGCGCTGTATCAGCCCTTGGGCCTGAGGATAAAGAGCCACAAGCTCATTCATCCGCCAGCTTGCTTCATGCAGATGGCGGTATATCCAGTCATTGGTACCCTGAAGCCATACTTCAGAATATCCCTTATACCCCCAGCTTGACATTGAAGGCGTAATCACCTGGTTCCTGGGGTTTTCCTCCAGATATTCCATAGGCGTAATCATACGAATCATATCCTGGTCAGAATGCAGCTTACGAATTAGAAAATCAAGCCACACCGGCCCCTCAAACCACCAATGTCCATAGAGTTCCGTATCATACGGAGAAACAATAATAGGCTTTTTCTCCAATAATTCATAAAGATATTCCACCTGCCGATGGCGGTTAAACATAAAGTTTCCTGCATGCGCTGCGGCTTTTTCTCTTGCCCACTCAGATACATACGGTTTTTTTTCGTTAGTCTCTCCTGTAATACGGTAATATTTTATTCCTGTATTAATTCGTATCCCATCAGATGATATGTACGGCTTAATATAATCAAAATCCAAATCAAAACCAATGTCGCGATAAAACTCTCTATAGTTATAATCCCCGGGATACCCCTCGATAGACGACCACACCTGCTTTGAAGACTCAATGTCCCTGCCAAAACAGGCAACATGACTGCCCTTACAATACACCGGAGCAAACACCCCATACTTGGGCCGTGGTGAGCCATGCAAGATGCCGTGCGCATCCGTAAAAAAATATTTCAGGCCAACTTCTTTCAAAAAATAATCATCTCCGGGATTATACCCGCATTCAGGAAGCCAAATGCCACGGGGAAGGCGGCTGAACACTTTTTCATACTGGGCTACTGCTGTTTTAAGCTGCGCCCTCACTGAAGACTTAGCCACATCCATAAGGGGAAAATACCCGTGAGTTGCCCCGCAGGTGATAATTTCAAGCTTGCCTAAGTCCTGAAATTTCTTAAAGGCATAAATAAGATTCCTGTGATACTGGTTAAAGATATCCCGGCAAAGCGTAAAACGCTCCAGGT
Organism: Candidatus Omnitrophota bacterium; assembly: GCA_023247895.1. GTDB lineage: Bacteria > Omnitrophota > Gorgyraeia > Gygaellales > UBA12090 > GWF2-43-52. The sequence goes on from JAHFFP010000003.1 coordinate 24,582, forward strand.
ACATCTTCGCAAGCCTATTAAAATCAGGCTCGAAACGCGTGCGCTCTAATTCCTTATGCGATAATTCAATCAGTTTTTCTATATGCTTAAGATACCGTTCTTGAAGAAGGCTGTCACCCAGCATTGAAATCAATGTCGGGGTAAGAGACATAGTGATTCTAAAATCCACCCTATCCCGCACTAACCTTTCAAAGACATCAATTAAAGGTATGTACGTTTCTGTAATTGCCTCATAGAGCCAATCTTCTTCTAGAAAATCGTCAAATTCAGGATGCCTTACATAAGGTAAATGCGTATGCAGCACTATACATAAATAGCCTTTATTCATTTTTGGATAATTGGTTATTTAGTTTCTTTGTTTACTATGGGCGTGATGGTTATTTCATCAATACCATCCGATGATTTTCCCTTGACAGGGATGACCAGTTTTGCGTCAGGCAGGCTAAAACGCAAAGAAAATGTTCCATCGGCCTTTAAGGTAACAGGCTTACCGCAGACAGTCACTATTGCGTCAGGCTCAGTTGCGCCATAGACAATCAGCTCTGTGTTAACCACAAGCCAAAACTTACGTTTGTACGCCTCTTTTTTCTTCATCGGGCTAAACCCAATCGAAGAAATACCTCCTGAACCCAATCCTCGCTTTTGCAGTTCTAACCACGGTTTTTTCAATTTTACCGGAGACCCCCCTAAACCGACTGAGGTTGCATAAAGCTTAACAAATAAATCTTCCGGCACCATCCACTCTTCATCAGTAACCCGCGAAGGGCCATCAAGCGGAGTGGTTACTACATTAGAACGCACTATGGTAATAAACCTTCCGTCCGTTAACTTTAATCCCAGGTCCACGCACCATGACCTACCAGGCGTGCCAGTATCAATATACCAATTATACGCGTCATGGCCTATTTCAATATCAAAGAAGCGATGCGCATTTAAACCGCTAAAACTAATCGCGGTGACATCATATACCCGTAAGGCCTTTTTCGCGGTATCAAATAAACTGCCTATTTCATGCTTTAATCTTTGATACGTAGCATCCCTGACATCCCAATAGGCATATACCCACCAAGGATCCCTCACCATCAATACCATAATATCCTTGTTATATCTCTCGGGCAACTCTGCTTTTGTTATACGAGAAACCGGCGCCTCTAAAGGGAATTGGCTTATTGCCGCTTTTACTTGCGGATGAGTAAAATACTTTGCCTCCTCTACAGCAATGGCCTTAAAAGGCCTCCCCAAGGCAACCTTTTTAACAGGCAGCTTCTTTTTCTTTATTACTATTGCTTTTTCCAGGGTTTTTTTTGCCTTACCGGATAAATCTTTTAACTTCTGGCCCACCTTCTTTATCTTCCTGGTTATCTTTGCCATATCTCACCCTCTCCTAGAATCCCGCCCGTGCCGGGGTAAATTCGACATACCCCGCCCTTTCTGGGTTTATGACAGAAAGGACGGGATGGCCTCATTTACAAAAATGGGGGATACTTACTGCTATCCCCCATTGACACCTCCTTACAATACGCTACTTCCGCCAATTTCTATTCTTATCGCTTTACAAGAAAATCTGCCAAAGGCAGATAACTTTTTGATAGCGAAGTCTATGGGCAGATTTTCTTGTCCATAGGGGCTCACGCCCCTCTGGCGGTCGCTTCGCTCCCTGTCACCCCTTAAGGGGGTTGCCTGCAACCCCCTTACTGCACTGTCAGACTTATAAAATTTAATTTAACAGTGCACTACTTGATTACTTTTGGCTGGGCAGACAGAGGCCCTTTCAAATCACTCTCAAGCGCCTCTTTAAGGCGAGTAACCCGCTCAAGCTCTACTTTTAATGCCTGCTCAGCAACCTGCTCTTGAGACAATACCTTCTTAGTTTCTTCATACTGAGTCTTTTCTTGCGCAAGCTGTGCCTGAGCAGCCTTTAATTCTTCAGCTACAGTAAACCTTTCCTTCTCAAGTTTCGCGTTCTTTTCTTCTAAATCCCAATATGCGGCTGCCTTACGGTCTGCAATATTTTTGTACTTCCTCACTTCCGAGATAGTTTTAAACCATAAAATAAAAAATATAATAGCAACCACCGATATCACGATAACAGCTGTATTTTTTCTCACCTGTCCCTCCATTACCACCTCCCGTTAGTGAACCCCATTAGAAAATATGGAGTTTTTACCCCGACCTTTATAGAAATGAAACCACGCCCCACTCTAAAAGGCGGCCTTTCTAATGGGGGTAAACTGCATTTTAAAGAATCGGCATCTGCTTATTTGTAATACTGTTTCGGTGCTTCAGGCGCGGCTTCTTCCTGTTTCTTTACTTTTGTAACTTTTGGCAGCACTACAATTTCAACTCTGCGGTTTAAGCGCATGCCTTCTTTAGTATCGTTTGAAGCAACAGGGTTAAACTCGCCGTATCCGATAGCCGAAAGCCTATTCCCCGAGATTCCTTTATCTTGGTTCAAATAATGTAAGACACTCAGTGCCCGTGACGTAGACAACTCCCAGTTAGACTTCCACCCTGAATATTTTATGGGATTATTATCCGTATGACCCTCTATACCAATGCTATAGTCCGACAAATTCTCACTTAATACTGCAGCAACCTTATCTAACGTAGGCATTGCCTCTGATTTAATCTTTGCCTTACCGGAATCAAAGAGGATATCTGCAACAAAGGTTATGACTAAACCCTTCTCAGCCATTTCCAGGCGCACCTGTTTATCAGCAATTTCCTGTTTCAGGCGGTCTGCCAAAAGATTGCGCGCTGCCATCAATTCATCCAATTGGCCGCTTAATTCACTAATTTTCTCCACATCTGAACGCCGCCCTCTTTGGAAAATAATGGTACATCCATTTAAAATGACACCTGCTATTAAAAAAAATAATACAAATCTTTTTTTCATTTCTTACGCCTCCTTTTGTAATTTTTAGGATAACACAGCTCATTCTGCAAGTCAAGCAAAATCTACCTCTGGGTTTCCCTGCCTGCTAAGCAAGCATAGACCTCGACATCCTCTATAAAACATTAGAGGAAGGCGGGTCAAGAATCCAATGTAAGCAAGGAAAATCTCATAACCTGCTGATACTACATTACTAAAATCTCTACTTCAAGAACGTATTCTTGATGATAAACCCGGCAAAGACAATTGATACCATTGACATAAGTTTGATAAGAATATTGAGTGACGGGCCCGCGGTATCTTTAAATGGATCTCCTACCGTATCACCTACCACTGCCGCTTTGTGATTAGAAGAACCTTTACCTCCGAAATTTCCTTCCTCAATGTATTTCTTTGCATTATCCCATGCCCCTCCCGAATTCGCCATCATTACTGCTAAAACGAAGCCAGACACTAATGCGCCAGTAAGTAGCCCTACTTCAGCCTCTACCCCGATACACATCCCTACCAAAAGAGGCGCCAGCACCGCAAGCAATGACGGCGCTATCATTTCTTTTTGGGCCGCGGAGGTGGCGATATTTATGCAGCGGGTATAATCTGCATTTGATGTCCCTTCAAACAAACCCTTAATTTCCTTAAATTGCCGTCTCACCTCAACTACGATTTTTCCTGCCGCGCGGCCTACTGCAGCAATAGTTAATGCTGAAAATAAAAAGGGAAGCATCCCTCCTATAAAAAGTCCGACAATAATCCGAGGATCCATCATATCCAACTGCAAATCTTTACCTAAGATAAATACCTGATCCTTATATGCGGCGATGAGTGCTAATGCCGTTAACGCCGCAGAACCGATAGCAAAGCCTTTACCGGTTGCTGCGGTAGTATTACCGAGCGCATCAAGCGCATCAGTGCGCTCTCGCACCTGTGCAGGCGCCAGCGACATCTGAGCATTTCCCCCGGCATTATCCGCGATAGGCCCGTAGGCATCAGTTGCCAGAGTAATACCGAGCGTTGAAAGCATCCCTACTGCTGAAATAGCAATTCCATAAAGCCCCATATTAAAATTATGAGCTCCACCCGATAAATAAAATGACGCTAAAATCACACTGCTTACCGTAATTACAGGAATCAAGGTAGAAAGCATCCCCATGGAGACCCCGCTGATAATTACCGTAGCAGGGCCGGTTATTGATGCCTGGGCAATATTTTTTGTCGGCGCATAGCGCGAAGAAGTGTAATATTCAGTGGCTACGCCGATTAAAATACCGGCTAAAAGGCCTGAAAGCACTGACCAGTAAACTCCTAAATGCTGGATTCCTAAGGTATGCCTAATGAGTAAAAATGAAGTAACTGCCACAATTCCCGCACTCACAAATACACCGCGACGAAGCGCCGCAAGAAGCGCTGCCTGCGTGGCAGATTCTTTAGTCTGCACAAAAAAAGTACCAATAATGGAAGCAATAACTCCAAGCCCTGCCATTGCCATTGGCACAATAACACCTGCAATGCCTAATCCCGCGGCTACCCCAAGCGCGCTCGTTGCGACAATTGAGCCAACGTATGATTCATACAGGTCAGCACCCATCCCCGCGACATCACCGACATTATCGCCGACATTATCCGCGATGACCGCGGGATTTCGCGGGTCATCCTCGGGAATCCCCGCTTCAACTTTTCCTACAAGGTCAGCACCTACATCTGCTGCCTTAGTAAATATCCCACCACCCACTCTCGCAAAGAGGGCCTGGCATGATGCTCCCATGCCAAAGCAAAGCATAGTTGAAGTAATGCTAGAGATTTTATCGGCCCCAATCAATATGGGATGCGTAGAATAATACCAGTCTAAAATGCCATACCAGAGGACCAAATCCAATAACCCTAAGCCTACAACGGTTAAACCCATCACGCTTCCTGCAGAGAATGCCACACGTAGCGCCGCGTTCAGGCTCGTCTTTGCTGCTTGGGTAGTGCGGCTTGAGGCCTTGGTCGCAATAGTCATGCCGATAAAGCCGGAAAGGCCGGAAAAAAACCCTCCGCTTAAAAAAGCAAAAGGCACAAACATGACCAAATATCCTTTTATCGACATCCATAAAAGCATAAAAAATACTACTAAGAAAAATATGCCCACGATTGAGTACTGCCTTTTCAGATAGGTAAATGCCCCTTCTGAAACAAACTTTGCAATTTCCTGCATCTTTTCAGTGCCGGGGTCTTTCGGTAATACTACTACAAAAATCAAATAAATCACAAAGGCTAATGCTAACCCCGCGCCCATCGGCGCAAGCCATAGTAGATTCATTTTATTCTCCCCATCTTAGTCACCAACTCACCAAGTCACAAGGACAACATATCCGCAATTAAACACGGAATTTGCATTAGGATTTTGGTAAAATGCTTCTAAATCTTTGCCCATACTGCGTTTCGCTCGCAAAAGCGTCCTCAGCGTATTACACTGATTAAAAGATTTTATAAAAATTCCAACACAAACTACCAACTGTTTTCCTGCATTTCCCTTTCCTGGTGAACCCTTGGTGACCTCATTTTACCTTACAATCGTCTCTTCTCTCTTTGAACCAACCGAGATGTAAGAAATCTTTGTCTTTAACAACTCCTGTAATCTGTCTAAATAACGCCGGGCATTTACCGGAAGCTTGGCGTAATAACGCACATTGCTAATATTTCTCTGCCAACCGGCTAATTCTTCATACACCGGCTTTGCTTTAGTTAATACTTCCAAATCATAAGGAAATTCGCTAAACCTTTTGCCCTTATAGGTATAGGCAGTGCATATCTTGATTGTCCTTAACTCATCCAACACATCCAACTTCATCACTGCCATTTCCGATACGCCATTTATGATACAGGAAAATCTTGCCATCACGCTATCAAACCATCCGCAGCGCCGGGGCCTGCCGGTAGTTGACCCAAACTCTCTTCCTTTTTCACGAATTATTGCATTAAGCGAAGGCTTAAATTCAGTGACAAAGGGGCCTTCTCCCACACGCGTCGTATATGCCTTCACCACTCCCACTACCCTCTCCATCTTGGTGGGGGGCACCCCGGTTCCGATACATGCCCCTCCGGAAGTAGCCGAAGAAGAAGTGACAAAAGGATACGTCCCGAAATCAATATCAAGGAAAGAGCCTTGCGCCCCTTCAAAAAGTATTGCTTTGCCTTTTTCCTGCGCTTCTGCCAGAAATAGCGGGGCATTACACACCAATGGCTTTAATTTTCTCGCATAGGATACATAGTGCGCATAAAGCGCTCCAAAGGTAAACCCCTTATGATGAAACACTTTCCTGAAAATCTCATTCTTCTCCGCTAAATTATCCTTTAACTTCTGGGTGAAAAGTTTTCGGTTAAACAGGTCGCAGATACGTATGCCGCAGCGGGCAACTTTATCCGCGTAGCAAGGGCCGATACCCCGCCCCGTAGTCCCAATCCTTAAATGCCGTTTTGATTCGCGAAGGCTGTCTAAAATCTTATGATACGGAAAAATGACATGGGCCTGGCTGGATATTTTCAGGCGCCCTTGGTAACCTATCTTTTCTTTTTTCAAGGCAGCTATCTCTTGCAATAGAGCCTCGGGGTCTATAACCACCCCATTTCCGATAAGGCATATTTTATCCTTATGGAGTATGCCTGAAGGAATAAGGTGAAAGATATAACTTTTGCCATTGACTACGACGGTATGGCCCGCATTGTTACCGCCTTGATAACGAACAATATAGTCTGAGTCCTTAGCAAGGATATCAATGAGCTTGCCCTTACCTTCATCTCCCCATTGCAAACCGACTAATATGGTATTCATTTCTTATACTGTATTGGAAACTAAGTAATGTTACGGAGTCATCGTAAATATCTTACGTGCGATATCCGGATACTTAGCAATAAACTTCAGCTCATCATCAACTAACGGCTTCTGGCTATGCACATTGGCATAACGGACAAGTTCTAAGATTTCAGTTGCATGGGCATCATCCTTAAACTCGACTTCAAGTTTTTCATACACATTCCTAAAACCCTTAATCCCTGAATATTCACCCGCGGTAATTTTTCTGCCCGTCTCAATAATCTCGGGCTCACCTCTTCCTAATTCCTCAAAATCATATAACTCGTAATTTTTTCTGTCCTTAAGCGCCCCGTCAGCATGAATTCCGGATTCATGGGCAAAGGCATTAGCCCCCACTCCCGGCTGGTTTATCGGAATGGGCACGCCAAAGGCATAAGAGGCATACTTACCTATCTTCCACGCAACTTTCAGGTCTGTTTTTTCATCTAACGCATATTTCCCGGACAATCCATTGGCATATTTTATTGCCAAAATCACACTCACTAAATCCGCATTGCCCGCGCGCTCTCCCATACCGTTAACGCAGGTATTGATATACGCATCTACGCCGCAATCAAGGGCAGCCTTTGCCCCGGCAATGGAATTTGCCACCACCAACCCCAAATCATTATGGCAATGAACTTCTATAGGCAGCTGCACGCTTTCAGCCAGGAGTTTGATTCTATCATAAATAGTAAATGGGCTGTCACAGCCTAAGGTATCGCAATAGCGGATTCTGTCGGCTCCCGCGTCTTTTGCGGCTAAGGAAAATTCAATTAAGTAATCCATACGCGTGCGTGAGGCATCCTCTGCGTTAACCCCCACAAGCTCTGCGCCGTGCTTCTTAGAGAGTTTCACCGCCTCAACCATTTCATCGATTACTGAGGTATGATCAAGCTTTCCCTTAAACTTATGTACAATCATCTGATCAGAAGTAGAGATGGAAAGATTCACATATTTCAATTTTGGCACCTGCTTAAAGCTCGTCTTCACATCATCCCGCGTTGCCCGAAGCCAGCCGCTTAAGAAAATCGGCTCTAATACTCCTTTTTCTGCTAATTCCAGATTCGCATTCAGATAATTAGTCTCATGGTGGGTTACCGGAAAACCAAACTCCGATTGAGCTACCCCCATCTGATTAAGATACATATTGATCATTGTTTTTTCTAACTTTGACAAACAAATCCGCGATGTCTGAACACCGTCACGGTTAGTCACATCAAGAATATACATTTTTGGCTTGGCTATCGCGCTCATTTTTTCACCTCTTTTAACCCCAACATTTTCTCCACCTGCTCTATCCGAGGGGCTCCATTAATGGCAAAAACCTCATAGTTATTCACTAAAAAGGTCGGGCCGGCAATCTGAAGGTCACTGTTTAATTTGATATTTTCCCTCAAGAAATTAACCCCCTCCTGCGACATTGCGCATTTTTTAATTGCGGCACTATCAATGCCATGTGCTTGAGCACAAGCATCCCACCAGGAACTTTCCTGGCGCTGGGCGCGGCATAAGGCATAATCCCAGTATTTTTTGGGGGAATACTGCTTCAGGCATACCTGCCGCAGGTCCTCTTCTAATTCCGCTAACCCGCTTGGCGTACCAAAACCGTTTTTTGCCTCGATTGCCAGAAAATGCACATTAACTTCTATATCCCTATACTTTTCCTGCAATTCTTTCAGTACCGCGATAACTCCCGAGAGGTAATCTCCCCTCGTTCCCATAAAGACATCTAATTTTTTAAAGATCCTCTGTCTTCCTACAAAGATTGAACCGCCGGAGAACTGAGGTTTTACATAATAATACTCTCCCTTTAACTCTGCGTGTTCCTTAATTCGTGAGAAAGCACTCTCTCCTTCAACTGCTTTAGCTAATAAATACACAGGAAGCAAGAGAGCTTGGGTTTGAGTAATCAGCGATTTTCCCAGGGAAGAGTCAGAATCAATAATTCTTGTTTCTAAACCAGGGAAAATTGACTTCAAGCTGCTCACCACCTTCTCCTGATGAGGTACCTGATAGTTTTTAGGCTGAATAATCAAAAGAGGAATTGGTTTTGGTTTTTCATAGCTGCAGGAAGCCTTAAGTGTGGCAGGATTGCCACAGCGGCCATTAACAGCGTTTTTGCGGCAATCGCTATCAGCAAAGCACTGGGGTACTATTTTCATAATTTCCTGATCTTCCGGAACCTGGTCAGAAAGCCGAATCTGAGTAAGCTTAACATCCTTTATTTTTGAATCCTCCAATTCAATGTCCATCTTGCTCAAACGCCTGCCCTGCCAGACCGGACGGACAAGATAAGAAGCTCCCACCTTGGTATATTCTTCAGGAGAATTTACAGGGTTGCCGGAAATAATAATATCAATTCCCTTAACCTGCGTAAGTAACTGCCTATCCTTTTCTTCTCCCAGGGAACTCACCACTACCACAATGTCCACTTTCTTTTCCTTCACTTCTCGAACAGTCCTTTCAAGCGCGAGGAGCGCATCTTCCATAACTAACCCGCCAGATTTTACCTTTGCTTCATCATTCGTAAGGCCAATTACTGCGATATGGATATTCCCTATGGCTTTGAGCAGGTACGGCCTTGCGCCCAGCACCTTTACATTAGCCGATAAGAATGGCAGTGATGATTGGGCAATCCTCTCCTCTAAATACGATTTGCCAAAATTCAACTCGCTATCGCTAATCGCTAAGGCATCGTAGGCCATCAGCTCCAGGGTCTTCTGATTAAGCTCGGTGCGAAGCTTATCTAACTCTATTCCCTGGCTGTGTTCATCGTAGGCCCCGCCGGCAAAAAAACTGCCTGCTTCAACCAAAAGGATATTGGGATTCTCAAGCCGCAGCTGCCGTAGTTTAGTCATCCTTCGCGCGACGCCTCCGTCAGGCTCCTTAGGGCAGGCGCAGTGATATAATGCCGCATGGGTTTGGCCGGTATATACAATAGTTATTTTTTCAGCAAAGCTATAGCCCATACTTAGACATAAAAAGACATTTGTTAAAAAACCTATCTTTTTCATTTTTTACACTCCTCCCTTAATCAAAAAAAGAAGCACCCCTAAGAAAAAAAACAATCCGGCAGTAGCAAGTTTTATCCACCCTAAATGCCTTCTGGCTATTCGAGAAAATGCTTCTGATGTCACTCCTTTAACTGCAGCAATCAGAATCACTATCAAAGGAATGATAAACATTAGGTTATATAAGATTAAATACACCCATGCTTGAACGCGTAGCGATGAATTCTTAAGCACATAGGTTATCGTAGGCAAATACGTTTGGCCCGTACAGACCGATTCAAGGAGAGAAACGATTGTTCCGCTTAAGAACACTGCTATTGCCAAGTCTATAAACGCTCTATTTCTGTTACGAGAGGCATTCTGGACTATTTTTTGGATTCTCTGTTTAATACATAAGGGTAACTTTAATTTTACCTCATCAGGATTTCCCGTTTTTTTATAGATATACCAATCGTAGATGCTGTAGAAACCCAAGATAATTGCTAAAAGCGCCGTGAGAAAATAAATAAGCTTCGATATAAAGCTAAAGCCCTCTAAGAGCTGAATAAACCGGAATAATCCCAAGCCAATCAATAGGTAGGTAAGAAATACCGAAAATATAAATACGCTGCCAAGCATCACCAATTCTCTTTTACGATAACCGACAAAGTTCAAAAAAGAGATAAAAAACACTAACACGGTGAAGGCGCAAGGGTTCACCCCGTCAATCAACCCGGCGCTTACTACGGTAAATACTCCAAAGGAAAGGAAACGCTTAAGTGTTACCTGGGGGATCCTCTTGACATTGGCAATTAAGGTAAGCTTTACCGTTGGCCTTTCGGGGTCATTGGACTCAACATAAATATATTTTGTTTCTGAGCCATCCATGCCTTCCGTATTAAAGCTGAATTTTGCTTCTAGAGAGCTGCCCGCGGCCACTTCAACCCTCTGCTTAGGATAGAGAATGGTGGTACAGCCGCAGCCAACCCGCATTAACCGTACTTCCAAAGGCGCATCGCCGGTGTTCGTAATAACAAAATTAAAATTATACAGCCTGCCTTCCTCTAACAGGCCTAAATTCAATTCTTCTGTGTTAGGTAAGGTAATCTGCGGGCCAGCCAAAACGCTTGTCGTAATTGCCAAGGAGAAAAATAAACCCAGAAGCGATATTTTGAATCTCATTTGCAAAAAACTTACAATTTTACGAGTTTTACCGATAAGATATTATCCAACTTTTTTATCTCATCCAACGCGTGCGATGAAACTGCGCTATCTATATTTAACGCGGAGACCGCTTTTCCCCCCGGCTTATCCCTGCCAAAAGTCATCCCGGCTATATTTATTCCATTTTTACCCATAAGCGTGCCTAACCCGCCGATAACCCCAGGCTTATCCCAATTTTCTAAAAACAACATATATCCCTGAGGGATTGCCTCAACATACAAACCGTCAACATTCACGATTCTTGGCTCGTTGTTCGTAAAAAGTGTCCCTGCAACTTTACGGTGTTTGCCTTCTATAGCCACCTCAACAGAAATAAGGTTAGTAAAATCTTCCTCTTTCTCTGATTTAAGCTCTAATATCTTTATACCCCGTTCTTTAGCCAGATTTTTGGCATTTATGTAATTAACGGTCTCCTGTAAAATAGGGCTCAATAACCCTTTCACGATTGCCATAGTCAGAGGGCTGATATCATGCTTGATGATTTCACCGGTGTAATTTATTTTTAATTCACTCACCCTGCCCTCAAAGAGTTGGCCGGCAAGCAGCCCTAATTTCTCTGCCAAGTTAATATACGGCTGCAGCAATTGGCAGACCTCAACAGCCAAGCAGGGAAAATTGGCGGCATTGCGTATCCCTTTATCCAAAAGCGCATCCCTCACACTTTGACAAACCTCAATAGCCACATTCACCTGCGCTTCTTCTGTCGATGCCCCCAAATGCGGCGTAAGCACCACGTTTTTATGCTTTAAGAGAGGCGATTGAGAATCCGGCGGCTCTTTCTCAAAGACATCAAGGGCCGCCCCCGCAACCTTGCCGGAATCAAGCGCTTTTAAAAGCGCTACCTCGTTTATTATCCCTCCCCGGGCACAATTAACTATTCTCACCCCATCCTTCATCATAACAAACTCTTTATCCGAAATAAGATGCCTCGTCTCATCGGTAAGCGGGGTATGGACGCTGATATAATCCGACTGCGTAAATAACTCTGCTAATTCCACCACCTCTATCCCCAGATGATTCGCTACTTCTTTGGAAAGAAAAGGGTCATAGGCAATAACCTTCATTCCGAAAGAAAGCGCGCGTTTAGAAACCTCAGTGCCGATTCTGCCCAAACCCACAACGCCAAGGGTTTTTCCATAGAGCTCAACCCCCATAAACTTTGAACGCTTCCATTCACCGGCCTTCAAAGAAAAGTCTGCCGCGGGAATATTCCGTGATAACGCTAAAATCATGCTCATTGTATGCTCGGCAGTAGAAATGGTATTGCCCGCAGGGGTATTCATCACAATAATGCCTTTGTTCGTCGATGCCTCTAAATCTACATTATCTAAACCAACCCCTGCCCTTCCAATAACCTTTAATTGTGAGGCGGCATTAATAATATCCCTGGTCACCTTAGTTGCCGAGCGCACAATAAGCGCATGATATTCTTTGATTATTGCCTTAAGCTCATCGGGCTTAAGATCCGTCTTTATGTCAACTTGAAAATCCTTAACTTCCTTAAGTATCTTGATCCCTTCCTCGCTTAAGGGGTCGCTTACTAATATCTTCACCATTGCCGTCCCTTTCCCTCTTTAATACTGCTTTAAGAATACTTCCTGCGCTGCTTTTATCCCTTGGCCTAACTGAAATTTATACCCCATCTGGTGTAAAACCTTTTCTAAACAAGAAAGCGCCAGAATGATGTCAAATTCATTGAGGTATCCCATTGAGGCAATACGAAAGCATTTGCCTTTTAATTCCGCCTGGCCTCCGGCGATAGTTATCCCATAGGTATCACGCATTGTCTTAACTAACTTTTCACCGTCAATGCCAGAAGGCACATTGATTGCGGTAATGGCATCGGATGCGCAGGACTCATCAGCAAGTAAGGTTAACCCAAGCGCCTTTGCCGATGCCCTCACACTATCAGCTAATTTTTTGCAGCGTCTAAAAACATTTTCTAATCCCTCTGTTTTAAGCATTTTTAAGGCTGCGCTCAGCGCTACGACCAAAGACACCGAGGTGGTAAAAGGAGTATCTGTCTGTTCCCATGCCTTTTTAGCGGCGCGCAGGTCAAAATAGTACCGCGGGCTTTTTGACTCATTCACCAGCTTCCACGCCTTTTGAGATACGCTGATAAAACCTAACCCCGGAGGCAGCATAAGGCCCTTTTGAGAGCCGCTTACTACCACATCAACGCCCCACTCATCAGTTTTCAAGTCAATCACCCCTAAACCGCTTATGGCGTCAACTACTAACACCGTATCCGTCCCTTGAAGTACTTGGGCAATTGACTTGATATCAGTAGTCACTCCGGTTGATGTTTCGCACAAGGTCACAAACACCGCTTTAATGTGCGATTTGTGATTTAAGATGTGCGATTTTATCTGTGTCGCCGTAACTGCTTTCCCCCAGGGGACTTTGATAACCTCTGCTTTTATGCCGTATGCTTGGCACAATTCTGTCCATCGCTCGCCGAATTTTCCCGATTCAACGGTAATTGCGGTGTCACCGCAAGAAAGTAAATTGCACACTGCCGCTTCCATCGCCCCGGTTCCGGAAGATGAGAAGATAAACACATCCGACTTTGTCTGATATACGTATTGTAACCCCTCTACCGCCTCTTTTAAAATCGCCTGAAAACCCGGCGTGCGGTGATGAATAATCGGCTTTGCCAGCGCCTCGCATACTTCAGGAGGCAGCGGTGTCGGCCCTGGTGTCAATAAATAATTCTTTTTCATTCAGAGTTACCTTTCATTATATCGGCTTTCAGCCATCAACTGAAAGCTATTTTTTCTTCCCCGCTACAACTTCATCAACCAACCCATAGTTTTTGGCTTCCTCACCTGACATAAAATAGTCGCGGTCGGTATCTTTCTGTACTTTTTCCAAAGATTGTCCCGTATGGTGTGCTAAAATCTCATTTATCCTATCCCTCAGGCGCAAAATTTCCTTTGCCTGAATAGAAATATCCGCGGCCTGGCCCTGCACCCCGCCCCAAGGCTGATGAATCATCACCCGCGAATGCGGAAGGCAAAAACGCTTACCTTTAGTTCCCGCGGCTAAAAGAAGAGCCCCCATGCTGGCAGCCTGTCCAACGCAATATGTCGCCACATCGCATTTTACAAACTGCATTGTATCGTAAATAGCAAGCCCTGCGGTAACTGCGCCACCGGGAGAATTAACGTAGACACTAATTTCCTTATTCACGTCTTCCATCTGCAAAAACAGCATCTGGGCAATTACCAAATTGGCAACCGTATCATCGATAGGAGTGCCGATAAAAATAATCCTGTCTTTAAGAAGACGGGAAAAAATATCATACGCCCGTTCAAAGCCACGGGAAGTCTGCTCTACCACCATCGGAACTAACGTTTGTCCATGTATTTGCATTTCATTCTCCCTTCTAAATGTCACGTTAAACGTTTACCGCTCACCGTTTACCGTAACGGTAAACGGTACACGCCTACAGGGTGAACGGTCAACGAAAACTATCATTTTTAAAATAGAGGCGTTATTCTTCAATCCAATTGGCTTGGCTTAACAAAAACTCAATCACATCCTGGCTAAGATGATCACTTTCAGGGATACCTTCCTTCTTAGCGATTTCATCCAAGACTAAGAATGTCTTCACCTGAAGTTCTGCATCGGGCTGCAATTCTTTCCTTAGTTTATCTTCCTGCGATATCACCTGCTCTTTGGTAGCCCCCCGCATCATCATTTGTGTCTTTGCCTCACGGGCTAATTCCTCAAGCCTGCGCTGTATCAAAGACGGGGGAATCCGAAAATTCACCTTAGCTAATACCTGCTTGATTATATCATCCTGCAGCTTATAGCGTAAGTCGTTTTCCTTCTGCACATATAACTGGCGTTCAATTGACTGCCTCATCTCTCCAACAGCCTTATACCCTAAGCGCTTTGCAAAGGTATCATCAAACGCCTCTACCTTTCGCGCGCCTTTTAAATTCTCTATTGCCTTATCCACTTCATCCTGGCTGACGGCAATTTTCTTGTATTTGAGTTTTAGATTTTTATACTCTTTCACTTCAATTTCAGGGCGCACCTCAACTATTGCTTTAAAAGATAGGATGTTAGATTCCAGCTTCACATTGCTAATCTCAGGTAATTCTATGACCCCTATTTTTTCTTTCTCAATAGAATGCGTATAGGCTTCAGGAATTAAATCCTTGATTACCTCTTCCCGCGCAAGGCGGCCGTGATGTTTTTCCAAGATATCACGCGGGGCACTTCCAGGCCTAAAGCCGGGGATTTTCGCTTCCTTGCCTATCCTTATATACACTTCATCAAATTTCTTTTTTACCGTTTCTTGAGGAACTTCAATATCCAACTGTATCCTTGCTGCATCTACTTTTTTAGTTTCAACTTTCATGTGTATTCCCTTTCAAACAAGACTTTCATATTAGAAGCTTTGTTTGATTCCGCGGCAAATATGCCGCAGAATCAAATTAGTTATCTGCCTGCGGTAAATCTTCCCGCGGTTTCGTCGGGAAGATTTACATCCTAAACTTTTCACCCAAATATACCAAACGAGCCTGAGGATTATCTATTAAATCCTGCGCTGAGCCGGAAATTAAAATCTTACCCTCAGAAATCAAATATGCCCGGTCAGTAATGGAGAGTGTCTCTCTTACATTATGGTCTGTCAATAAAACCCCCAGCCCTCGCGCCTTTAACTCCTTGATTATTGCCTGGGCCTCAGAAACCACAATAGGGTCTATCCCTGAAAACGGCTCATCCAAAAGAATAAACGATGGCCTCGTCACCAACGCCCGGGTTATCTCCAGGCGTCGCCTCTCGCCGCCGGAGAGGGTATATGCTCTGGATTTCGCCAGATGAGCTATGTTTAACTCATTAAGCAATTCCTTAAGACGTTTTTCTCTTTGGTTTGAGGCTAAAGGCAATGTCTCAAGGATTGCCATAATATTATCTTCTACGCTCAATTTCCGAAAGACTGAACTTTCCTGAGCCAAATACCCAATGCCTAAACGGCTACGCTCATGTATCGGTAAATTAGTGATATCTTCATTATCAAAGATTATCTTTCCCTTTTCAGGGGCAATAATCCCCACTACCATATAAAAGGTAGTCGTCTTTCCTGCTCCATTCGGCCCAAGAAGCCCCACCACCTCGCCTCTTTTGACCAAGATGTCAACGCCGGAAACGACTTTTCTTCCGTTATATGATTTCTCTAAACCTTTAGTTTCCAGAAGGTGCATCAATTAATTTATCCTCAGAATATATAACCAGGCGGGGACGTCCGGTAAGGGTCATTTTCTTATCCGCGGCTGAATAAATGGCTTCTTCGCTATACGAGGTATTGTCGCCTTTGACAATCTTTACATTCCCGATTGAGCGGATACGCAAAATCTTTTTATTCTTAAAATCAAAATACGCCTCCATCTTATCCGCGTACATTTGCCCTTGTTCTCCCTGGTCTGCCTTGACGTTATTGTTAAAAGTAGCAATTTCTTTATCGTAATCTATTTCTAACGGGCCATCGCAGGTAATCACCGTAGGCTGCTTATTTTTCTGCTCTTGGCTATCTTTCGGCACATCCAAAAGCTGCGCCTTTTCTTTTATTTCAACCTGCACATCTTTTTTTAAATATACCTTCTTTAAATTAGGCTCTCCCTCTAACCCCTTGGCAATTGCTGTGATATTTTCTTTTTCAATATGCACCCTATCATCGGAAGTAACCTTTTGTGACGCCCTATCCCAGTCTAAAGAATCCGTAGTCAGCTTCCCCCCGCTCTGAGTAGTGATAACTACGTTATCCTCTAGATGCATCTTACCGCTCGATTTGTCATACGTGCCTTTGTCGCTTACCAGATTGATATTTTCTTCCTCGCCATAGACATCCGCCGTGACGCTGGTAAGCCGCACGATATCAGAGAATATGTCAGCAGAATTGCCTTTTACCTCCCAAGATTTCTTGCCTTTCTGGGTATAACCGCAAAGCGAAAAATCCATCATCTTCTGCTCAGCCTCACCCTGGGCATCCTGCCTCTGGTCTTTCGCTGGGTGTTTCACTGCGGCATCCAAAACAAAACCTCCCGCAAATAAAAAAAATAACACAAGGGATATTTTTCGCATTTTAACCTTTATATATTATCATTTAGCGCTTAATTGTCAAGGGAAGTTCGAGAAAAATTTGGGAAGGTAATTGTAATGATAGGCCACTTATAGTTATACGCCCAAAAACAGGCAAGAGACAGAAAATTTGCTATAAATATAAAAATCAATAACAGCCTATTTCGTTCACCGTGGCAAAGACATTTGTCCAGCCACTACAAGTAGGCTCGCATCCTAGAGTATCATACCAACAATCCTCTATTCCAGTATTACTCCAGGCGTGTGAACCTGTGGTGCAAGAACCGTTTGTGCAATTACAGGTAGGACCGAAACTTCTTGATGATGTAGCACTCCAATTATTATATTGGCACCAGCCGCTAGGGCACGACCCCATGGTAAATCTACAAAATTTCATGCCCGTACCATCGTCTACCACATTCCCCCCTGCAGCAGCACAATTTGCTTCAGTATGTCCTCCGCAACCAACGATACCGCCACTACAATTATTATACGTAGTAAATGAGGGGGTATAGCTCCTCACCCCTAAAGTTGTTTCATCCTGGTCAGCGCTTCCCCTTGAAACACTTAGGTATGCTCCTGTAAGCATTGATTGCCACCGCAAAGCATCTGTTGCCAATGTCCTTGACTGTATACGAAAATATAGATACTCTCGCCTTACATAACTTCCCGCAGCATTGTATCCCCAGCCCCGGGCATTAAACTTTACTGAACGCGGCGACTCATTGCCATTTTCATCCACTTCACTATAAGTATATTCCTGTCCATCTTTGCAGTATTCCCCCCCAACCCCTAAAGCACAGGCGGTGCATCGCCCGTCATAAATGTTATCTGTCCTGTCAAGAGTTATCCATTCATCAGTATCAATACTCCCTCTCATTTGCACCCTTAAGGCCGTAGAATATTTTGACGTTGCGTCAATTACACCTCGATAATTCCACCTTAAGGTATAAAACCCATTGCCAAAATCACGGATATCAATCCTCAAACATTCATTGTTTGTACACCCTATAGCGACAAAATCACTGCCATCTTTTTTCTTCTTACTCGATACTTGCACATTCCAAGGATTACCCTGATCGATATTTCGCCAGGATGTAGTGCTTGTGTCAAGCTTCAAATTCGTTGATTGCGCAAGGAAAATTTGGCCTAACCAGATACCCTTATTTTCATTAAAACCTACCCAATCAGTGCCATCCCAATATTCAAAGGTATCTTGGTCAGTATTATACAACATCATCCCTTCCCCTGGAGAAGCAATATTATTATCTCGCTGAGCCTGGGTTAACCGCGGAGGAAGGAATCCGCTAGTGGTTGAGTTTATGTCTAATTTTGCCTGGGGATTGGTAGTGCCTATACCTACGTTGCCGCTAGTGGTAGCAAGAGTGGTATTTCCTGTAGT
>JAHFFP010000022.1:0-3666 GCA_023247895.1 Candidatus Omnitrophota bacterium
TCTTTCTTGTTCGCCTCTTCATGGCCTGTAAATATGCCTACTGACGAGGTATACTCCCGGTGGGTAAGAGGTATACCGGCGTAGGCGCTCGCCCCAAAGGCGCTTGTTACCCCCGGCACGACTTCAAAGGAAATACGCTGTTTCACCAAAACAAGAGCTTCTTCGGCCCCTCTGCCGAATAAAAATGGATCGCCGCATTTAAGGCGCACCACAATTTTTCCCGTCTTTGCCTTTTTCACCAAAAGGGTATTTATTTCGTCCTGAGAAAGGGTATGTTTTACGGGAGATTTTCCCGCGTAGATGCATTCTGTGCCGGGTAAGGCATATTCAAGCAATCGGGGATTAACCAGGCGGTCATACACAATAACATCCGCATGTCTAAGACATTCAAGCGCCTTTACAGTAATGAGCCCTGCATCGCCCGGCCCTGCGCCGACAAGGTATACTTTACCTTTTTGCTTCATGCCGCTTTAATCTCCTTTAAAATTTCCTTATCTGCTTTTTTAAGAATCTTACGGGCTAAACTCTTGCCTAAACCTTCAGCGTAGGTAAGAGCAGCAGTAGTCTTTCTGCGTATAATCTTTTTTCCGTCTAAGGATGCCACCATACCTTCCAGATGAAGCTCGTTATTTTTTATTCTGGCTAATGCCCCTACAGGGATACGGCAGCCCGCGCCAAATTCCCTTAAAAACGCCCGTTCCGCGCTTACGCAGAGAAAACTCTTTTCGTCGTTGATTTCTCTTACCATAGGAAGAATTCTGGTGTCATTGCTTCTTATTTCAATGCCCAATGCCCCTTGTCCGCAGGCCGGCAGCATGAGCGAGAAAGAAAGAGGCCAAATGAAGATATTTTCTTTTCTTGTAACGGAATATCCTAACCTCTTAAGGCCAGCTAAAGCAACCACTATTGCGTCATATTCCCCGGAGAGCAATTTCTTAATCCGCGTATCGACATTTCCTCTGATAGGTTTGATGCGTACATCAGGCCTCACACACAATAATTGGGAGCTCCTGCGTAAACTGCCTGTGCCGATACACGCGTTTCTCTTAAGTTTCTTAAGTGTTGTTTTCTCTTTTAAGATTACACAATCGCGCGGGTCTTCCCTCGCAGGCACTGCGGCGAGCGTAAGCCCAGAGGAGAGAGCCGACGGCATATCCTTGAGGCTATGAACGGCAATATCTATTTCCTTTCGCAGCAATGCCTCTTCTAATTCCTTCACAAAGATACCCACATCGGCTTGCTGCCACTGGCTGGTTCTATCTCCTAACGTGGTTATTTTTTTGAGGCAAAATGTATGCCGGGGGAATTTATACTGTAATGCCTTAATCACACCCTCTGCCTGAATTACAGAGAGCGCGCTTCCTCTGGCGCCAATAGTTATAGTAGAACTATTCATATCGTAAAGGGAAAGAGGGAGGGAGAGAGAAATTATTGTTATTTTGTAGCGGTATATTCTGGTACGCTATCTATAGGGGATTGCGCTAATTCATTCTTCACTTGCGCAAGATGTTTCTCAATAATCTGCTCTACTTTCCTGACCTCCAGAAGCCTCTCTTTAATGCTTGCATCGCAGACGCCGGTTAAATCGTCAAGGTTATACAAATGCACCTGCTCAAGCTCTGATACTTCAGGCGAGATATTACGGGGAAGCCCCAAATCAATCAGGCAAAGCGCGCGATTACCTCTTAGACGCATCATCTCGGCAAGGCGTTCATAGGTCAGGATATAATGGGGGGCGCTGGTTGAGCTGATCAGGATATCCGTATCCTCTAGGTAACGATCTATCTGGTCAAAGGTAATCGCAATTCCTCCAAAGGCGCGTGCCAATTCTTTCGCCTTTTCATAGGTGCGGTTTGCTACTAATACGCTGCTTACGCCTTTGGTATATAAATTCTCAACTGCAAGCTCCGCAATTTTTCCCGCGCCAATGATTAATACCTTTTTATCTTTAAGGCTGCCAAAAATATTTTTGGCTAAGACAATTGCGCTTGAGCTTATGGAAACCGTGCCTTTTCCAATGCGGGTTTCTGTGCGCACCCTTTTACCTACCCGTAGAGCCTCTTCAAAGACTTTTGTCAAGGCTCTGCCGCAGCAAAAAGCCTCTCTTGCCTTGGAGTAAGCATCTTTTACCTGTCCCAACACTTGAGTTTCACCCACTACCATAGAGTCTAACGAAGACACCACTCTAAAAAGATGCCGGATTGCATCTATGCCTTCTAATGTATAGGTATGATTTTTCAGGAAATCTTCATCAACCTGATGAAAATCATACAAGAACTTTTTGATAGGGCCAAAACCATTGTGCGCAGTATCTAGCGCCGCGTAAATTTCCACACGGTTGCATGTTGATAAAATCAGCCCCTCTTTAATATCATCGCACTCCTTTAAGGCAATAAGGGCGGGGAAGATTTTTTTGGCAGAGAAAGAAATTCTTTCTCGTATCTCTATGGACGCGCTTTTATGGTTTACGCCAAGTACTTGAAGATACATTGTGTTATGGAGAATTTATATTCACTAGCCCGCTCAACAGTTTAGTTCTCGCGCGGGCGTTTTCGCAGCGCGCCTTAAGGCGCTTACGGATATCTTTTAACGCGCTTAAAAATACGGCATATTCAGGAACAAGAAGCCTTTCAAAATCTTTGCGCATCCTTTTACTCAAACAGGGAGCCTCACCGCTTGTCGATATGCTGATAATCAAATCTTTTTTTACTATCACCGAAGGGATAATGAAATTACTTGCCGCAGGAGCATCCACGACATTAACCAAGACGCCGCGCTTCGAGGCATCAGAACTAATAGCGGCATTTACCTTCTCATCATTAGTTGCCGCGATAACCAGAAAAGCGCCTTTGAGATACTGCCTGTCATATTTTGAAGAACTATAAGAAATCTTCTTCTTATTTTTAAGTTTTTCTAACGCTTTTGTAATCGCCGGGCTTACTACCCACACGCTGGCCCCTGCGCTGCATAGGGTGTGCGCCTTTCTCTGGGCCACGCTCCCGCCGCCTACTACCACACATTTTTTGCCTTTTAGGTTTAGAAGTACAGGGTAATACTTCATTAGTTAATGCTGAACCCTTTTTCTTCGGTGGAAACTTTTTAGGATTCTTTTCTCCCGCCGCGAACCTTAAATTTCCCCACCAAATTCTTTAGACTGATTGAAAGATTAGAAAGCTCCTGCGCCGATGCGGACATCTCCTGCATGGACGCGGTCTGTTCTTCAGTGGATGAGGATACCTCCTCGGCAGTTGAGGCAGACTCCTTAGCAATAACCGATACATCCATAACCGCCTTAGTTACCTGCTCGTTAGCCTTCACTTGCTGCTGAATCAAGGTAGCAATCTGCGTCGCCATGCTATTGACTTCCTGCACCGCCTTGTTGATTTCTCCTAAGATATCCGTAATCTTGGCTACCTCGGCCCGGCCTTCCTGCACTTCTTTTGAGCTTGCCTGTATGGCGCTGACTGCCTCCTGGGTCTCGGTCTGTATAGACTTTATCAGCTTTCCTATTTTTCGCACTGCCTCGGCTGAGCCTTCAGCGAGCTTTCTTACTTCTTCAGCTACTACCGCAAAACCCCGGCCTGCCTCACCAGCCCTGGCAGCTTCTATTGCCGCATTCAATGCCAAGAGGTTGGTCTGGTCGGCGATCGAAGTAATGGTATCGGT
>JAHFFP010000022.1:3676-14288 GCA_023247895.1 Candidatus Omnitrophota bacterium
ATTTCGCCGATAGCCTGTGATTTCTCTCCCAAACCCTGGATAACCTTGGCGGTTGAGATAACGGTATCGGTTAATCGGGTAATCTTGTCTACTGCCGCTTGGGCTGCAACTTTTCCTTTCTGCACTCTAGAACTTGTTTGATTTACCGCGGTAGAGGTATTCTGGGCATTGGCAACAACCTCTTTTAAGGTCACCGATGCCTGCTCCATTGCCTCTGAAGTCTGGGCCGCGCGTTCTGCCTGGGTTACCGAGCCTTTTGCCACATTTTGTATAGCAGTAGAAACTTCCTGGGTTGAGGCATTCATCTCTTCGGACGAACTGGAGAGTTCTTCTGCTGATGAGGCTACTTTATCGGCAGTAGTAAGCGCCTGCGAAACCATATCATGCATAGCCCCCACCATAGCCTTAAAGGAATCGGCGAGACGGCCTATTTCATCATTACTTGTCACATCCACATCAATAGTCAGATCCCCTTTAGTAATGATATCTGAAATTCCTAAGAGCTTAAGAATAGGGCTTGCCATTTTTTGAGAGATAAAAAAGGCTAATAGCATTACAAACACAAGAGTAATTATTCCTATCATACTCATTAATGTCAATAAATTCCTCAGGGGTTCAAACGCGATTGAGGAATCTCTTTCCGCGACAATAATCCAGCCTTTTTCCTTATTGATAAGTGATGACCCTAATACCTTTTTATTCTTATCCGCTATATCCTGATATTGCTCTGCCTGCACCCCTTTGCCTTCTTTTTGCGCTTTGAGCACTGGGGCGCTCTTAAGCGATTCCTGAAGAATAACGTCGCCTTTTGCCTTCATAAATTCCGGTACGGTAAGAAGCAACCCATCTTTATTCACGACATACGTTTTTCCTCCTTTTCCAAGCGGATTACCCCCTTGTTTAAGAAAGCTATTAAGCATATCGCCTTTGTAGCGGTTAACCAATACCCCCAAAGGCATTCCTGTTGCCCTGGCGGTGACTACATTAGCAATGGATATAGCCGGAACTCCTAAATCCTCAGAAATATACACATCGGTTGCGTACAAAACTAAAGCAGGGTTCTGCCTTAGTTTCTTCGCCAGTTCCTTATCCTTAAAACTACTGCTTACTTTAATAAAATATTCTTTTTTTGATTTATCCTTGCCAAGGAGCTTATCTTTAGTAGCAAACACTACTTTTCCTTTTAGGTTCAGGATAAAAAGGTCTTCCAAATAAGAATCAAGAGATATTTTATTTTTAATCAGATGGTTATTTGTATTCTTAACTAAGGTAGGCAAGTTGGGATCATCAGCGTCATAATAGGTAAGGCCGTCTTTGATAACTCCGTCAGAGCAGAAATCAAGGGTGCGCCCTTTCTTGCCTTCGATAAAAGCGGATAATTTTTCTTCGATACCGCTGGCTAAGATATTCAATTCGCTGGCTATTCTTTCCGTGATAGTCTTACGGCTGTTGGCATAGACGAACAATCCGGCAATAAGAAGTGGAAAAATGGATATCCCTATAAACCATCGCAGCAATTTCCAGCGTATGCTGGTGAATGTTTTTTTTCCCATCCTTTTAGGCTCCTTTAATTTTTTTAATGCTCACTCCTTTAAACAATGCGGAGGCAGATGCTTTATGTATCTACCTCCGTCATTGGCTCCTAAAGATGAAAATTACGATTCTTAGGTTTTCTCTTCTACGGGAATAATGACGCTGATGCCGCCGCGTATATCGCCTTCCAGATAATTCTCCATGGGCTTACCCGCCATGTCTTTGCCGTCTCCGGTAGGAGAGGTAGCAGGATCCCCGTGGCATTTTAAGCAGGACTTCTCAATATACAAAGGAAGCATATAGCGGTAGACTTTCTTGCCTTCCATCTCTATTTCTTCGCCATATCCTTTGCCTTTGGGGTAGGAAGGTTCATAGAAACGGGTTAATACCTCTTTTTCCCAATCATCAGGGGCATTGTATTCATTGCGAGGGCCAAAATCGCCTTTCCCCATAGTCGTTTGCTTTACCCGGATACCGCTACCCTTAAAGAAATCATCGCCAATTACCCTTCCCATATAGGCAGGAATAACCCCTTTAAAAGTATAGGGGGCATCTTTAGGAAGAGGCTCGCCAACCTTAGCGCCGTGAGTATTAATAATATCCACCATCTGAGAAATCATACGACGGGTAGAAACTAAAAATTGGGCTAAATCTTCGGCCACCTTACGCACATCTATTTTTTCAGCAGCTAATGCCGGAAGGACGCCCACCGCGCCTACAATAAAGGCAAATAAAACCGCAATCACACCTAATTTTTTTAACATTGCAAATCCTCCTTTTGAACTATTGGTTTTTCCCTGACCCTGGTTAAAATTTCAATAAACTCTGCAGATAGAAGAAATTCGCGTCATCATTGGCACCGGTTCTGGCTAAAAATGTCCCGGCAAAGAAATGAGAATAGCCTCCTAAAAGGTTAATATTCTTGTTGAAGGCATATTTTAGCAGAAAATCCGCCTCAGAGCCTAAATAGCCGCTCGCCACTCTTTGATTCGCTGCCCTTAATTGGCCTCTGGCTGCATTGTAGGCAGCGTCAGTGGTTTCATCAAGATAAAACTGCCAATAGTCTCCTTGAAGCGTAAGTTTTTTGGTAGGATTCAGGCTTAGCCTAAGGTCATACGCATTGATATTCTGCAAGCTCACCAAATCTATATACCCATAAAACAAGTGGTTGGTAGGCCAAAGATTATCAAAGGTGTTTCTTTCATTATCCGTTGAGTCCTTATCTCCGCTGGCAAAATCCCACTCAAAACCAAGCCGGGGAGTCCAGGGGATTGAGCTAAAGGTATATCCTGCGCCGGTAATGAGCGCATGGGCACGGATATCCTGAGAGCCAAATTTGCCAAACTGGAATGCAGACTCTAAGGTATAGTCAAAATTATTGACCTTATCTCCTTTGAATCTCAGGCCAACTGTTGATTCGTTTAATTTCCTTGAGCCGCTCGGGCCGAAGGCAACCGGTTCGCTGGTATTACGATAAAGGTAATAAAGGTCTATCAGATGTTTGTCTAAGCCTTTATAGGTAGCGTAGACACCGTGAAAACCTTCATTATCATCATACCAATTATTTGGATTAGCCCTATCAATATTTACTTTCTCCGAAAGAAAGGCATCTATGCTGTATTTTTTATCCGTATAGATAAGCTTTATCGCGTCAAAAGACTGCGTGACATTTGACCAGTCAAAAGCGCCGACTAAACGCTGGTCCCCATAGGAAAGCTCTTGCCTTCCTAAACGCAGCGTTAAGGCTTCGGATATTTCCTTTACCTTAAAGTCTACATACGCCTGGCGAACGTCAAACTCGTCACGGAAAGTAATACTCCAGCGGTTGGCAGGAAGGGAATCCCAGATGCGGGAATCCTGCAACTGCACGAACGCGCGAATAGATTCGCTAAGGTTGGCATCAAGCATAAGGCGGGTGCGCAAAAGATGGAAGGTATCGGTGTCATCGGCATTCTGGTTAAAATCAAAGTCATCGCGCGCCTCAAGCCTATAGCGCATTTCAAGGCTTACTTTTAGTTTTTCTTTTAATTCCTTAGGTAAATAATTTTGAATAAAAAAACCTTCATTTGCAGCCATTACGTTGCCTTGCATACACATGAGCACGAAAGCAACCAACAGCAGCACAAAAAGACTACCATGTCTTTTTCTTTTCATCGCTCTCCTTTCTTTGTGGCTCCGGCATTTCTCCAGAGGTATTAACTTATCTTTCAGGCATCGTTGCCTAAAAGATTTTAATAAACGGTATATCTTATAAACTTTGCTAGTGCAATATATCGCTAATTCGTATCTTTGTCAAGTGTTTTTAATAAAATATATTTTTGTAACCCTTTGATTATACGTAAGTAAGATAACATTCCTACGCATACTCATTCGCCTAATGCCTTCTTGACCTTTACGAGTAGTTCTTGCGCATTAAACGGCTTAAGGACATAGTCCTCGATATGCTCTTTGCGCAGCAACTCCTTAACTCGGGCGTCTCCCAAAGCAGTAAGAATTATCACCGGGATGTCAGGGATTTCTCCGGACATTGCCTTGATTTCCTTTAGCCCTGTAAGCGCGCTATAGCCGTCGGATTTTGGCATCATTAAGTCTAAAAGTATCAAATCCGGTTTCTCAGACAAGGCCTTAGCAACACATTCTTCTCCATCTCCTGCGGTGCTTACCAAATACTCATTGGCCTCTAACCTAAGCTTGATCAATTTGACTATATTGGGGTCGTCGTCTACCACTAAAATCTTTTTTGGCATCGCTAAAATAAATTATTGTGAAATCAGCTATTGCCCAAATGCTTTTTTTATTTTCGCCAGGAGCTCTTCGGAATTAAATGGCTTGACAATATAATCCTTAATTTCCTCTTGTTCTATCATATTCTTTACCCTGGGATCGCTTAAGGCAGTAAGCACAATCACCGGCACAATGGGGATTTCGCCGGTAAGGGCCTTGATTTCCTTCATGCCAATCAACACATTATAGCCGTCTGCCTTGGGCATAAGGATATCCAAAATTATCAAATCCGGCTTATCTGTAGAAAGCTTCTGCATACACTCTTCTCCGTCTTCGGCGGTAATCACCTCATAATTGTTTGCCTCTAAGCGTGTTTTTATCAATTTCACAATATTCGGATCGTCATCTACCACTAAAATCTTTTTTTTGTCCGCCATGCGTATTCCTCCTTGTTTAAAAAAACCATTTCCATCTCCTTTATGATATGCTTTCTATCCTGTGAACCAATTCATCGCTTGTCTTGCCATCCTCAGGATAGGTAATAACCTTCGCAGCAATATCTATGGGCGCGCCAAACCCTTTTCTAGCGGCATAATGGCTAAAGAGGTGGCGGAATCTTTCTGAAATCTCCAATGCCTCTTTTTTGCCTACCCCTGCAAAAAGCATTAACACAAGATTATCGCTCTCAACCAATGAATCCGCGTCAAAGCGCATCTTTCTCTTTAACATATCGGCCAATTCTTCAGCCAATGCCGCCTCATCGGCATTATCATCCGTATGCGGCGCTGCTAAGGGATGGATATTAAAAACCACTAGCGACAGGATGTTTTTTTCTCTATCGAGTTTTTTTATACCGGTTTCCACATATTCTTTAAACAATTGCCCGGGAGTATACTGCGGCAGGATGAAGTTCACGCGCGTTCCTTTACTCACTTCAGACTCTGCCCAAATCTTTCCCTTATGCAACTCAATAATACCTTTACAAATAGAAAGCCCCAGGCCGGTGCCTTTTTCTCCGGGGCCGTGCACCCGTCCGAATTGCTGAAATTTACTGAATAATCTCGTCAGGTTGTCTTTGGCAATACCTTTACCGCTGTCAGAAACCGCGCATTCCACACAGCCATCCTTTTCATCCACAAAAATATCAATATACCCGTGAGGAGTGAATTTAAGGGAATTGCCTATAAGGTTGGTAAACACCTGAATAATTCTATCTCTATCCACAAAAACCTTGATTTTTGGTTTGGAAAAATGCGCGCGTATTTCAATGCCTTTTTCTTTTGCAGAAAGCGAAAATGCCGATGCTGACGCTTTTACCAACGATACTATATCGGCCAATTCTTTTTTTAATTCTACTTTTCCCGCTTCAATTTTAGCTATATCCAAGAGGTTATCGATTATCCTCTTTAAACGGTCAGAATCTTCCAAGGCAATGGTAAACACATCCCTTTGTTTATCGGTAATCTCTCCTAAGATGCCATCCAATGCCTGCGAAATACCTTCACGGATAGTGGTTAAGGGGGTGCGGATTTCATGCGACACGGTGGAGACAAAATCGGTTTTCATCCGATCAACCTCTTTTTCTTTGGTAATATCCCGGAAGATGCCTATTGCCCCTATCACCTTTCCTTCAAAGGTAATAGGCGAAGCGGTAACCGAGGCGGGAAATTTGGCGTTATCCTTTCGGTAATAATAGGCATTGGCATGTATGGTTTTATTGCTTGATAAGGCTTGCGTCATAATCCGCTCTTTATAGCCAATAAAACCTCCTTTTTCATCTTCGCAAGAGATATTTTCTGCAAGGTTTCTGCCTACAAGCTCTATCAACTCCCATCCAAACATGTTTTCTGCCTCGTGGTTCATCATCATCACGTTTCCATCCTGATTGACCACAATCATTCCATCGCCAATACTTGCCAAAACCATTTCACATTTGGTTTTTTCTTCGCCAATTCTGGTCTTGGCAAGCCTCAGTTCATCTTCTATGGCCTGGCGCTTTTCTACCATGCGGTTAAAAGACCGCGCCAACTCGCCGATTTCATCCTTTAAAGTAATATTAATCTTTTCCCACGACTCGCCTTTACTGATAATATCGGCGGCAGAGGCGGCCTTACGCAAAGGCACGGCAATAGATCGCGCCATAAGCAGCGCAATGACTATTACTAAAAGTAACACAATAATCCCTGCCGACACAGTGAAACTCCTCAGCACATACACCGGCGTAAGGACCTCATTTTTATTCTGTTCCATAACAAGAATCCACTTCCAGTCTTTTTCTATTTGTAATAACGCCGATGCCCCCAACATTTCATTTCCGCGAATATCTATCCAGGATTTATTTATCGGGAGAGCAGATTCTATAGCTTTTATCACGGGTTCAGTAGGAATTTTGGTGTGCAAGGGCTTAAAAATGCCCACCTTCTTTGAGGGGGTGAGCAATAATCCTTTTTGGTTCACCAGATAAATGTCGCGGGAGGTTTTTTCCGCGCCCGCAATGCCCACATCATCCCATTGGTGGCTCTTTATTCCCAAAAGCACATCCTGGATATTAGCCAAGGTATAAAAGTTGGCAAGGACGCCGATTACCTTACCTGTCGTCCTGCTCTTTAGAGGTGTACCGATAGCAATAACTTCTTCTTCCTGGCCTTGATAGACAAAAATGCCGCTATCTTGGACATAGGTCCTTTGCAAACCCTGGAGAAAATAAGGCTGCTCTCTCCCGGTTGAAAGCCCCAAGAGGTATTCTCCTTCGCTTGCGCCGATAATCCCTCCCTGAAGGCCTAAAACGCGTATTTCTAATATTTCCTGATCCAACGGTTTCTTATTAAGCCTCAGATGCTCATTTAATGCCTTGCTTGCGCGTATTTTTTCGTCTACATTCTTGGCCCCCGCAATAAATTCGGCCTGATCCCGGATAAAACCATCGGAGGCAAAATCAATTGTCCTGCCCTTTTTACCGCTCACATATTCCATTACCTCTGCCTTTTTCGCCAAGGCAACAATGTGTAAACTCTTTAAGGCTATTGTTTGAAGTGAAGTTTTGGCATGGGAAAAACTTAAACTGCTGATAAAAATGATGGGAATTATTGAAATAGAGAGGAATGTTAAGATAAGTTTTGTTCTGATACGCATATTCAATTATCCCAGTATTGGCAAGGATTTAGAGATATTGTGCCGAAATCCTATTGCAAATTCTGGGATTATAAATAACTATGCAAGCCTTTCATTAAAAAATTTACCCCGAAAAAGGTAAAGAGAACACAAAGAAACCCTATAATATTTAAATAGGCGGCCCGAGTCCCTCGCCAATTTTTTAACAGCCGTAAGTGTAAATACGCCGCATAAATGCACCAGCTAATAAGCGCCCATGTTTCTTTCGGATCCCAGCTCCAATAACTTCCCCAGGCTACCTTAGCCCACACCGCGCCTGTAGTAAGCCCAATGGTCAAAAAAGGAAAGGCAAAGCTCACCATGCGGTAGCTTACCGTATCTAATTGAGTCAATGAATCGGCTGATGCGCTTTTAACCTTCCAGAGGTAGGCAATGCTTATGAAAAAAGATATTGCAACCCCGGCATAGCCAATGAAATAACTAATCACATGAATAGTAATCCAATTGCTTTTCAAAGCAGGCATAAGAGGCTTAATTGATTTATCTAAAATAGAAATATATCCTAACGCCAATGCCGCTAAGAGGGTTACGGGGATTTCTAAGTACTTGAGCTTGTAGAGTTTTTTAAGAGCCAGATATACGAACACCAATGCCCAGCCAAGAAAAAGCATCGATTCGTATAAACCAACCACAGGGAAGTGGCCGGCAATTTGCCAACGGTTAATGAGACAAAGCGTGTGAAGAATTAAACCGATTGATAATATTATAGTTGCGACAACAGAAATCTTCTTAATTTTAAAGATAGCGCAGATACAATACAATATGCAGGCTAAAAGATACCCGGCGAATGCCAGATTAATACTGGTGAGATTCATTGGTTAGCTTCCTCGTATACTACATCTTCTGAAATATTTCTCTTTGGCCTGAAATAAAAGATAAGGATTATTCCGATATTAAGCAAAAAGAAGCCGCTATATACAAAAGGGGCACCAGGATCCCTTACGACCTCTAACCCTGTCCACCGGTATTCCTTTTTATCATAGCTTGATTGCAAAAAAGTAAAACCCTTATAGGTAAGCGGATGATTCACCCTGACAATCTTGGCTGCCACAGCCTTCCCATTGTCAATAACAACGATTTTACTCTTAAAATCTTTTATCCGGCTCTCCCGTTTATTATCGCTCGCAGAATCATACCACTCTATCTCAAAATCATCAAGGTATATTTTAAAATCCAAATTTCTAAATTTGTTATCTGCGCCTAAAAACACATCTTGGGAATGCCCTTCATACACCATCAAAAAGCCCTTTTCACCAAAAGCCCCGGTAACTAAAGCGCCCAAAAGGATTACCAGAAGCCCAAGGTGCGTAATAATCGAGCGGAATGATTTACGCCACGATTTCAATTGCCGTAAGGTACACGTAAAAAGGCTTAGCCATAGCAAAGAAAGAAGCGCAATAAACCATGGGGCATGGTACACATCATTAAGGCCAAGCAAAAAGAAGAGTTGCGCGCGAGCGATGCCGTATTTTGCGCTATATTCTGCAAGTGGCAACCCCTGGGGGATGCATGAACCCAGGGCAGATCCAATAATAATCAAACCCAGGAGGACAATAACCAAGGGTATAGAGCAGAAGAATTTTATAATTCTTTCTTTTATTTTACGCAACATTATAGAATTTGTATTTTTGGCTTTAGGCGGCGTTGGTTAAGGGAAAATTTATTTTATAGTAGCATTTTTGTAAATTCTAAGCAAGCCATTTATAAACAATCAAAAAAAAGTATTGACTTCTAATATTTCCTATGATATTCTACAGCAAATTTGCGATAACCCTATGTATAGCAATAAGTAAATTTAATATTCTTGGTTACCAAGAGCTATAAAAACTTACTTATACTTATAATAGGAGTATATTCTTTGTGTAGATAATGTGAAACACGCCGTAGCCCTTAATAAACATCTTTTCAAAGGAGATGGGATGACGGACATCCACACACAGCGTTTAAGATACGTGTAGATGTTCGGCATTGACAATTAACAGAGGAGGAGCAGAATGATAAACATTCTCAAAGGCACCAGCGTCAAGATACGATTAATGACACTTGCAGGAATATCGATTGTGGGCTTTCTTATATTTGGGCTAATGTCATATTCTACGTTGAATACAGTAAAGGTAAAAGGGAATCTGTATAATCGTATCGTGCAAGGCAAAGACCTCATCGCGGATATCCTTCCTCCTCCGGAATACATTATTGAAACTTATTTAACGGTATTGCAGATGGTCGATGAGACCAACCAGTCAAAGATAGATGCCTTAATCGATAAGGCGAAAGCGCTGAAGAATGATTATGACGCCCGCCATGAATTCTGGCTAAAAGACCTTCCTGATAATGAAGGCGAGTTGAAAGATATCATGATCAAGCAGTCGTATGATCCCGCGATGGCTTTCTATAACAACCTGTTCAATGATTTTATTCCGGCGATACAGAAGGGCGAAAAAGACAAGGCGCGCGACATAATTAAAACCTCACTCAAAGAAAAATACGAAGAACACCGCGCAGCCATAGACAAGGTAGTAGAACTTTCCACCGAGCGTAACAAAGAAGATGAGGCAAAGGCTGTCAAAGCCATAGGGACAAGCACCATGCTATTAATTACCGTTGGGATAATCACTATCCTGATTATTTGTTTCTTATGCGTCATGCTCATTCGTCAAATCACGCTTCCTTTACAGCAGGTAGTTACTACTGCGGAAAAGATAGCTCAGGGAGACCTGACTGTGGATAAGATAGCTATAAACTCAAACGATGAGCTAGGCAGATTAGGTGAAGTATTCAACAAGCTTTTAGACTCACTGCATACCGTCTTTGCCGAAGTGCGCTCAACCGCGGACAAAGTGGCCTCATCAGCGGAAGAACTCTCCAGCTCATCAGAAGAAATGAATGCCTCAACCCAGGAAGTCTCTACTGCCATACAGAATGTGGCCAAAGGGGCAAGCACCCAGGCAGAAAAGAGTGCCCAGACTGCCGAGACAATGGAGAAGGCATCAATAACCTTAAAGCAGGCAGTCACTAATGCCCAAGCTACCTCAGGGGCAGTAAGCCAGGCATCCACCTATGCCCAAAACGGCAAACAGGCAGCCCAAGAAGCGGTAGATAAAATAACCCGATTAACCGATACCGTAGTTTCAACTGCCAAGGTCATCCAAGGCCTGGGGGAAAAATCTCAGGCTATCGGCGAAAT
>JAHFFP010000004.1 GCA_023247895.1 Candidatus Omnitrophota bacterium
CATTGTCTATCGTAAATCGTAAGTCAATTCCTGCCTGACGGCAGGCAGTTGCACACTCATTGAGGAGGTGGCTATGGCATTTAAAGACAAGCACAGACAGGAGGAGGAAAAGATTCTCGATGTTGACGCTGCAATGTCAGGAAGCCTTACCTTTCGTGATCCCGTGAATTTAAGGATTAACGGAAAATTTGAAGGGACGCTTGAAACTAAAGGCAGCCTTGTCATCGGACCGAACGCGACAGTCAATGCCTATATTATTGGCGATGAAATTGTGATTGCGGGTAGGATTAAAGGCGAGGTGTTAGCCAAGCAAAAACTTATTCTTATGCCGACTGCGGTAGTAGAAGCCAAAGCGCGTACGTCAAAGTTAGTCGTCAACGAAGGCGCGGTGTTTGAAGGCACCTGCCATATGCTTCGTGAGCATTTTAGCATCGATGAATTAGCCAAGTATTTAGAGGTGGATTTGCCCTCAATAACAGAATGGGCAAGTAACGGGAAAGTTCCGGCGATAAAAGAAGGGGAAGGCTGGAAATTTGAGCGCAAGGCAATTGATGAATGGCTTGCCTCGGGAAGAACGGGAAATGGCTGAGAAGTTATTAACTATACGGGAAGTCGCGTATAGCCTGGGAGTGAGCGAAAAAGAGGTCATTGAGTTAGCGGAACACGGGGGCCTTCCCGCGTATAAAGTGGGGGGGCTATATCTGCGGTTTCGTAAGGATCAGATAGAGCAGTATAAGCATACTTTGCAAAGTGTTAAGTCTCATCCCAAGGTAGTTTCTTCAAATGTTGAGCGCGTGAAGGATTTTTTCTACTTTTATGATTTTTACATTTTATCTGTAATTGTGATAATTGCATTGCTTGTAATTATTAGCAGGGGTTAAACTTCCACCCAAACCATTTGAGTGTGGGGATGGATGCTATTAAGGATTTTGTGGTGTGGGGGTAGATGCGTCACAAAAAGGGTTATTGCAAGCTTGGCGGCTTTGCTAAATTAGACATCGATAGGGCGAAACGGCGTGGTTTTCCTGAGGTAGTCTATGCTCCTGGCAAGACAGATGAGCAGATTCAGCATATTGCTTCAAGAATTCTTAAAAGCGGCCAGGTACTATTAATTACTAAGGCTAAAAAAACAACTTATACCTTCCTTAAGGAAGCCTTTCCTGCCTTACAGTACAATCCTCATGCCCAGATTATCTATCAAAAAACAAAGGCCTTTTCTCGGCCTAAAGGTTTTGTGTTAGTAGTAAGTGCGGGGACTTCCGATATCCCTGTGGCTGAAGAAGCAGCGCTTGTGTTAGAGGTAATGGGAGCTAAGGTAAAGAGGCTTTATGATGTAGGGGTTGCGGGGGTGCATAGAGTCATTGATAAAAAGAGTTTATTGCGCAAAGCAAAGGTTCTTATCGTTGTAGCAGGTATGGAAGGGGCTTTGGCAAGCATGGTAAGCGGTTTAGTGGCAGTGCCTGTAGTGGCGGTTCCTACAAGTATTGGTTATGGGGCGAACTTTAAAGGGCTCTCGGCACTTCTCACAATGCTTAACAGCTGTTCGCCGGGGGTTGCCGTAGTAAATATTGATAACGGCTTTGGTGCAGGATATTTAGCAGGAATGATAAATAGAAGTTAGAAGTTTCCGCCGAAGGCGCGTGCCTGTCTGCTCACAGGGATCCACCTATGGCGCAAGAGATTAGGGAATGGAAAAGAAGAAGGTTTCTTTAAAGCAGGCGATTGGTTTTCATGGGCATTTAGGTCCCTATTTGGTTTTGGGGTTATTGATGGGCGAGTATGCGCTTGGCAAGATTAAAGCCAAGAGGCATTTTGGATTAGAAGTAAAAGCCTGGGGTGCAACGCAAAAACCAAAATCTTGCTTAATTGACGGCCTGCAGCTATCCACAGGATGTACCTATGGCAAAGGAAATATAGCCAAATATAATGGTAAGGTTATAAAAGTAAGTTTTATAAATTGTGAAAATAAAAGAAACACTACTTTTGTCCTGCAAGATACGGTATTAAAAGAGTTAGCATTGGCTAATGATCATCAGAGTTCTGAAATGTTAGCACAAAAATTATATAAAACAAAACCGGAATATTTATTTTCCGCAAATAATAGCTGAAAGCTTTCGCCTGCGGGGACAGCCGAAAGCTAAACATTTTAGTGAGGTAAAAAATGGCATTATCAGGATTAGATATTTATAAGCTTCTTCCTAAAACCAATTGCCGTGAATGCGGCTTTCCTACTTGTCTTGCCTTTGCCCTTTCTTTGGCAAAGAAGGCGGTGGCCTTAGAGAAATGCCCGTATGTAAGCAAAGAGGCAAAGCAGGCGCTTGAGGCGCAATCCCAACCTCCTATACGCTTAATTTTGATTGGCGATGATAAGAATAAGGTTGAGGCGGGAAATGAGACCGTAATGTTCCGTCACGAAGAGAAATTTCATCATTCTACGGCTATAGGCTTTATTATTGAAGACAGTCTAGGGGATACCGATATAAAGCAGCGGGTAGATAAAATCGGTAAGCTGCATTTCGAACGCGTGGGTCAACAACTAAAAACCGACCTTATTGCCATAAAACAGGCTAAGGATGCAGCGCGATTTATTGATACGGTTAAATTAATTTCAGGCTTAACGAATGCGGGGATTGTTTTGATGAGCGAGGACAAGGCTGCAGTATCAGGGGCTTTGAAGATTTTAGCAAATAGGAGGCCTCTTGTCTACGCGGCAAACAGCCAAAATATAACTGATTTGGCTGCGCTTGCGAAAGAAAATGCCGGTTCCTTAGCAGTAAGAGCAGAATCATTGGATATAGTGCTAGAATTGACCAAGAAGGCAAAAGAGTTGGGAGTTGAGGATATTGTTATTGACGTAAATACTAAAAATCAGGAAGCAAAAGTAATCGGGGAGTTTACTCAGATACGCCGGCAGGCCCTCAAAAAGGCGAACAGGCCATTAGGCTATCCCACGATTGCCGTAATGGATAAACTTAACTCTTATGAAGAGGTGATTAGGGCAGGAGACTATATCGCAAAATATGCCGGCATTATTTTGTTACATACCTTTGAGGAATGGGCGGTGCTGGCGCTGCTTACGTTACGGCAGAATATCTATACTGATCCGCAGAAACCATTGCAGATTGAGCCAAAACTCTATCCTATCGGCAATACCACGGAAAGTTCGCCAACGCTAGTTACTACAAATTTCTCTCTTACTTATTATACAGTTTTAGGTGAGGTAGAAGCAAGCAAGGTGCCGACCTATATCTTAAGCGTTAATACCGAAGGGATGTCAGTATTGACTGCCTGGGCAGCGGAGAAATTCACTCCCGATAAAATTGCCGAGAGCCTGAAAAAATCAGGGGTGGAAGAAAAGATTACACACCGCAATCTTATCATTCCCGGCTATGTGGCGGTAATGAGCGGGGACTTGGAAGAAAAAAGCGGGTGGAAGATTGTGGTCGGGCCAAAGGAAGCCGCAGGTATTCCGTCGTTCTTGAAGAATTTAGGCTAAATGGAAAAATTTAAGATTATCTTTTATCCGGATAACAAAACTATAGAGGCAGAAAAAGGAGTAACTATTCTTTCTGCGGCTATTTCAGCAGGCATTCATATTAATTCAAGCTGCGGCGGAGACGGTGTCTGCGGAAGATGCAAGGTTATTTTGAAAAAAGGCCAAGCGGTAAGCCTTCCCACGGGACGGATTACTGCTGAAGAGAGAAAAAAGGGATATTACCTGTCCTGCTTAAGCGTTGCCCAAAGCGATATAGAAGTAGAGGTGCCTAAGGAATCACGCCTTGATTCAGAAACGATAAGCGATGAAGATGCCTATATGCTCCGGCTTAAAGGTATCTTCTCAGAGCCGGTAGATATTGACCGGGGCGAGGCAATAATAAGTGAAGAGCTTTTTATCCACTCGCCTTTGGCAACCAAGCTTTACCTGGAATTGCCAAAGCCGAGTTTAGAAGATAAGATAAGTGATTTGGAAAGGATTTATCGGGCAATACGTGCTATTCAGGATACCCCTGTGCTTCAGACTGGAATTGCCAATATCAGGCGCTTGGGTGAGCTTTTACGTTCAAGCGGCTGGAAGGTAACGGTAACCTTAGGCAAGCGTAACGGGACAACCGAGATTGTGATTATAGAGCCGGGGGATACTTCAGGCCGCAATTACGGTTTTGCCTTTGATATAGGAACCACTACTATTTCCGGGCAGCTCATTGACTTAAATTCCAAGAAAATTCTGGGCACTAAGGCAGCTTTTAACAAGCAGGCAACCTTTGGCTCTGACGTAATTACCCGTATTATTTTTGCCCAGGAGAAAGACGGCTTGGAAAAGTTGCACCACGCCGTAATTGATGAAATGAATGTTATGATTCAGGAGTTGACTCAGGAAAATAAGATAGACTTAAATGATGTGACCTGTTGTTTATGCGCAGGCAACACCACGATGATACATCTTTTGCTTCGGGTTGACCCTACCTATATCCGCCGTGACCCGTATGTGCCCACGGCAAACTTTGTGCCGGTAATCCGGGCGCTAGAGGCGGGAATAAAAGTAAATCCGCGGGGGTTATTGGATTGTGTTCCGGGAATTTCAAGCTATGTGGGAGGGGACATCACCGCTGGAGTGCTTGCCTGCGGTATGGATAAAACAGATAAACTGAGCCTGCTTATTGATATAGGGACTAACGGTGAAATAGTCTTAGGCAATAAAGACTGGATGATTTCCTCTGCGGCGTCCGCGGGCCCGTGTTTTGAGGGAAGCGGGGTTACCTGCGGTATGCGCGCGTCTAAAGGCGCAATTCAAAAGGTCAAAATTGACCCTAAAACCTTTACTGTGGAATATTCAACCATAGCGGATACTCAGGCATCGGGAATCTGCGGTTCAGGATATATTGACATTATCGCTGAGTTGTTGCGTTCAGGCATTATTGACCGGGGCGGGAAAATTGATCCTTCGCTTACTCACCGGCGCATCAGGGATGGCGAATACGGCAAAGAATTTACTATTGCCTTTAAGGAAGATGTGGGGACTGCCGCGGATATTGTGATAACAGAAACGGATATTGAGAATCTCAAGAGGGCAAAGGGGGCAATTTATGCCGCGGCCGCGATGCTGGTGCGCCATATGGAATTAAGCTTTAACGACTTAGCGCAGATATTTATCGGCGGCGGTTTCGGTACGTACGTAGATATGCCCAATGCCGTTTTTATCGGCTTGCTGCCGGACTTACCAAAAGAAAAATTTGTCTTTGTGGGAAACAGCTCTTTAATAGGCGCGCGGCAGATTCTTTTATCCCACGACGCGATTCTGGATGCCGAGGAAATAGCCAAAAAGATTACTTATTTTGAGCTTTCAGTTGAGCCGAATTATATGGATGAGTATGTGGCGTCGCTCTTTTTCCCGCATACGGACTTATCTAAGTTCCCGAATGTAAAGATTTAACAGTAAAAAATGAGTTTTATCATCGCAGTCGCCGGAAAAGGCGGCACAGGCAAGACTACCGTTGCGTCGCTTCTTATTACCCTGCTCTCAAAGCGTAAAGATGGCGCTATCTTAGGAATTGACGCTGACCCCAATAGTAATCTTGCTGAATATTTTGGCCTGAAAGTCAAGGAGGATATTGGAAGCATTGTTGATTCTGTAGCCAAAAACTTAGGAAGTATCCCTGTGGGGATGACTAAAGACAGGTATATCGATTTTCGCATTCAAACAAGTATTCTAGAGAGTGATGGCTTTGATATCCTGGCAATGGGCAGGCCAGAGGGGCCGGGGTGCTATTGCTATGTGAATAATCTTTTGCGCGGTTTAATCAGGAATTTGGCAGATGATTATAAATATATCGTCATTGACAATGAAGCCGGCTTTGAGCATTTATCGCGCCGGACTATGCGCCGGGCAGACAGGCTTTTATTGGTTTCAGATTCATCTGAGGCAGGGCTTCGGGCAGCAAAGAGGATTATTGAGCTCATTAAAGAGCTTGCTATTGAGATTAAGAATATCGCCTTGATTTTGAATCGTGCGCCTGTAGGGACAGAACATTGTTCTGCCCCCGCAATAGCTGAGGTGGGCGTTGAGACAATTGGGGTAATCCCTGAGGATGAGGGCCTTTTGAATCTAAGCCGTCAGGGAAAGCCGATAACCTGTTTAGAGGAATCATCAAAGGCGTTTATCGAAGTTAAGAGGATATTGGATAAGATTTTAAGCTGATAGGGAGGAGTGCTATGGCGCTTGAGCTGGTAAAAGATAAGTGGGTGAACGCGGTAAGCGTCTTGACTATTGGCGCGACTAAGGAAGAAGGCGGCAGCAGGGGAAGAATAGTGAAGTGTGGGGGAGAGGAGTCTTTGCCATTTTTATTTTCTGAAGGAAAAATCCCTCATCGCCCGGTAATCGCGATGGAGGTATTAGACGTTGAGCCTGATGATTGGCCGCGCACACTTACCTCTGCGATAGGCCCCGCAATCAAGAATCCTGTTGAGTGGGCGCAAAAGTGCGAAAGTGAATTCAAGGCGGACCTGATTTGCCTGCGTTTGGCAGGAGCGCATCCTGATGCCCAGAACAAACCGGTTGACCAATTGGTAAAGGTAGTCAAAGATGTTTTAAAAGCGACTACTATTCCTTTGATTATTGTCGGTTGCGGTGAAGATAAACGCGATAATGAAGTTTTGCCTCAGTGTTCTCAGGCGGCTAAAGGAGAAAAGGTTTTGATCGGTGAAGTGGTGCAGGAAAATTACAAGACCTTAACTGCAAGTGTCTTGGCGGATGGCCACAGCATCATTGCCCAATCGCCTATTGATATAAATATTGCCAAGCAGTTAAATATTTTGATTACGGATATGAGTATGCCTCTTGACCGGGTTGCCATTAATCCGACAGTGGGCGCGTTGGGCTATGGCTTGGAATATGCCTATTCCATTATGGAGAGGGCGCGTTTGGCAGCGCTATCAGGAGATAAAATGCTGGCAATGCCTTTTATCTCTTTTGTGGGGTATGAGGCATGGAGGGCAAAAGAGGCAAAAGCTCTTGTTTTGGAATTCCCAAAATGGGGCAGCGAATTAGAGCGGGGTATAACTTGGGAAGCGCTTACTACAACCGCCTTTTTGCAGGCAGGCGCGGACATTATGGTAATGCGCCATCCCAAGAGCGTGGAACTGGTCAGAAATCATATTGAAGAGTTGATGAGAGGGTAAGAAAAATAGAAGGGTCAATAGCCTATAGGTGTTGACTTTTATTATAGGAGCGAGACGATGTTTATAATCGGGGAATTAATTAACGGGATGTATAAGGATATAGGAAAGGCTATTCAAACTAAGGATAAGAGCGTTATCCAGCAGAAGGCTCTTGAACAGATAAAAGCCGGCGCGGATGCCCTTGATGTGAATTGTGGCCCGGCATCAAAGGACCCGGTAAATGATATTCAATGGTTGATTAATGCTATTCAGGAGGTAACAGATAAGCCTATTACCATTGATTCTAGTAAGCCTAAGGTAGTTGAGGCAGGATTAAAGGTTTTAAAGGGTAGGGCAATTATCAATTCTACCACCGCTGATGAGGAAAAACTTGAAGGGCTGGTGCCTCTTGCGATACAATATAATGCTAAACTTATCGGCTTAACTATCAGTAAAAAGGGGATTCCTCAGAATAAAGACCAGCGCTTGGAATTGGCGGCAGGCATTATTGCTTTTGTTCAGGAGAAAGGTTTCCCCATAGAAGATTTATATCTTGACCCCATCGTAATGCCGGTAAATGTCGCCCAGGCGCAGATGCGCGATATCCTGGAATCAATACATGATTTTAAGATAATTTCTGATCCTGCGCCTAAAACAGTGGTGGGCTTAAGCAATGTTTCTCAAGGCACCTGCCAGAGGAGCCTGGTGAATAAAACCTTTTTGATTATGGCAGTAGGCTTTGGGCTTGATGCGGCCATACTTGATCCCTTAGATAAGGACTTGGTTGACGGCGCTATTACTTCAGACTTGATTTTGAACAAGCATATTTATTGCGATTCCTATTTGGATGCCTATAGGAAAAAGTAGATAATATTTGGCGGGATAGCTCAGCCCGGTGGAGCAGACGGCTCATACCCGTTAGGTCGCTGGTTCAAATCCAGTTCCCGCCACTAATTTTTCTTCTTAAAAGGATGTGCGGCAATGGATTTTAATAAGGCTGGCCCCAACAAAAGAGTATGCGCCTTTTTTATTGATTCAATTTTAGGGCAGGTCGGCGGAGTATTGCTTTCTCTTGCGATCGGAAAAAATGTGAGCTGGTTTGGTTGGGCGGGGTATATTCTTCTTAAGGACTGTACGCAGGGACAGAGCGTGGGGAAACGTTTGATCGGAATACAGGTAATTGATGAAAATAATGACCCTGCGAATATTTCTAAAACGATACTTAGAAATATTTCCATGATTATTCCTGTTTTTCCTCTTATTGAGTATATTGTTATGCTCAGAGACAAGGCAGAGGGTAAAAGAATAGGGGATAGGCTTGTAAAAGCCAAAGTGTGTGATTTAAAACCTCAAGCACAGGATGGCGTTTTTCTTTGGATTTCTATTGTGCTTTTGATTGTGATTACTGTAATTCAAGTGGGCATAGTTTTTATGCTGGTGAAACAACATCCTGAATTGCTAAGAAAATAATGATGAGGAAAGCGATAAGGATTATGAGGAAATCTTGCATATTTCTATCTTGTGCATTTCTTTTGATAGGCTGTGCGGTGCATAAGTTTCAAAAGTCAGAGAAACTCAGCGGATACGTCGTGGCGCGCTTTGGCTATGTTATCCCGGAGTATACGTCAGATATTGATAATAAAGCCCCGCAAAATTTGGAACTTGCCAAGCAAAGATATAAGAGGCGAAAAGATATGGTTGAGAAATTGTATATCAAAATGGGCCAGGTAGAAGATTATGTTACCAGATACGTAACTCATTTTCCTAAGATGATGTGGAGTATTTTTGCAAATACTTTAAAGATGCCGCTCCATATCATTTCCGAGTACAGATATGAGCATAATGAACAATACCGTAAACGCATTGATGAATTGGACGCTCGAACAGAGGCGAAAGAAGATGCCCGCATCAAGCAGTTCAAAGACCAGTTATACGAATTTATTAGGCAGGACATAGAAAAAGAAAAGCCAGCCCTTAATGCCTCTCCTCAGTAAGTTCAAAGGAACCATTCAACGCTATAACCTCCTTAATAAAAACGATGCCCTTGTCGTAGGAGTTTCCGGTGGCCCGGATTCTGTATGTGTATTGTATCTTTTAAAGAGCATACAAAAAGAATTCAGGTTCTCGCTTCATGTCGCGCACTTGAATCATATGCTTAGAGGCAAGGAATCTCAGAAAGACGCGGATTTTGTTTTGTCATTAGCCAAAAAACTTAGCTTCCCCGTTACTATTAAAGCTTTAGAGGCAGGGGGCTTGAGTAACCAAGGTTCACTTGAAGAAGCTGCCCGAAAAGCACGGTTAGACTTTTTATTTGAGATAGCACGAAAAGTAAAGGCGAAAAAGATTGTT
The DNA here is from genome assembly GCA_023247895.1 of Candidatus Omnitrophota bacterium. Taxonomy (GTDB): domain Bacteria; phylum Omnitrophota; class Gorgyraeia; order Gygaellales; family UBA12090; genus GWF2-43-52. The sequence goes on from JAHFFP010000004.1 coordinate 9,505, forward strand.
CTCGGCCATAATTTGGATGATCAGGCAGAAACCGTGCTTATGCGTATTGTGCGCGGCAGCGGCCTTATGGGCTTATCCGGGATTTTGCCTAAGCGCTCCATGGGTAGAGTTACCATTATCAGGCCTTTACTTGAGATATCAAGAAATGAAATAGAGCGTTTCTTAAAGAAGAAAAAGATCGCGCCCAGAATAGATGCAACCAATGCGGTTGAAGTTTATTTCAGAAATAAAATCCGCCATAGGCTTCTGCCTCAGTTAAAAACATATAATCCTAATATCAAGAAAGTGCTGGCAAATATGGCAGAGAATGTGGCTTTAGACTACGAGTATCTCTTGTCAAAGGCTTCAATCGTATTCGAGAAGTTAAAGGTGAGTAACACTAAGCCATTGTTAACGTTGAAGTTAGAGAAACTTCAAAAGCTGCATCCTGCGCTCTTAAATATGGTGCTGCGCCTCGCCTATGAAGCACGCAAGGGCGATACCCGCAGGCTTGCCTATCAGCATATCAAAGAACTCAAAGAATTACTTTATCAGCGCCCTGATGGTGCGATTGTGGATTTGCCTTTTCTGATTTCAGTAAAGAAGCAGCTTCGATATATTTACTTTTATAGACGCAGATTAGCGTGAGCCTAAATTCGCGAATATTCGCGTTTACAAAATGGCTTGCTTTTATCCGCGTTTAGCCTTATAATCCTTTTTTGGAAAGGAAACTAAATAATGAATGGTAAACTGCCGAAGTTAAAAACAAAGCTTAATAATAAAATGAATGTCAAAAGGCCCAATATAATGTGGTTGTTAATTATTATTGGGATTCTTTATTTTTTTAATTATGTGAGTGTTAATTTGCCTGTTAAGGAAATTAAATACGGCGATTTTTATCGTATGCTCAAAGAAAATCCCGCAACCGGCATGGTAGAGCACGTGGCAAAGATAGACAGCCGGCTTGAAGGAGAACTAAAGAACGGGGTGCGTTTTATCGTATTAATTCCTGAAGATGACAAAGATATTATCGCGCTGTTGAGGGAGAATGTTTCTCATTTTGAAATCAAGACCCAGCCGCTTTTTATCTCTCTGATATTTTCTCTTGGCCCGGTGTTACTGCTTATACTTTTTTGGTGGCTGATGGCAGCAAGAGGGGAGCAGTTGGGAAACCGCATTATGGGTTTTGGCAAGATACGGGCAAAGGCAGTTGATGAAACTAAGACCCAGAAAATAACCTTTAATGATGTCGCGGGGGTTGATGAGGCAAAAGAAGAATTACAGGAAGTCATTGAGTTCCTGAAAGACCCTAAGAAATTCCAAAAATTAGGCGGGAAAATTCCTAAAGGAGTGTTATTGGTGGGGCCTCCCGGTTGCGGCAAGACCTTAGTTGCCAAGGCAGTTGCCGGCGAGGCCGGAGTGCCTTTTTTCTCCATCAGCGGTTCGGATTTTGTTGAAATGTTTGTCGGCGTGGGAGCTTCCAGGGTAAGGGATTTATTTGAGCAGGGCAGAAAGGCGTCAAAGCTTTCCGGTAAGGGGGCGATAATCTTCATTGATGAAATTGATGCTGTAGGCCGGTTGCGTTTCGCGGGAATCGGAGGAGGCCACGATGAGCGCGAACAGACTCTGAATCAGCTTTTGGTTGAGATGGATGGTTTTGAAACCACCGAGGGACTAATCCTCATTGCGGCAACCAACCGCCCTGACACATTGGACCCTGCGCTTTTACGCCCGGGAAGATTTGACCGGCAGATTGTGATTCATCTCCCCGATATCGCAGGCCGGGAGGAAATACTCAAGGTGCATACCCGAAAAATAAAATTAGACCCCAAAACTGATTTAAAAACAATTGCCCAGCAAACTTCGGGATTTTCCGGCGCGGATTTGGCTAACCTTTGCAATGAGGCAGCGCTTTTAGCAGCGAGGCGCAATAAGGAAACTGTGGAGCAATCAGAGTTAGAATCGGCTATTGAGCGCGTGATTATGGGGCCGGAAAAGAAAAGCCACGTCATGTCTAAGCACGAAAAGGAAGTGACCGCGTTTCACGAAGCAGGCCATGCGATCCTTTCATTATTAATTCCTGAGGTTGACCCGGTAAAAAAAGTTTCTATTATTCCCCGAGGGCTCGCGGGCGGCTACACCCTTACGCCTCCTACTGAGGACCGCCACTACTATACCAAAAAAGAGCTTGCCGGTAGGTTGATTATGGCCTTAGGCGGCAGGGCATCTGAAGAAGTGAACCTGGGTGAAGTGACTACGGGCGCGCAAAATGATTTAGAGTATGTTACTAATATGTCACGCCATATGGTCTGTGATTTAGGCATGAGCGAGCGGCTTGGCAATATTACCTTAGGCAGAAGGCACGGGCCTTTATTTTTAGGCAGGGATATCGTTGAAGAGAGAAACTATAGCGAAGAGACTGCCAAGTTAATCGACGAAGAGGTCAAACATATAGTTGATGAGTGCTACTTGCAGGCAAAACAGTTATTACAGAAGAATTTGGATAAATTGAAACTGCTCACCAATGTGTTATTGGAAAAAGAAGTTCTTAATGGTGAAGAAGTAAAACGTTTAATTGGACTTAACCCGCAAACCGCAGATACCCTACCTAAAACATAATTACTGCTATGAATTTGAGCATTATTTCTTGCCATTCCCAGATTCAGGCAGAAGCCTTGATGAGGGAAATCGGGGTTGACCCCGTGGGCATAGAAATAATGGCTCCCAAGACAGTCAGCCACTTAGTCAGAGTTAACCACTTGCCTGTGTTTGCCGCGCACATCCTTAAGCAGGAAGCCCTTTCCCTCGGCGGGGATACCGCAGTCTCCCGTGAGGCCTTAACCGGCAAAAGTAAATATACCGATTGCCTGATTGTGGGGAATCTTATCCATATTAAGTGGCTTTGTGAGAAGCTAAAACGCCAACCATATAAATTAGCTCAATTGGCAGTTGAGTTACAGAAGGCTATTGGCTGTTATCAGCGCAGTAACTTTGTTTTAGAATTAGGCAGCCATAGATTAGATTTACATACACATACCCATATTATGGGGATTATAAATATGACCCCGGACTCTTTTAGCGGGGATGGACTTTTACGAAAGACGTCCGCCAATGCAGTGTGGCGGGCGAAAGACGAAAGACGAAAGGCGCAGGATGTAGGTGATTATGCCAAAAAACTAGTAGATGACGGCGCAGATATACTTGATATAGGAGGAGAGTCTTCGCGGCCCGGAGCAAAGGCTATTACCGTCAAGGAAGAATTGGCAAGAGTAATTCCCGCTATAAAGATGATAAGGAAGAAAGTAAAAGCACCTATTTCTGTTGATACCTACAAGGCAGAAGTAGCCCGCCAGGCGTTAGATAACGGCGCGCATATTGTAAACGATATTACCGCCCTTAGCGGCGATCCCAAAATGGCGGGCATCATCAAAAAGTATAAGGCTGCAGTAGTGTTGATGCATATGAAAGGCTCGCCCCGCACTATGCAAAAGAATCCTCACTATCGCAATATCATGCAGGAAATTGTAGCATATTTGCAGCATGCAACTACTGCCGCGGTGAGCGCAGGAATTGATCCCGAAAAGATTATTATTGATCCAGGGGTTGGTTTTGGCAAAAGAGTAACGCACAATCTGGAGATTATCAAGTCCCTTGGCCACTTGAGGGTAGTGGGGCGCCCTATTTTAGTGGGGGCATCGCGTAAATCCTTCATAGGGAACATTCTTAATCAGGCAGCAAGCGGCCGTTTAGCCGGAACTATAAGCGCTAATTGTATCGCAGTGTATAACGGCGCAAAAATAGTACGGGTTCATGATGTGAAAGAATCCAAGCAGGCACTCACTGTTTTAGACAGTATCCTCAAATGTTAAAGAGCGTTATTCCTATTGATTGGAAAGTAGTGGTAGAGATTTCTATTCTATGGCTTGTTATCTATAGGATTATGCTGTTTTTTCAGGGCACACGGGCAATACAGGTATTGCGTGGCATTATCGTAGTAGTGTTTGCCTTCTTTATAGCGCAGATATTACGTTTAGAAACCCTTGATTGGCTCTTGACGCATTTGTTTGGTATTTCGGTAATTGCGATTATAATTATTTTTCAGCCGGAGATACGCCAAGGATTGGCCCGCCTGGGCCAGCAGAATATTTTTAAGGCATCCTTTCGTGAAGAGGAGTTTGATGAGATGCTAAAGGAGGTTATTGAGGCGGCGGAGGTACTGAGTAAGAGCAAAATCGGCGCTTTAATTGCCATAGAAAATGAAGACAGCCTTAATGATTATATAGAAAGCGGAGTGAAAATTGACAGTAAAGTCACGGCAGAGTTGCTGCAGACCATTTTTACGCCCAACAGCCTTTTGCATGATGGAGGGGTTGTGATACAAGAGGGAAGAATTATTGCCGCAGGGTGTTTGTTTCCCTTAACTCAGAAGCCGGATTTAAATCGTCTTTTCGGCACGCGCCATAGGGCCGCTTTGGGATTAGTTGAGCAAACCGATTCTGTGGCAGTCACGGTCTCTGAAGAAACAGGGGATATTTCTTTATGTTATCACGGAAAGCTTTTGCGGGATTTAAGCCTGGATGAGCTGCTCGAAAATCTCAAAGCTCATTTTAGGCAGAATAAGAACAAGAGAGCGTATAGGCAAAAATAGGAGATAAAGTTGAAGTTTTGGTTATTCCACAATTTCTGGCTTAAAACAATTTCCTTAGTTCTGGCTATTCTTACGTGGCTCTACGTAAAGGGCGAGATGACCAAGTTAGTGATACGTTTTTAATATGGCAAAGCTTGGGGTTAATGTTGACCATGTGGCTACCTTGCGACAGGCAAGAAGAGGGGTATGCCCTGATCCTGTGCATGCCGCTTTTATTTGTGAAAAGGCAGGGTGTGATTCTATTGTCGCGCATTTACGCGAAGATAGAAGGCACATTAACGATGGGGATATCAAACGCCTTAAAGATACGGTAATAACACGGTTTAATTTGGAGATGTGCATTGCTCCTCGCATTGTGGGTATTGCCTGCAGGCTTAAGCCGCATCAGGCGACATTAGTGCCGGAGAGAAGGCAGGAGCTTACTACTGAAGGAGGCTTGGATATAATAGCCAATAGAAAAAGGCTCAAGGATGTAATTAAGCGATTAAGCGATAAAGGTATCGAAGTGAGCCTTTTTATTGATCCTGACAAGAAGCAAATAGCGGCTGTTCCCGAGGTAGGAGCCAAGATTATAGAGCTGCATACGGGAAAATACGCGCACGCAAAGAACAAAATCCAGTCGCTTGAACGTTTAGAAGAAATAGCACAGGCGTTAAGGTACGCGAAAGGTTTTGGGCTTACGGTTAATGCCGGACATGGCCTTGATTACGATAATATTACCGCCATTGCCAAAGTCAAGGATATCTATGAGTTTAATATCGGCTATTCCATAATTTGCCGAAGCCTTTTTGTGGGGCTTGAGAACGCGGTGAAAGAAATGGCGGCGCGGGTGAAATGATTATTGGGGTAGGGGTAGACATAGTTGAGATTTCACGGATAAAGAGCGCAGTAAGCCGCTGGAAAGAGGCATTCTTAAAAAGAATATTTACCGAGAACGAGATACAGTATTCCCAAAATAAGAAATTTGTTTATCAGCATTTGGCGGCGCGTTTTGCCGCCAAAGAAGCGGTATTAAAGGCAATCGGTGATGCGTCTATACAGCGGATTGAATGGCATAACGTAGAGGTGTTAAATGACGAATTTGGCAAGCCCTATATTCGTCTCTCTGGCGAGGCCAAGAAGGTAAAAGAAGACAAAAATATCACCGATATCATTATCAGTATGTCGCATACCCATAAAGTCGCGGTTGCCAATGCCATACTTATCAAGGATGGCAAAGAGTAGCGTTCTTTCTCATAGAAAGCCACACACGCACAAAGGAGATTATGGCCATATTTTTGTCTTAGCCGGCTCAAGAGGATTAAGCGGCGCGGCTATCCTTTGCGCAGATAGCGCAATGCGCACAGGCGCAGGATTAGTTACTTTAGGGATTCCTGAAAGCCTGTATCCGATTGTTGCAAGGAGAGTTTTCTTAGAGGTAATGGCTAAACCTTTGCCGGAAACAAAGGAGCAAGCCTTACATCAGAGTGCGTATAAGAAAATCTTTGATTTTGCGCAAAAAACAGATGTCTTAGCTATAGGCCCGGGATTATCCCGAAATCATTCAACCCAAAGGTTAATCCTTAAAATTATATCTGCAATAGATAAACCTATGGTGATAGATGCCGATGGCCTAAATGCACTTGTAGGTCATTTGAATATTTTACGCACTACGCACTACGCACGGCGCATGACGATATTAACTCCTCACCTGGGTGAATTTAGCCGTTTGATAGGGAAACCTGTTATAGAGGTAGAAAAAAACAGAGAAATACTTGCAAAAAAGTTTTCCTCTGATTATAATATTATCCTTGTTTTAAAAGGCCATAAGACGGTGGTTGTTTCTCCCGGTAAAAAAGTATATATAAATACCACGGGTAATCCCGGAATGGCAACCGCAGGTTCGGGTGACGTTTTGACCGGGATGATAGCAGCGCTCTTGGCCCAAGGCTTACATGGATTTGAGGCAGCGAAATTAGGCGTGTATCTGCATGGTTTAGCCGGAGATTTAGCCGCTAGGGAAAAGACTCAAGCGGGCATGATTGCCTCTGACATAATAGAAAAGATACCCCAAGCGATTAAGCGAATTGATTTTTGCCGGCGTAGCTCAGTTGGTAGAGCAATTGTTTTGTAAACAATGGGTCGGGGGTTCGATTCCCTTCGCCGGCTTTAAAATTTATTAAAATGCAAAGATTACAACAGAGTATTTACTCAGCACCGTTAGATTTTACTGAGGTAAAGGCTTTATATTGGGATAAAGAATATACCATGCAGGAAATCGCAAACAAATTTAACATTTCTTTATGGGCGCTTTACACTTTTATGAAAAAATACAAAATTGAGCGCAGGAATTTTTCTCAAGCAAACTATGTTGTTTCTAATAGGTTAAAGCCGCAATTTAAAATAAAACAAGAACTTTCATCTCTAGATGAAAAGTTAAAAGTCGCAGGAATTATGCTTTATTGGGCAGAAGGTACATTAAATAGAAACACGGTAGATTTTGTCAATAGCAACCCTCGTATGATAAAGGTATTCCTAAGGTTTTTAAGAGAAATTTGTGGAGTTAGTGAGAAAAGGCTGCGTTTGTATCTTTATGTGTATTCCTATCATAATGTAAGAACTATAATGGAATATTGGCATAAAGTAACAGCTATTCCCGTTAACCAATTCACAAAGCCATATGTGAGGAAAGGAAGTTTGAATAAAACGGAAAGAAAATTAGTTTACGGATTGGTGCATATTAGATATAATGATAAACGATTGTTACAAATAATTAAGGATTGGATTGAGGAATATATAAAATAGTATATATGGGCAGGTACCCAAGCGGCCAAAGGGGACAGACTGTGTAAACGCAGCGCCGGGGAGTAATCTTCGGTGTAAAAGCTGGTGAATTCAGGGAACCCCTTAGAGTAATATCTTAAGGGCAATCCTGAGCCAAGCCGTCAAAGTTGTATGACTGGAAGGTGCAGAGACTAAGCGCCAGCCGTCCCGGTTAAAAGGATGATGAGATAGTCCAAGCCTCAAGGTAACTTGAGGGCAGTCGCCACAAAGCGTTGGCGATTGTCCGCCACTAATTCTTTGGTGGACACTTGAAATCTGTTGCACCTGTGCTTCAGAGGTTCGAATCCTCTCCTGCCCATTCTTCTTTAATTAGGGACAGACACTAATTAAATTAATTAGTGTCTGTCCCTAATTAATTTGTTAAACCTATTTCGCTTAGTTTTTCGTAGATGGGGCCATGGGGGGTGAGGGTGCTTTTGAAGAGGGTGATTGATTTTACTTCTTGCGGTAGTGGGGAAAATTGAGCTTTGCTTAGTATTTGAGAGAAGGATTTCTTATCCTTAATATATTTTACCCTTCCTATGGTAAGATGGGATGAGAACTTTCTTGTCTCTTTTGGGAATTTCAATTTGACCAAAGTATCTTCAATAGAGGCAGCTAATTCGTGTAATCCTTCCTTCCCTTTTTCAATACCTACCCAGATAACTCGCGGCGATTGTATAGTGGGGAAGCCTCCTATATTTTTGAGCTCCATCATAAATGGCTTAAAAATCCTTGAGACTTCTTTGAGGGATTGAATTATTCTGGGGATTTTTTGTTCTTCAACTTCACCTAAGAATTTTAAGGTCAAGTGAATATTCTCAGGCTCAACCCACTTTGCGTCTGCCGGAGCAGTTTTGAGTTCTGCTTGGAGTTTGGAGAGGGTTTCTTGAATTTCTTTGGTTATTTCAATAGCGATAAAAGCCCTCATCGTAACGCTTCTAAAAGCATTTTAATTGCCTTATCAGTAGCTTTTCTTTTTACCTGCAGGCGGCTGCCTCTGAAAAGTGATTTTTTAACCAATACCTTCTTTTTTGAAGAAACAGCGATAAACACGGTTCCTGCCGGTTTAGTTTTAGTTCCGCCGTGTGGGCCTGCGATTCCGGTTATCCCTACGCTTATTGAGGCTTGGGCTATTTTTCGGATATTTAGCGCCATACGTTTTACCACTTCTTCAGAAACAGCGCCATGCGTAACGATTATTTTCTTGGGAATTTTAAGGATTCTGGTTTTTGAATCGTTAGAATAGGTGACTATTCCTAAAAGAAATGCGTGAGAGCTTCCGGAGATATTGGTAATACGGTTTGAAAGTAGGCCTCCGGTGCAGGATTCGGCAATGGCAAGGGTAAGCCTTTTCTGAATGAGCTTATTTAGGAGAGTAACCTCTTTTAACATAGAGATATTATAAACTAATACAAAAGCCTTGACAACCTTAAATTTAGTGATAAAATACACCTAATCTTCGGGGCAGGGTGAAATTCCCGACCGGCGGTTGCGCTAAAAGCGCACACCAAACCATCAGATCGGTTTGGGTGTAGCGCAGAAGCGCACACCGGCGTTTCCAATAACGCCGGGTGTAAAGTCCGCGAGTCTTGCGCGAAAGCGCGGACATGAACCGGTGAAAATCCGGTACCGATAGTTTGCGCTAAAGGCGCACACCAAACCATCTGATTGGTTTGGGCCGAAAGTCTAGAGGGGAGAAGATTAAGAACGCGGATGGCGCGGATTTATAAAGAAAGTATCCTGCGCAGATTACGCGGATAAAGTAAAAAACTAAGTATATGTATGCCCCGGGATAAAACTCGGGGTTTTTGTTTGCCATGTTTAATACCATTGAAGAAATAATTAAAGATATAGAATCCGGCAAGATGGTTATTGTTATTGATGATGAAAGCCGAGAAAATGAGGGTGACTTGGTAATGGCTGCATCCGGTGCCACCCAAGAAAAAATAAACTTTATGGCTAAGTTTGGCCGGGGGCTTGTTTGTGTGCCGATGACCCATGAACGGCTTGAGGTGTTAGGGTTGCATTTGATGATTAATTTTCTACCGCATGAGGCCCCCGGAGGCTATGAGGACAAGTTTCAGACTGCGTGGCGTATTTCTGTGGACGCGCGCAACGGCATAACTACGGGAATCTCTGCCGGCGACAGGGCGCATACTATTAAAGTTTTAATTGATGAAAAAAGCAAGCCCCAGGATTTAATTCGGCCAGGGCATATCTTTCCTTTAGCGGCAAAAGAAGGCGGCGTTTTGGTAAGGGCAGGCCATACCGAGGCTGCGGTGGATTTGGCGCGCCTTGCCGGGATGTATCCTGCGGGGGTGATTTGCGAGATTATGAATGATGACGGCACCATGGCACGCACCCCTGAGCTAAAGCAATTTGCTAAAACCCATAGCTTAAAGATTTGTACTATTGCCTCGTTAATAGAATATAGGCGTAGAAAAGAGCTCTTGGTAAAAAAGATAGAAGAGACAAGGCTGCCAACAGCTTTTGGCGAATTTACCTTGTCTCTTTATCAATCTATGATTGACCAGTCCGACCATTTAGCCTTGGTTATGGGAGATATTAAAAAGGGTGAGCCGACTTTAGTGAGAGTGCATTCGTCTTGTTTAACCGGCGATATCTTTTCTTCTTTACGCTGCGACTGCGGTGAGCAGTTAGAAAGGGCATTGCAGCTGATTCAGTCTGAAGGAAAAGGGGTGCTTATTTATATGAATCAGGAAGGCCGGGGCATAGGACTGGTAAATAAAATCCATGCCTATGCTTTGCAGGATAAGGGAATGGATACTGTTGAGGCAAACGAGGCATTGGGGTTTCCCGCGGATTTACGCGATTATGGAATCGGCGCGCAGATTCTGGCTGATTTAGGCATAAAAAAGATTCGGCTTCTTACCAATAATCCCCGTAAGATTATTGGCTTGGAAGGGTATGGTTTAGAGGTCGTAGAGAGAGTGGAGATACAGGTTAAGCCTACAAAGGTTAACAAGAAATATCTTAAGGCCAAGAAAGAAAAATTGGGGCATCTCTTGGCGTAACCGTATAACTGCAGATACAAACTCTGATTATACGAGAATACTCATTGAGGAGGAAGAAATGATCAAGACAATAGAAGGGCAGTTGATTGCGAAAGGAAAAAGTTTTGGTATTGTTGCCAGCCGTTTCAATGATTTTATTACCAAGCAGCTTATTGAGGGATGTATTGACGCGCTTGTACGCCATGGAGCGGATAAGGAGAAGATAGAGTTAGCGCTTGTGCCGGGAGCCTTCGAAATTCCCCTCGCTGCGCAAAAGTTAGCAAAGAGCAAGCGTTTTGACGCCGTTATCTGTTTAGGCACGGTAATCCGCGGGGCAACGCCGCATTTTGACTATATTGCCAGCGAAGTCTCTAAAGGCATTGCCAATGTTTGATTAGATACGGGCTTTCCTATTGTGTTTGGAGTAATTACCGCGGATACCATTGAGCAGGCGATTGAACGCGCGGGAACCAAAGACGGAAATAAGGGAAAAGACGCGGCGGTTACCGCGATTGAGATGGTCAATCTTTTAAAGGAGCTGAAGTAACGCTCCGAGCGAAGCGAGGGCAAATGCGTAAACGTACCAAAGCCAGGGAATACGCTTTACAGCTGTTATACCGATACGATATCACTCAGGAAGCTCCTATCGATTTTGGGCAATTTTGGCAGGAACAGGATGAGCAGGATAATGAGGTAAAGCTGTTTACGCAAGAACTGGTGTCAGGGGCATTGCAAAAACTCTCTGAGATAGATAAGAAGATATCCGGGTTTGCCGAGAATTGGGAATTAAACCGTATGGCAGTCGTAGATAGGAATGTGCTGCGTATGGGCAGTTTTGAGCTTCTTTATTTAAAGGATATTCCCTCAAAAGTTTCTATAAATGAAGCGGTGGATTTAGCCAAGAAATATTCAGGAGAGGAATCGGGAAAGTTTGTTAATGGAATCCTTGATCGCATCAAGCAAGATTGTGGTAAAACCTAATTTAATAGGTGCAGGAAGATATATCCCTGTGGATAATCTCTTTCCTAAGAGGCTCAGGAAGGACTATCACTCTGGATGATGAAGTATGCCGACCTGCACATTCATACCTGTTATTCAGACGGGACTTTTAGCCCTGCCCATATTATTACCTTAGCCAAAAAAGCAGGTATACGTTGTATCAGTATTACCGACCATGATTCGGTTGATACCTATCTAAACCCTTTACCTTCCGAAGAAGATATTGAAATTATTCCGGGCGTGGAATTTACCTCAAACTACAACAATATAGAAGTGCATATTTTAGGGTATTTTATTGATTATAGCGCAGCCTGGTTTCAAGAAAGGCTTAAAGCTATGTGCGAGGACCGAATTAAACGGATGGAGGCAATGTGCCAAAAGCTTACAGGATTAGGTATGCCTTTAACTATAGAAGAGATATCAAAATTTGCAGGCCATTCTTGCGTGGGGAGGCTGCATTTGGCTCGAGTTATGGTACAAAAGGGTTTTGTCGCTTATCCTCAAGAGGCATTTAATAAATATATAAGCGATAGCGGCCCTGCCTATGTGTCTAATTTTAGGCTTACCCCCCGAGAAGTGATTGACGTAATTCTTAAGGCCAAGGGAGTGCCTGTATTGGCACATCCTTATAGCTTGCCTAACCAAGAGTTAATCCCTGAGTTTGTTAAAACCGGGCTTATGGGCATAGAAGGTATTTATTCGGAGCATTCTCCTAAGCAAACAGCGCATTATAAAAAGTTAGCTCAAGAATATGATTTGCTTCTTACTGGAGGTTCTGATTTTCATGGAGATGCCAAGCCAGAGGTAAAAATCGGCATGGCTAAGATTCCCTATTTTTTTGTAGAAGCGCTTAAAAATGCCCGCATAAAGGTGTAAGCAGATTAGTCGAATATGAAAATTTCAAATGAATATTTTATGCAAAAGGCTCTTGCTTTGGCATTGAAAGCCAAAGGTCAAACGTTTCCTAATCCGCTTGTCGGTGCGCTGGTAGTTAAGGATGGTAGAATTATCGGCAAAGGCTATCATAAAAAAGCAGGCTTACCCCATGCCGAGGTAGAAGCTATTGAAGATGCCGGAAAAAAAGCAAAAGGTGCTATGCTTTATGTTAGCTTAGAGCCATGCACGCATTACGGCCGCACGCCTCCTTGTGTGGATAAGATATTGGAGTCTGGGATTAAAAAAGTATTTGCGGGCATGGTTGATCCTAATCCCTTAAATAACGGCAAGGGGATAAAATTACTGCAAGAGCATGGCGTAGAAGTTGAAGTTGGTTTTTGTGAAGATAAGGCGCGAAAAATAAATCAGCCTTTTATGAAATGCATCACTAAGAAAATGCCGTTTATTACGGTAAAGGTAGGGCAGTCTTTGGATGGCAAGATTGCGACAAAAAACGGTGATTCAAAATGGATTACCTCAGATAAAACAAGGGCATTTGCTCATAGTTTACGCCGGTTTTACGATGGAGTAATGGTGGGAGTGAATACCGTAATTCGCGATGACCCCTTTTTAGTATCGGAATGCCCTGAGCATCCGATAACCAGGATTATTGCTGATAGCCACCTGAGCACGAGTGCGAAAGCTAATCTGTTTCAGAAGCCTGACCCGGTTATCATCGCTACGCTCAGGGAATCTTTGGGCCAGGAAACAGAGAATAGGAATTTGTTAGCTCGGGAGGCAAAGATATTAGAAGTACGGGAAAATAACGGCCAGTTAAATCTCTATGATTTATTTAAAAAATTGGCACGCTTAGGGATAACTAATGTTTTAGTTGAAGGAGGAGGCTCTTTAATCGGCTCCCTATTTGATTGCAATTTGGTAGATAAAATTTTATTTTTTATTGCGCCTAAGATTATCGGAGGTAAGGATTCCATAAGCTCAGTAATGGGTAAAGGGATATCCCGCATAGATCGGGCGGTTAAGTTAAAGGATGTCAGGATTCAGAAGATTGGAGAAGATATGCTGATTGAAGGCGCGGTTAAGGAATATTGAGTTTGGGAGCTTTGAGAGTTTAGGAGTTCAGGGAGTTTGGGGAGTTTAGATGTTTACGGGGATTGTGGAAGAATTGGGAGTGGTGAAGAATATAGCCCATAAAGGCGCTATTATCGCTTTATCTATTCAAGCTGCCAAGTGCGTAGAAGGCACGAAACTAGGCGATAGTATTGCGGTTAACGGAGTTTGCCTTACCGTGGTGAAGGCGGAAAGTGGAGAACTAACTTTTGAACTCTTGGTTGAGACCTCAGGGCTTACCAATTTAGGTAAGCTAAGAATAGGCCAGAAGGTTAATCTGGAGCGTTCTTTAAGAATAGGCGATAGGCTCTCAGGGCATTTTGTTGCCGGGCATATAGATTGCTTGGGTGTTATTCGTAATAAAAGCTATGTTGCAGGAAACCTTTGTTTTGAAATAGCGATACCTCAAGAGTGTATAAAATATATTGTTGCTAAGGGCTCTGTTGCAGTTGACGGCATAAGTTTGACGGTAGCGATCAGGCGTTCAAATATTTTTAGCGTATATATTATCCCCCATACTCTTCAAAATACCACCTTAAGCTTTAAAGGCCCCTCTGCCCTAGTCAATATAGAATGTGATATTCTTGCCAAATACCGAAAACAATAATTCCTGGTAAAGTTAACCCCATCTTTCTTGAAAGTCTATTCCTTTTAAAAGAAGGGCTTGACTGGTTAACATCGCTTATTGCTAAAGGTGTTTTTTTTTGGTATAGTATGAAAATGGCAAGAATTTTATTAATATTAGCTGGAGGAGGTGTCGGCGCTTTGTTAAGGTATGGTTTGTCAGGGGCAATTTCTAAACATTACGCTACTTTTCCCTGGGGGACATTGGCAGTGAATCTATCCGGTTCTTTGGCTGTTGGGTTTCTTTGGGGGCTATCTGAAAGGTTGGTTTTTTCAAGTAATCTGAAACCCTTTATATTTGTAGGTATCTTGGGTGGTTTTACCACCTTTTCCGCTTACGGCTTGGAATGTTTCAATCTATTGAGGGAGGGAGAAGTTTTGCCTGCCCTCGCCAATATTTTCTTAAGCAATAGTATAGGAATAGGTTTGGTTTTTCTGGGGTTTGCTTTGTCTAAAGCATTGATCTGTTGGTTATGATGATATAGGAGATACAAATTCCATAAGGTTTTGGTGAGGGGCGTGCCCCGTACAAAACCCTCTGGAATTCCAAATAGTTTTGTACGGGGCGTGGCTCAGTTTGGTAGAGCGCTACGTTCGGGACGTAGAGGCCGACAGTTCAAGTCTGTCCGCCCCGACCAAATCTAATAATACTCTTATAAAAATTGAGCAGGGAATTGCAAGGGAGCCCACTACTGCCACGGTCACAAAAATAGCTTCCGCCTTGGAGGTTTCTATTGATGAATTGGTAAAAGGAAGTAAGAATAATGAAAAGAGGAAATTATGAGAGCTATTAATAATAAAGAGAAGTTACTCCAAACATGCAGAAATAATGACATTGTATTCTTGGCGATATTCGGCTCTTTTGTAACAGGTGATTTTACGAAGAAAAGCGATATCGATCTTTTAGCTCGTTTTTCTAAGCCTAAGAGTTTGCTTGATCTTGTAAGGATTGAAAGAATGTTTTCAGATGTTTTGGGCAGAAAGACAGATTTATTAACCGAAGCCTCTATCAGCCCCTATTTAAGAGACCGGATTAAAAATGAGATGGAGGTAGTTTATGAATCCCGTTAGACCTGGGTATTTTTATACATACGTTCTTACATCTGATAAAACAGGAACATTTTATACCGGTGCTACAAATAATTTAGAGAGGAGATTAGAGCGACATAACAGTGGTAATGTATATTATACTAAAAATAAGCTTCCCGTGAGGCTGGTTTATTTTGAAGCCTGTTTAAATAAAGACGATGCTTATCGTAGGGAAAGATATTTAAAGACTGGCATGGGTAAAAGATATCTTAAGAATCGGTTAAAAGGAGGTCTAACGGGATGAAAGAGCGGGATGATACAGTATACCTAAAGCATATTTTAGATGCGATTGCCAGAATTGAAGGATATCTTTCCGGGGTTAATCAGGAGACTTTTACTAAGACCCCGCTTCTTCAAGATGGGGTCATTCGGCAGGTTGAAATCATTGGAGAAGCAGCTAAAAGGATTTCCTCTTGCCTGCGAAACAAATACCCCAATATCCCATGGAAAGACATAGCAGGGATGCGAGACAAGCTTATTCATGATTACTTTGGAGTAGATATCAACGCAGTCTGGTCTACGACAAAAAAAGATATTCCAACGCTAAAAGCAGAGGTGCAACAAATTTTAAAGGACATTACATAGCGTCGCAAAATAACTTAAGATAAGTTATTCACAAGTTCTAAGACCGTTCAGATGTGGCGACGACGTTAAGGTATTATATACAGGTGTTTCCGGAAGATTTAGAAGAAACCGTATACATGTTGGCGGAAAGATAAGGAGGGTTAATCATGATAGTTTTAAGAATAAGTGGCTTAGTTTTAATGATTTTATTTTTGGCAGTTGGTACATCTTGTTCTCAGACTATTGAAGAATACCTTGGTAAAGGTTTAGAGTATGGTGCTCAAGGAAAATTTGAGGAGGCAGAAAAAGAATTTAAAAAAACTTTAGAAATTGACCAATTCTATGAACAGGCAGAGGAATGTTTAAGATTAATTGAAGATGTTTTAGAGAAAAGAGTAGAAAGTGAGGTTGTTATTCATTTATTTAAAGGGGGAACTTATCACGACAAAGGGATGATTGATGAAGCCATCGCTGAATACAAGAAAGCCATTGCTATTGACCCTAACTATGTCTCAGCGCATCATCTTCTCGGGATAGCTTGTCACGACAAAGGGATGATTGATGAAGCCATCGCTGAATACAAGAAAGCCATTGCTATTGACCCTAACCATGTCTCAGCGCATCATAATCTCGGGATAGCTTATAGCAGTAAAGGGATGACTGATGAAGCCATCGCTGAATACAAGAAAGCCATTGCTATTGACCCTAAGGATGCCTCGGCGCATAATAACTTGGCTGTGAGATATTATATGCAAGGGCGATATGATTTAGCCGTTAAACATTGTGATAAGGCAATTGAACTTGGATATAAAGTTAATCCTAGATTTTTAGAGGATTTAAAGCCATACAGAAAATAGGGCTATTCTTTTCCTATGAAACATATAACCAAAATTTTCTAACAACCCGAAGGGCAGAGTTCCACGGCCTGCCCGTGGAACTCTACTTTTTTCAGATAAAAAGGGGGAATTAATCTTTATGGAGGTGTTTGAATGGTACTATTAATGTTATTTGGCTTGTGGGTAATAATAACAGGGAAAGTTATCATTACAAAAAATATTAGTTTTGCTGGAAAAAAAGCTAGAATTTATGGTTTACTCTTAATAGCGCTATCTGTTCCTTGGAGCGTTGTCGTAAGTTATTTACTGCAGCTTGTATTGCCAGCATCTTTACTTGTCAATAGTTATGTGGAAATAATAATAAATGCTATTCTTATTATTTTGTTTGTTGTTCTGTTAGCAATTCCGTTTCGTGAACAATGAAAAGAGCTTTTAACTCCCCGAGAACGCCTTTTAATAATTACGCTTTTATATATCCAAAACATCTACTATCCGTACTAAAGTATCTACAGAAACATTTTCATGGCCATTTTTAATTTTAGAAATATACCGCTGGATTATTCCCAAATTTTTGGCTATATCTTTTTGAGTATATCTAAGCGGAGATAAAAACACTCACGAAGTCAAATATTTAATCCTAACAAATTGCTCAGGAGGGACACGGCAAAAGACCGTTGCACCACCCAGCTTAGTTGTTAACCGTCGCAAAAGTCTTACTTTTGCGACGGTTGGATAGGGAAGCAAGCACAAAATAAGGGGGATTTGCTGGAGTTTTGCGATATTCAAAGCAAAATTTTCCTGTTCTTTCTAAGGTTTAAATAGACCTGTTTTCATTGCAGGCAAAATTTTGCCCAGAGGCTTTGAAGCACTGCGCGAAAGAGGCTCTGCATGCCGCCTTCGTAGATTATTTAATTGTTGTAGGCGGTAAGCGGACGAACTCTTCTTATAAACAAATATTTTTAGCGTGTAAAAACAAGTTGGTGTGAGGACGCTGCGGCTGGCAGCTGCCCCCGCCCAGCTGCCAGCCGCAAGCAGAGCCGAACACGCATTGTATTAGCAAGAAAGCCGTCCCGAGACGGCCGCCCAGCGAGGCTTTGCCCCAGCAGAGCCAAAACGGAGCTCGGGAGATGTGGGAGCGCCATCGGCGCGGTGCCATAGATTAAATTTTAGTTGCTATTGTTTTAAAATGAGTTCGAGCAGCGTATAATAGCTGCGACTAAATGAGGAGCCAACAGGATTTGTTTTGCAACCTGTCCATTACTGTGAAAACCGTCATTCTTCTTACCATCTCCAACATTTTTATGACCATTGCCTGGTATGGGCATCTTAAATATAAAAACTCGCCCCTTTGGATGGCGATATTGATAAGCTGGTTGATTGCCTCTGTGGAATATTGTTTTCAGGTGCCGGCAAACAGGATCGGCCATTATCAGTTTTCGGCAGCCCAGCTCAAAACCATTCAGGAAGTTATCACCCTCATCGTCTTTTGCGTCTTTTCCGTCGTCTACCTCAAGGAAGGGCTTAAGTGGAATTATATCGTTGGTTTTCTTATGATTGCCGGCGCGGTATTCTTTGTATTCAAGAAGTGGTAAGCTATTTGAATTTTTGCACGCCTCGCCATCCCTTTGATAAGTCAGAAGATAATGCGTAAACGGGTTGAGGTTTTTTATTCAGGCAGGGTGCAGGGGGTGGGGTTTCGTTTTACTGCCGAGAGCATTGCCGGTGAGTTAGGAGTATGCGGCTGGGTGAAGAACCTGCGAGATGGCAATGTCCAGCTTATGGCAGAAGCAGAAGAAGGCATACTAAAAGATTTTTTAAGCAAAATTAAAGAATCTTTTTCCCCGTATATTGCTGATAGCGATATTACATGGCTTGAGGCAACAAGTGAGTTTCAAGGATTTGAAATAAGGTTCTGATGCGTTATGGGATTTTTTCCGATATCCATTCTAACTTTGAGGCCTTATCAGTAGTGCTGGATAGCTTAAAAGATGAGCGTATTGAGCGCTACCTTTGTATCGGTGACATCGTAGGCTATTGCACTAACCCTTCTGAGTGTATACGGATGGTCAAGGATTTAAGTCCAGTAGTTGTTGCCGGTAACCATGATTATGGGGCATGTGCCAAACTTGATTTGAAATACTTTGTCCCTCACGCAAAAGAGGCCTTGCAATGGACGCAAGGCGTATTAGCTAAGAGTGATGTTGATTTTTTAGCTGGCTTGCCGCTTGTGCATAATGAGGAAAATTTTGTTTTGGTACACGGCTCCTTAGGCAACCCCCAGGAATTTTATTACCTCAACAACTTTGAGGAGGCCGACCGGACGTTTAGCGTCTTAGAAAAACAGGTTTGTTTTGTGGGCCATACCCACAGGCCGGGGGTTTTCGTAGAAAGAGAAGGTGAAATATTCCATAAGGCAGTAGGTGTCTTAGAGCTTGAAGCTCATAAGAGATACATTGTTAATGTAGGCAGTGTGGGACAGCCCCGGGACGGTGATTCAAGAGCCTGTTTTGTGGTGTATGATACCGAAGCCAAAACTATAGAATTAAAAAGGGTAGAATATAATCTCAAGCCTACTCAGGAGAAAATCTTAAACGCAGGGCTGCCTAAATTTTTAGCTATGCGCCTGGCACAAGGCAAATAAGATGAAGATAAGCGAATCAAAAAATGAAATTGGAAAATTACGGCAGGAGATTCGTCACCACGATTATCGGTATTATATTCTATCTCAGCCTGAGATTTCAGATAAAGAATACGATACTCTGATGCAAAGGCTCAAAGAGTTGGAAAATAAATTTCCGGAGACGGTTACTCCTGATTCCCCGACTCAAAGAGTAAGCGGTGGCATACAAGAAGGTTTTAAGACCGTAAAGCACCGCCAAAAAATGCTTTCTTTAGAGAATACCTTTTCGTATGATGAACTTACAGAATGGGCAGAAAGGGTGTATAAAGGTTTAGGCCATAGGAGCGTCGAATATGTGGCTGAATTAAAGATTGATGGCGTAAGCGCTAATTTGACTTATGAAAACGGTCTTTTGGTTACCGGCTCAACCCGTGGCGATGGGGAAACAGGTGAAGAGGTAACGATAAATATTAAAACTATACACGCTATTCCCTTACGATTAGAAATCAAAGGGGCGCTTAAGCTTATTGAGATACGGGGAGAGGTATATCTGGAACTAAAAGATTTTCAAGCCATAAACAAAAAACGGGAAAAGCAGGGAGATGTTTTATTCGCTAATCCGCGCAATGCGGCAAGCGGTTCTTTGAAGTTGTTGGATCCAAGGCTTGTTGCTGATCGCCAGCTTAACTTTTTTGCTCATTCATTAGGTGAAGTAACCAAAACACGATTTTCAACACATTGGGAATTTTTGCAAGAGCTTAAACAGTATGGGATGCGCATTAATCCGGAAAGCAGGCTTTGCAGAAATCTGAACGAAGTTATTGCCTTTTGCAATCTCTGGCAGGAAAAGCGCAAGAAACTCGGCTATGAAATTGACGGCGTAGTGGTTAAGGTTAATTCTTTAAACCAGCAAAAAGAATTGGGCGCGACTCTAAAAAATCCCCGATGGGCAGTTGCCTATAAATTCCCTGCGCATCAGGTGACCACGGTGCTAAAAGATATTATCGTTTCTGTAGGCAGGACCGGCGTAATTACCCCGGTCGCGGATTTAGAGCCGGTTGAATGTGCGGGGGTGATCATTAGCCGGGCGACGCTGCATAACTTTGATGAGGTAGAGCGTTTAGGAGCAAGAATTGGCGCTAGGGTTATTTTAGAGCGTGCAGGTGAAGTAATCCCTAAAATTGTCAAAGTGGTTGAGTCGTTGCGCAGCGCAAAAGAAAAGGTGTTTACAATTCCTAAACATTGCCCTGTGTGTGGCGCATCAATTATTAAGGAAAGGGAAGAAGATGTTGCTTACCGTTGCATCAATCCCTTGTGCTCGGCGCAGTTTGAAAAAGGGCTTATGCATTTTGCCAGCCGCTTGTGTATGGATATTGAGGGTATGGGTGAGTCTGTAATCAGGCAGCTCATAGAAAAAGGCTTGACGAAAGATTTCGCAGATATATATTACCTTAACAAAGAGCAGCTTTTAACCTTAGAGTTATTTAAGGAAAAAAAAGCTGAAAATCTTCTTCTGGCAATAGAAAAGAGTAAACGCCATAGTTTGGCACGGCTTGTGTATGCCTTGGGTATCCGCCATGTGGGGGAAAAGGCGGCCTATGTTTTAGCTAAGAAATTTAAAACTATTGAGCGCCTTATGGCTACGCATAAGCAAGATTTTGATGCTCTCTACGAAATAGGCCCGGCAATTTCTGAGTCTATCTTTAGTTTCTTTCAGCAGGCCTCCGCGCGCAAGTTGATTAAGAAATTAGAAGCCGCCGGGGTAAATACAAAAGAAGAGGAAGTAGAGGCCAGAAAGACCTTGCTTACGGATAAAACCGTTGTTTTTACCGGACAACTGGAAACTTTGAGCCGTCCCGAAGCTGAAAGGCTGGTGCGTCAGGCAGGAGGAAGCCCTTCATCAAGTGTAAGCAAAAATACGGATTTTGTAGCTGCGGGTAAAGATCCTGGATCCAAATGTGATAAAGCCAAGAAACTCGGTGTAAAGATTATTAACGAAAAAGAACTGATGGAGATGTTAAAGTGAAACTTAAAACTCAAAACTCTCTCCCCAAATCGGGATACCGTTTCATATTAAACAATAGGCGGGAGAAATTTAAAATCTTTGTCCTTATCTGTGGACTATGGACCGTGGCCTGTGGACTCTACGGCTGCGAGGCATTTGTGCGCAAATTTACCCGTAAACCAAAAGAGTTGAGGAAAGAAGAACCGATAATTCAGCCTGAAATATATCCGGATAAAAGCGTTGCCAAAGATATGCTGTATAAGGATTATTTCGTTTTCTGGCAAACGTGGGCGGATGAATTACAGACGCATTTGAACGAAAAGGCTAACCTTAAGAAGCAAAAGGAATGCGCGTATGAGGCTTTGGATAATCTTTTTAAGATGCAATCTCTGTTATCTGAAGAGAAAGCAAAAGCATTTGAGCCGTTAGCGGGTGAATTTAAGACAGTCAAGGATATCATTTTTGCCGGCCGCCTTGTGAGTTCTGATTTTGATTACCTGCGGCTTAAGGTTGAACGTATTAAATCTAAAGTTCACCGTGATTTTATTTTCTCAAGAGTACAAAAGGATTTACGCTAATGCATATTGATACTCTTTCGGTAGGCGAAATTCAGGCGAATTGTTATATCGTCTCAAGTATAATAACCAAAAACGCCATACTCATTGACCCTGGCGATGAGTACGCAAAAATAAAGGCCTTTTTAGACAAGAAGAAGCTCACTGCGCAATTGATTGTGCATACCCATGGCCACATTGACCATATTCAGGCGGATAACGAGTTTAAGCTTCCGGTGTATGTGCATAAGTTAGACGCCGAGCTTTTAATGAGCCCGGATAAGAATCTTTCCCGTTTTTTGAGCCATCCTTTTAGCGTGAATGCCAAAATAAAGGCGGTAGATGATTTAGCGCATATAACGCTTGATGATATATCGCTTGAGGTGCTGCATACGCCGGGGCATACCCCGGGAGGCATATGCCTAAAGTCAGATAATGTTATTTTTACCGGTGATACCCTTTTTGCGGGAAGTGTGGGTAGAACGGATTTCCCCGGGGCATCCTGCGAACAGCTTATGCAATCAATTAGGCGGCGCTTGCTGGTGTTTCCTGATGCGACGATTATTTATCCCGGCCACGGCCCGTACTCAACTATAGGGAAAGAAAAGAAATTAAATCCTTTTTTGGTAAGCCATAAGGATGGCGGCGATGTGGCTGCCTGTTCTCTATAGGCCACCATAGAGTTATTTGAAAAGAAGAAGCTTCTGTGCGTCAATTTATTGAAAGTTTTTTGAA
Organism: Candidatus Omnitrophota bacterium; assembly: GCA_023247895.1. Lineage (GTDB taxonomy): Bacteria > Omnitrophota > Gorgyraeia > Gygaellales > UBA12090 > GWF2-43-52. The sequence continues at coordinate 31,984 of JAHFFP010000004.1, forward strand.
TTACCTGTCTGTAGAAAGGTCGCTGAGTAAGAATACGATTATTTCTTACCGGCGCGATCTGGGGAAATATATTGCCTACCTTGAAAATGCCCGTATCAGCTCTTTAGCCGCCACTTCCCGTAAAGACATCAGCGATTTTATGTTTAGCCTTAAGGATAAGGGGTTATCTGCGACTTCAATTGCAAGAAATTTAGTAGCGATAAAGGTGTTCTACCGTTTTTTGGTGAGGGAGAGGATTTTACCGGCAGATCCCTCGAGCCTTTTAGATTCACCTAAGTTATGGAAAAAAATACCCGATGCCCTTACCCTTGAAGAAGTGAACGCCTTGCTCCAATCGGTGAATCTCGCCACTATTCAGGGCATCCGGGATAAGGCGATTTTAGAGTTGATGTACGCGACAGGAGTAAGGGTTTCCGAGGCAGTGAGCCTTAAAATGCAGGATATAAATTTAGACGTGGGGTTTTTACGCTGTATCGGGAAGGGATCAAAAGAGAGGATTGTCCCTTTAGGGAAAGCAGCAATAGACGCGCTTAAGGTGTATCTAGAAAAGTCAAGAACAAAGCTGCTTAAGAATACATCCGGTGATTCAATATTATTCGTAAGCCGTTTAGGTAAGCGCATTTCCCGGCAATCCTTTTGGAAATTGATTAAAGCCTATGCAAAGAAGGCGCATATCACAAAGGATGTCAGGCCGCATACGCTCAGGCATTCTTTTGCTACCCATCTTTTGGAAAGGGGTGCGGATTTGCGAAGCGTGCAAGAGATGCTTGGCCACGCAGATATTTCCACCACGCAAATATATACGCATATTGATAAAAACAGGCTTAAATTGATACATAAAACCTATCATCCCCGGCCTTAAGAAGCGTGTAAGTGTAAAGTGTGTAAGGGATACTCATGACAATGGAGAATGTAGCGAAAAGATTGCATACGCAGCCACAAGAGGTTTTGGCGCGCTTAAGGTTTATCGGTAACGTAGCGCAGGAATTAGGGTATCCTGTGTACGTGGTCGGCGGTTTTGTGCGCGATTTGCTGCTTGGTGTTGAAGATTACGACCTTGATATCGTGGTTGAAGGTGATGGCATACACTTTGCGAAAGAGTTAAGCAGCCGTTTACATGTCGGGTTTGTCAAGCATAAGCAATTTGGCACCGCAACCCTTATTACTCATGATAAAGTGAAAGTAGACGTGGCAACGGCACGCCAGGAAACGTACGAGTATCCCGCCAGCCTTCCTAAAGTAAAGCCGGGCTCCATAAAGGATGATTTGGCAAGGCGTGATTTTACCATTAATGCCTTGGCACTAGATATTTCTAGGAATAATTTCGGCGCCTTAGTAGACTTCTTTCACGGCAGGAAGGATTTAAATAAAAAGGCAATCAGGGCATTGTATGATATAAGCTTTATAGATGATCCCACGAGAATCCTTAGGGCAATACGTTTTGAACAGCGATTCGGTTTTACCATAGAGCGCCATACGTTTACGCTTTTGAAGGATGCGCTAAAAAAACATATGCTTGAAGCGGTGCATAAGCATCGTTTACGCGATGAGTTTATTTTAATACTCAAAGAGTCTCAAGCCTTTAAATGCATAAAGAGGATTAATGGCTTGTGCGGCTTTGCTTTTATTGAGAAAAAGTTACGGCTCAAGAAGAAGGCGCTCAACACGCTTAAAAAAATTGAAGGGACATATACATGGTTTAGGGATAATTATCCTCACAAACACAAAGTAGAAGTTTGGCTTTTGTATTTGATGGTACTCTTGGAACATTTGGATAGCATGCGGCTTAAGAAGGTGTTCAAGGAATTCGCCTTTCGTAGATCTGAAATGGATGCGGCCAGTATTTTTAAAGAAGAAAGCAGCGCGATGCTCTCCAGGTTAAAGGCGCCAATCGCGCCAAGCGTCATCTACAAGATTTTACAGCCTTTGCCATACGAGGTGCTTTTATGTGTTTTCATAAAGGCGCATGATAAAAAAGTAAAAGACAAGATCAGAGATTTCTTATTCACGTATAAAAGTATACAAATTCATCTAAATGGAGAAGAGCTTAAGGCTTTGGGTATGGCTCCAGGCCCTCAATTTAAGCGCATTTTACTCCAGCTTTTATACGCGAAGCTAGACGGAAAGTTTAAAACTAAGGAAGAGGAACTCATTTATTTAAGGCATAATATTTTAGCTAAAAGTTGCGCTAAAAATGGAGGCAAAGTATGAGTAGAGTCGAGAAAGTCGCGGAAGAATTAAGAAAAGAAATAGGCGCGATTGTCCAGAATGAGCTTAGTGATCCGCGTGTAGGATTTATTACTATTATGCGCGTAGAAATAACAAAGGATTTGCAGCTTGCTAAGGTATATTTCAGCGTGATGGGTAACGACCTGCAGAAACATAAGGCTCAGGAAGCCTTGGAATCTGCCAAGGGGTTTATCCGCAGGCTTATCGGTCAGAGGCTCGCCTTGCGCCTTACCCCTGAAATAATCTTTAAATTAGATACGTCAGTTGAATACAGCATCGATATCACCTCAAAAATGGAAAGGATGAAAGATGAGCTTAAGAAAAGTAAGAGCGTTGATACAAAAACATAGGGTATTCTTAATTGCCACGCATGTGAACCCTGAAGCAGATGGTGTAGGGGCTGAGCTTGCATTTTTATACCTTTTAAGAAAATTAGGAAAAAAGGGGATTGTGGTGAATGAAAGCAAGGTTCCTTATGAATGTGTATTTTTACCCGGCGCTAACGCCGTTCAGCCTGTGGGAAGGAAAATAAAGGGGGTTGATTGCGCGGTATTCTTAGACTGTTCCGAAGCCAGCCGCGCGGGGAAGGTTTCCGGCTTACTCTGTGATGATACCGTTACCTTAAATATAGACCACCATTTTTCAAATACGCGCTTTGCGAAAGTTAATTGGGTGGATGCGAAGGCCTCGTGCACCTGCGAGATGGTCTATCAGCTTTGCCGCAGCTTTAAGGTGGCAATAGACGCGGATATGGCGCTGCAGCTTTATTCGGGAATTGTGGCAGATACAGGAAATTTCCGTTACAGTAATGCCGGAGCCTCAAGCCATCGTATCGCTGCAGAGTTGATAAAAAGAGGAGTTAATCCCTCTAAGGTCTATAATAAGCTTTTTGAGAATAATCCTTTTGACGATATTAAATTATTAGGCAGCGTATTGTCTGCCATAGAGAAGGATGCTTCAGGGATGATTGTATGGGCGAGCATCTCGCACAATGTCCTCAACCATAAATTTCCCTCAATAGATTTAGCGGAAGTAGTTTTGAGTTTATTGCGTTCGATTAAGGGCGTTGAATTGGCTATCATTTTTAAGGAAGTAAAAGATAAGAAGAATCAAGCGCGCCTTAATTTCCGCTCCCAGAATACGTTTGATTGCAACCAATTGGCTTCCTGTTTTGGCGGGGGAGGCCATAGAAACGCAAGCGGGGCTACG
>JAHFFP010000005.1 GCA_023247895.1 Candidatus Omnitrophota bacterium
GCGTATTGCACTGAATACGCCTGCGGTTCTTTTGCGCGCAAGCCTTGTCCGGATAAAGATTTAGGCCATTTTCCTCAAAACCTAACGCAAAATCTGGGTTAAACGGCGGGAGAGCCCTATTACACGCTTAAATCAATAGGAAAATTTAAGCAGTTTGTAGCGGGCAGGGAGGATATAATGGCAGAAAATAAATTTTACGGAGATAGTGCAACCCAGGAAATGCGCCAGGTTGCCGAAGATTTAAATATCCAGACTATCTGGGATAGAGAACTGATGCAGGAGCCTCATTGTGGTTTTGGCACGCTTGGAATCTGCTGCAAAAACTGTAACTTGGGCCCTTGCAGGATTGACCCTTTTAATCCTGACGGCCCCAAGGTGGGGGTGTGTGGTGCGGATGCGGATGTTATCTCTGCGCGTAATCTTCTTCGCCATATTACCGCCGGCGCCGGATGCCATAATGATCACGGCCGCGAGATTACCAAGACCTTTCTTATGACCGCAAAAGGCGAGGCTCAGGGGTATAAAATTCAGGATGAGCAAAAACTAAAGGTAGTGGCACAGGAATACGGTATCACTATTGAAGGTAAAAGTGTTCAAGATATTGCTATTGAATTGGGAAAGAAAATTTTTGCCGAATACGGCCAGCAGGAAGGAGAGCTTGCCCTTATCCAGCGCGCCCCCAAAAAACAAAAAGAGCTTTGGCGAAAGCTCGGGGTAATGCCACGTGGCATAGATAGGGAAATCGTTGAGGCTTTAGCCAGGACTAATATGGGTGTGGACAATGACTATCGTTCGCTCATGCGTCATGGAATTAAAGTTGCCCTTGGCGACGGCTGGGGCGGCTCAATGATTGCGACCGAACTATCCGATATCCTCTTTCGTTCTCCGCGTCCTTTATCGGGGCAGTCAAATCTTGGCGTATTTAAGGAAGATGAAGTGAATATCGGCGTTCACGGACATGTGCCGGTATTATCCGATATGATTGCTCAGGTGGCATCCGACCCTGAGGTTTTAGCGTATGCCAAAACAAAAGGGGCGCATGGTATTGTTGTTGCGGGTATTTGCTGCACTGCCCTGGAGAGCCTGATGCGCCGAGGTATGCCGGTTGCGGGAAATTTTCTGCAGCAGGAATTAGCCATCATTACCGGCGCGCTTGAGATGTTGATTGTGGATTTACAGTGTGTTTTGCCGTCGCTTCCCACTATTGCAAGTAATTTCCACACTAAGGTTATCTCTACAAACCCAAGAGCCCATTTTCCTGGGACAGAATATATAGAATTCAAAGAAGAGAAAGGCTATGATATTGCCAAAGAGATTATAAAGAAGGCAATAGATAATTTTCAGAACCGCAATAAGGCCAAGGTGCATATACCAAAGCAATCTGCGCCGCTCGTTCCCGGCTTTACCACTGAGTATGTCTTTGATATGTTAGGTGGTAAAACCCGTTTTACCTACAGGCCGCTCAATGATGGGATAATTATGGGAAGAATTCGAGGGATTGCCGGAGTGGTCGGCTGCGATAATCCCAAGATGCAAAGCGGCGAAAGCCATGTAAAACTGGTGAAAGAATTGCTTAAGAATGATGTCTTAGTGGTGCAGACCGGTTGTGCCGCAACTGCCTGCGCCAAAGAAGAATTGTTGACTCCTGAGGCAGCGTTTAAATATGCGGGAAAAGGCCTTCAGGAAATCTGCGAAGCAGTGGGATGCCCTCCGGTGTTACATTTAGGGCCTTGCGTTGACAATTCCCGAATACTCACTGCTTGCTGTGAGATCGTCAAAGAAGGCGGTCTGGGAGTAGGGTTGGATGAGCTTCCGATTGCAGGCGCTGCTCCTGAGTGGATGTCGGAAAAGGCAATTGCCATTGGCTGGTACTTTGTGGCATCGGGGGCATTGGTAGTCTTTGGGACGCCGTATCCTTTGTACGGCTCAAAGAATTTAACTCACTTTGTCACTAAGGAAGTAGAAGAGTGGACCGGCGGAAGATGGGCATTTGAGCCTGACCCAATGAAGATGGCCAAGATTATGATTGACCATATTAACGCAAAGCGAAAAGCCTTGAATTTGAGGCCGATGATGTACCAATAATAGCGTAGAGCGTTTAGCGCATAGCGGATAGACAGTAAATTTTCTATCCGCTAAACGCTATCCGCTAAACGCTATCCGCTATCCGCTATATGAAGAAGCTATATTACGATCCCAAAAAATGCACTGCCTGTAAGACCTGCGAGATTGTCTGCGCGATAGGTCATTCTCCTTCACAGGATTTATATACGGCAATACTTGAAGAAAACGTCGCTTTGCCTAGAGTGAGAGTCTCTGTGGGGAAGGAAGGCAATTTTCCTCTTGCCTGTAGGCATTGTAAGGACCATCCTTGTGTGAATGCCTGTATTGCCTCTGCCCTTACATACGACAAGGAAGAGGGGTTGCTTTTTGATAAGGAAAAATGTGTAGGTTGTTGGATGTGCATTATGGCTTGTCCTTATGGCGCGGTGCGCCATGACAGCCGGAACAATAAATCGCAAAGGTGCGATCTTTGCGCGGATATTCATGACCCGCGCTGCGCCAAGAATTGCCCGACAAAGGCGATTGTTTATAGGGAAGAGAAGACATGAAACATCTTCTTATAATCGGTAATTCCGCCGCAGGGATATCCTGCGCGGAGAATGTACGAAAGAAAGATAAAGAGATAAAAATAACCATTCTCTCTAAGGAAGATTATACAGGGTATAATCGCTGCCTCATTTCGTATTATTTGGCAGGAGACATCAAAGAGGATAGGTTAGTGTATCGGGCAAAGGATTTTTATAAAGATAACAATATTGAGCTTCTTCTTAACAAAAAAGCCGTACGCATAGATGCCAAAAAAAATCAGGTAGTGTTGGAAGACAAAAGCCGCTTGGACTACGATATCCTGCTTTTATCCAATGGCGCATCCCCTAAATTCCCTCAAGATATTAAAGGTATTCAGAAAAAGGGCGTCTTCGGCTTTCGCACTATTTCTGATGCGAAGGAAATGCTGGATTTAGCCTTGGTAAGCCAAACCGCCTGTATCTTAGGAGGAGGCTTGATTGGTTTAAAGGCTGCCTACGGGCTTAAAAAAAGGAATTTGGATGTGAAAGTGATTGTCAAATCGTCCCAGGTTTTATCCCAGATTTTGGATAAAGAATCCTCTGAAATGTGTAAAAGGCGCCTTGTGGAGCATGGGATTGATATTATGACCGGCGCCGATGTTCAGGAGATTATCGGAAACGGAGACTGCAAGGCGGTAAAATTAGATTCCGGTAAAGTGATAGCTTCTTCTATTGTGGTTGTGGGAAAGGGAGTGAAGCCTAACACGGAATTAATTGAGGATTCAGCCATAAAGCTCGCTGAAGGGATATTGGTTGATGAATATATGAAGACGAATATTCCTAATATATACGCCGCAGGCGATATTGCCCAGGCGTATGATCCTATTTTAGAGGAAACTACCGTAAATGCCCTTTGGCCGAATGCCATTGAGCAGGGAATGGTTGTTGCAAGCAGCATCCTGGGCGAAAATAAGAAATATGGCGGTTCTGTGGGAATGAACTCGGTAGAATTCTTCGGCCTGCCGGTGATTTCTTTTGGTATCACCCGAGCCCCGCAAGACGGCTATGAGGAAATTGTTTCTAGAGATGTACCCCAAAATATTTATAAGAAGGTTATCTTAAAGAATAACGTTATTAAGGGGGCGATATTTGCCAGCAGGATTGAGAATATCGGCATACTGCTTAAGCTTGCGAAACTTAAGATTGATGTTTCAACGATAAAGGATACCCTGCTGAAGGCCGACTTTAATTTTTCCGTTACCAAAGATTTGCAATACGAGAAAGAAGAATTTTATCTATAAGGGTATGGAGGATTTGAAAAATGTCTAAGATTGTGGCGAGTGCGGCGATACGGGGAGCAAAGGCGATTGTCAAAGAGGCGGAAGATTTCTTGACTAAAGCCATTCAAGAAAAGAGCGCGGATACAAAAATAGGTTTCCCTGAGACGGCATTCTTCCTACCGATGGCGAATGCGCTTTTGGGTGCGGAAGTTAAGACCCTGAATGAGGCAGTGCCCGTATTAAATTATGCCAAAAGCCTGCTGCCGCAAGTCCCAAAAGAAAAATTATGGCTTCCCTATCTTGGCGATGCTTTGGATGCGGGGATTGCGACTATGCTTTCAGAAGAGATAATTATGGTGTTACGCTATCTTTATAATCAAGAGCCTCAAGCCGACTGTAATGGATTTTTTACCGATACTATTTTACGTTCTTTAGGAATTCAGCTTGTTGACGGAAGGATGCCCGGTTTTGCCGCGATTTTAGGGGCAGCTCCCAGCAATGAGATTGCCGTTGAGATTGTGCGGCAGTTACAGGAAAGAAATATCCTGATTTTTGTAGGCAGTTCATCAGGCGGGCGTTCCATTATTGACCAGCTTAAGGAATCCGGCGTTGAGATGGGCTGGGATAATTACATTGTTCCTTATGGCAGGGATACGGTGAGTGCAATTTATCCTCTGAATTGGGCAATACGTTCAGCAATGACCTTCGGCGGCCTCAAGGCAGGCCAAGCCAAGAAGTGTTTACTCTATACCAAGGAACGTGTGTTTGCTTTTGGGTTGGCGTTAGGCTTAGTTGATGACTATAAGTATGCCACCGGCGCGGGGGCAATTAATATGGGTTTCCCGGTTATCGCTGATACGGATATTCCAGAAATTAAACCTTCAGGAATTACCACTTATGAGGCTTTGGTAAAAGAGTTTGATTATAAAAAGATTGTCCCGCGTTGTATTGAGGTAAGAGGGGTTAAGGTAAAGGTTTCTAAGATCCCGATTCCTGTGCTTTATGGCGCTGCCTTTGAAGGCGAACGGGTCAGGCGCGAGCAGCTGTATGCAGAGTTTGGCGGAAAGTCCTCACAGGCGTTTGAGTTGATTACCACAAAGGATGGCGCCGAGATAGAGGATGGAAAGATAGAATTAATCGGGCCGGATATTGACCAGCTGCCTGAAGGGAAGAAATCTCTTCCTCTTGGGGTATTGGTTGAGATTGCCGGAAGAAAGATGCAGAAAGAGTTTGAGCCTATCCTTGAGAGGCAATTACACAGATTCTTTAATTACAGTATGGGTGTTATGCATATCGGCCAGCGCGATATGAATTGGATACGTATCAGCAAGGATGCCTTTGCCAAGGGGCTTCGCCTGAAGCACTTGGGGATTGTGTTGCATGCAATGATTCATGAAGAATTCGGCGCTATTGCGGATAAGGTGCAGGTGAAACTTTTTACCAATGAAGCGGATGTGCAAAGAGAGCTTGTGCTTGCGCGAAAAGCATATGAAGATCGTGATGAGCGTTTAAGCGGAATGACTGATGAAAGCGTGGATACCTTTTACTCGTGTGAATTATGCCAGTCTTTTGCCCCTAATCATATTTGTGTTATTACGCCGGAAAAGGTTGGTTTATGCGGTGCCTATTCCTGGTTAGATACCAAGGCAGCCTATGAAATTTCACCAAGCGGCGGCAATAGGCCTATCCCTAAGGGCGAGTGTATAGATTCGGTTACGGGAGAATGGGCTTCAGTGAATGCCTATGTTAGTTTGCGCTCTAACCGGACCGTTGAGCGTTTTTCTATGTATTCTATTGTGAATAATCCTTCTACGTCGTGCGGCTGTTTTGAGTGTATTTTAGCGTTCGTCCCCGAGGCAAACGGGATTATGGTGGTACACCGTGATTTCGCGGGGATGACCCCCTGCGGGATGACCTTTACCACGCTTGCAGGCTCCGTCGGAGGAGGGATACAAACTCCGGGATTTTTGGGTGTGGGGAAGATTTATTTAACCAGCAAGAAGTTTATCTCAGCTGATGGGGGCTTAAAAAGAATAATCTGGATGCCTAAAGAATTAAAAGAGTTGTTGGGCGAAAAATTAACCAAAAGGGCCCAGGAGATTGGAGTGCCTGATCTTATTGAGAAAATTGGGGATGAAACCGTTGCTACCACTTCTGAAGAATTGATGCCATTTTTAGAGAAAGCAGGACACCCTGCGCTTACCATGCCGCCATTGATTTAACCCAAATTTTGCCTGCCCCGCCTCGCCCCGCAGGGCAGGCAAAATCCGGGTTAAAAAAACTTTTAAAAAAGTCTTGACCTATATAGAGTTATGTATTATATTAAAATCAATAAGAAACAAAATACCTTATGGCCCACCCAGCCAAACATTTCCTATATACTTTAAAAATAATAATTAGTATGGCTTTCTTTTCTATAAGCGGCCCTGCCTTTTGCGAAGGATTGCTTAAGGATCAGGCTTTAGAATACCGTCATAAAGGCTATGAAGCTCAAAGGGCAGGCATGCTGGGTGAAGCGTTGAGTTATTACCAAAAAGCAGTGCAAATAGACCCGTTCTCGGCATTTATTTACAATGACTTAGGAGTGGTGTATGAATTATCAGGTAAACCCGATATCGCAGAGCAAGCGTATTTAAAGGCTATCAATATAAATTCTAATTACGGAAATGCCTATTATAACCTTGCGCTGTTATATGAAAGTAGAGGTGATTTACGCCAGGCTGCAAAATATTATTTAAAACTTCTGGGCATAGATGGCGTAGAAGATGCCCTTATTGAAAAAGCCCATCAGAGGGTTTTTGAGATTGGGAGAGTTATTCCAGAGGTAAGGAAAGAGTATTTAGTGTCAGAAGCATCGTTTCTGGATAATCAGGTAACGTCGCTTAAGCAAAGGCTATCCTCTGATGATAAAGCGCTTGCGCAATTTTATGTTGAAACAGCCGACAGCTTTATGAAAAAGAGAAATTACGTAAGGGCGTTACAGCTATACCTCGATGCCAAGCAATTAGACCCTCTCAATGGCCAAATAGATACCCTGATTGAAACAACGCAGAAGAAAGTGCTTCTGTAGCGTTTATTTCCTCATACGTCCCAAGAGAATCCCTGGATGAGAATTTCCCAAAGAATAATAGCTGACGAAACAATAGCTTTAGCCTTCAACTAAGACCCCAAAAAACATTCAGCGTGTTTCTCAATAACCTTCTAACATAGTTTTATGGCGAGTAGTACCTTATACCTTATCGATGCTTCGGGGTTTTGCTATAGGGCGTATTATGCCTTGCCCAGCCTTGTTACTTCATACGGGCAGCCTACAGGTGCTGTTTATGGATTTATCAATATCTTAAATAAGATTTTAAAGGATAAGCCTGAGTACGTGGCCTGTTGTTTTGATGTTTCAAGAGAAACCTTTCGCCAAAAGAAATATGCCGCGTATAAAATGCAAAGGCCCCAAACGCCTGTTGAATTGGCAAGCCAAATGCAGCTTATCAGGCAAGTCGTATCCGCATATAATATTGCTGTCTTGGAATTGGCCGGATATGAAGCGGATGATGTAATCGCGAGCTTCGCTCAAAAGGCAAAGGAAAAGCAGCTTGAAGTGGTAGTCATCAGCTCTGATAAGGATATATTGCAATTAGTAGATGAAAGGGTAAAGGTGCTTGACCCTAAGAAAGATAATGAGGGGTTTTTGTACGATAAAGAAAAGGTAAAAGCGCGTTATGGCGTGAGCCCTGAGCGGTTACTGGATATCTTTTCACTTGCAGGTGATGCCGTAGATAATATCCCCGGAGTCAGAGGGGTGGGTGAGAAAACCGCGGGCGCGTTAATTCAGGAATTTGGCAGTGTAGAACACTTGATTGAAAATGTTGAAAGGGTAAAATCAGAAAACGTGCGGCAGGCTATTAAAGATACTCGTGATACTATCCGTTTGAATTACGAATTATTGAGGCTTGTGCGCGATCTTGATATTACTCTTGATTTAAACACATTAGCCTATAAAGAGCCGGATTATGACGGCTTATTTCTTTTGTTTAAAAAACTTGAATTTAACAGCTTGCTTAAGAAACTTCCTGTGCACACTCCTCACAATACGCAAAGAGCACAAAAAGCCCAGCCGTTAGAAGGCAGCCGCGAAAAAGAAAAAGTATTAAGCCTCTTACGCGATGCAAAAGAGTTGTTATTCGTGCTTTCGGAGGATAGGGTTTATTTTTCTCTAAACCAGTCCCTTTATAGCGTTACGATTGAAGATACGGAATTACAAAATGTTCTCGCGGACCCTGGGGTGAGAAAAATAAGCCATAATCTTAAAGAGGCCGAATACCGCCTCTTACGCATAAAAAGCGCGTTTTCTGGTATGTATTTTGACACGATGCTTGCGGCCTACCTGCTTGCGCCTTCTTTGCCGGATTTTAGCGTAAAGGAATTGGCTTTTACTTATTTAGAGAAACGTTATTCTCAGGATGTGTTGGCTCCCGAAGATAGTTTAGCCGCGGTAAGTGAGCTTTTTCCTATTCTAGAAAAGAAACTTAAAGGTCAGGGTTTAGATAAGCTTTTGTATGAACTTGAATTGCCTCTGGCAAGCGTATTAGCCTCAATGCGGGCCTATGGCGTAAAGATAGACGCTAGTAAATTGGGCGTTTTATCCCAAGAGCTTGAGAAGAGGTTGATACTTCTAAGAAAAGAGATTTATAGCTTAAATTCAGGAGACGAATTTAACCTCAATTCCCCCAAGCAATTATCGGATGTGCTTTTTAAGAAATTAAAACTGCCTGTCGTGAAGAAAACAAAGACCGGCCTTTCTACGGATGAAGAAGTGCTGCGAAAATTGTCGACAGAGCATGAGTTGCCGAAGTTGATCTTGGAATACCGCAGCTTTTCTAAACTTAAAAACACCTATGTTGACGCGCTTCCGGCATTAGTTGATGAGCGCACACAGCGTATCCATGCTACCTTTGACCAGGTGGGGACTGAAACGGGGAGGCTTTCCTCAAATAATCCTAACCTGCAGAATATCCCGGCCAAGGGAGAGATTGCAAGCCTTATACGTAAGGCTTTTGTCGCAGAGCGAGGCGCGTATTTAATTTCTGCCGATTATTCGCAAATAGAGCTGAGGTTTTTAGCGGATTTTTCAGGAGATGAAAATCTTATTGCCGCATTTAAAGAAGATATAGATGTCCATCGCTATACTGCGGGGCTTATTTTTGGGGTTCCTGAGGGCATGGTTTCGGATGAAATGCGCGACAGCGCAAAAAGAATTAATTTTGGTATTATTTACGGGATGAGCAGCTTTGGTTTATCCAAAGATTTGGGAATCTCTCCCCAAGAGGCTCAGGCTTTTATTGATAGTTATTTTTCTCGTTACCCAAAAGTAAAAACTTTCATTGAATATCAGATAGAGTCAGCGAGAAAGTTAGGGTATGTGAAAACGCTATTAGGAAGGCGGAGATATTTACCTGAAATAGGCAATAAGAATAACGCCATCCGTTCGTTTGCCGAGCGCCAGGCAATAAACTCACCTATCCAAGGCTCTGCGGCTGACCTTATCAAACTTGCCATGGTGCATATTCATGCACATCTTAAGGAAGAAAAACTAAAGTCAAAAATAATTATGCAAATTCATGATGAGTTGGTATTTGAGGTTCCAGAAAATGAGGGGGAAGGGTTGATTGAGGTGGTGCGGGATAAAATGGAAAATGCCTATACGCTAGAAGTGCCGATAAAAGTAAACATAAAAAAAGGCATGAATTGGCAGGATATGGAGCCTGTATAGAACGTGAGAGTATTATTTTGCGCAAGCGAAGCGCATCCTTTTGTGAAAACAGGGGGCTTAGCGGATGTCGCGGGAGCGCTTCCTGTGGCATTAGAAGCGCAAGGCATAGAAGTGAGCATTGTGATGCCGAAATACAAAACGGTCCATAGTCCACGGTCCACAGTCCACGGCAGGGATGTAGAAGTTGCTAAAATAGGGAAAAATATCCTGGTTTATTTGATAAAGAATGATACCTATTTTAATCGGGAGGGATTGTATGGCGATAGCCATGGTGATTATCCTGATAACTTAGAGAGGTTTTCTTTTTATTGTAAGAGGGTATTAGAGCTGTTGAAAGAAATACAATGGCAACCTGATATTGTTCATTGCCATGACTGGCAGACAGCGCTTATTCCTGTTTACTTAAAGAACACTTATTCAGAAGATACTTTTTATAACAAAATAAAAGCTATTTTTACCATTCATAACCTTGGCTATCAAGGGGTGTTTCCCAGGGAGGAATATCCAACGCTGGGGTTAGACGGGGCATTATTCAGTATTGATGGCCTTGAATTCTACCACAAGATAAATCTTTTAAAAGGAGGCTTGCTTTTTAGCGATATACTCACGACCGTAAGCCCTACCTATGCCAAAGAAATCTTGACTAAGAAATTCGGCTGCGGCCTTGAGGGGATATTACACAAAAGGCAGAAAGAGCTTTTTGGCATACTCAATGGCTTGGATTATGGATATTGGAACCCCGAAACAGACACGTATATCGCTAAGGCATATTCTGGGAAGAGTATAGAAGACAAGGCGATTAATAAAGAAGCGCTTCAAGAACAATGCGGATTAGCCGTTGACGATCGTATTCCTCTTTTAGGGGTTGTAGGAAGGCTTGTTGAACAGAAGGGGATAGATTTGATTGTAGAAAGCGTGGATAGTTTAATAACGCATAGCCCTCTGCAGCTTGTTGCCTTGGGCAAGGGAGAAACTAAATACGAGAAGCACTTAGAGGCGCTGGCAAAAAAATACCCTCATAACGTGAGCGCGCGTTTTGATTTCGATGAACCTCTCGCGCATAAGATTTATGCAGGATGCGATATGTTCCTAATGCCCTCACGCTATGAACCCTGTGGATTAGCTCAGATGATTGCCTTACGTTATGGCGCTATACCGATTGTGTTTAAGACAGGGGGGTTAGCGGATACAGTTTCTGAAGGTAATGGTTTTGTTTTTGAGCATTATACCGAGAAAAATTTTTTGATAACGGTGAAAAAGGCGCTTACGGCGTATCAAGATAAGAAAAAGTGGCTTTTACTTATACAGAAGGCGCTCTCCTATAATTTCTCATGGGAAGTATCCGCAAGAGAGTATGGCAAGCTCTATCAGAGGCTTTGTAACGGATGATACTAGGCGTTACGGGGAGTATCGGCGCGGGTAAAACTACCGTCGCCATGCTGTTTAAGAAGCTAGGCGCGTATGTTATCGATGCCGATAAGATAGTGCATCAATTACTCGATGAGCCTACGCGTAAGCGCTTGGGAAGTTTTATCTTTGAAGATGATATGGCGCTTAAGAAACTTTGCACGCTGCTTCACCCCATAGTAAAAAAAATCATCCTTTTGAAAGCGCAAAAGAATATATCAGAAAAGATAATCGTTATTGATGCACCTCTCTTAATAGAAAGTTCGCTGCATAAAAAATGCGATTATGTAGTGGTGGTAAAATCACCTTATAAAAAACAATTAGAACGCGCGCGCAAGAATCTGTCGATATCCGTGTATCAGATAAGAAAACGACTGCAATTGCAAATGTCTTTAAGGGAAAAATTGGCGGTGGCAGATTTTGTGATTGATAACAGCGGTTCATTCAAGAATACAGAAAAGCAGGTAAAAGAGGTATGGAAAAAAATACAGCCGGCAAAAGGAGTAAAAGGAAACAGACTGCCTTTTAAGAAGAGGATCAATTCCTGCCTGTAGCAGGTAGGCGCGCATTGACTTAGGTTCGCGTACTTTGTTCGCTCCATAAGTCAAGCGCTCATTGAGGAGAGTTATGGAAAAAGTAGATATCGGAAATTTAAAGGAAATGAAGATTACGGAATTAACCAAGTTTGCAAAGGGATTGAATGTAAATGGAGTAAGCGGTTTAAGAAAACAGGACCTTATTTTTAAGATTTTACAGGCGCAGGCGGAAAAGGAAGGGTTGATGTTTGGCGAAGGGGTGTTAGAAATCCTCTCGGAAGGTTTTGGCTTTTTGCGCTCGCCTAATTATAATTATCTCCCCTGCCCGGATGATATCTATATTTCGCCCTCACAAATTCGTAAGTTTGACTTAAAGACCGGGGATACGGTAAGCGGGCAAATCCGCCCTCCCAAAGAAGGCGAAAAGTATTTTGCCCTGCTTAAGGTTGAGGCGGTAAACTTTGAGAACCCAGAGGATTTAAAGGAAAAGGTCTTTTTTGATAATCTCACCCCCGTATATCCACATGACAGGTTTGTCTTAGAGGCGAGCATTACGGAAATCTCCATGCGAATTATGGATTTGCTTGCTCCTATCGGAAAAGGGCAGCGCGGTCTGATTGTTGCTCCTCCCTATAGCGGCAAGACCGTGCTTTTGCAGAAAATAGCAAATTCCATTATGCAGAATAATCCCGATGTGATTTTGATTGTGCTGCTGATTGACGAGCGCCCTGAAGAGGTTACCGAGATGCAGCGTATTGTCAAGGGCGAGGTTATTTCCTCGACCTTTGATGAGCCTCCGGAACGCCATGTGCAGGTTGCCGAAATTGTGTTAGAGAAAGCAAAGCGCCTGGTAGAGCACAAAAAAGACGTGGTGATACTATTAGACAGCGTCACGCGTTTAGCGCGGGCATATAACTCAGTGGTGCCCCATAGCGGAAAGATCCTTTCAGGAGGCGTGGATTCCAATGCCCTTCAAAAACCAAAGCGTTTCTTTGGCGCGGCACGAGCGATTGAGGAGGGGGGGAGTTTAACCATTATTGCCACCTCTCTTGTAGATACGGGAAGCCGCATGGATGATGTCATTTTTGAAGAGTTTAAGGGCACAGGCAATATGGAAATTCAGCTTGACAGGAACCTTTTTCAGAGGAGAATATATCCTGCGATAGACATTAAGCGTTCCAATACGCGCCATGAGGAATTACTTCTAAAACCTGATGAAATGAATAAGATTTGGATTTTGCGCAAAGTCCTTAATGAATTAAATAATGTGGAATCAATGGAGCTGTTGATTGAGAAGCTGTCAAAGACAAAATCAAATACAGAATTCTTAAACAGCATGAATCGTTAACAAAAACAATGGGAAATAATGAAGAGCCGATAGTTGAAGAGTCTATAGTCAATCGCCCGCAGGAAAGGAAACCGTAGACTACCGGCTATAGACTATAGGCCCGGATATTACTTACATAGGAGGTAGAAATGAAAACAGAAATTCACCCAAAGTATCAAGAAACAACCATTATTTGTGCCTGTGGTGAGGTAATCCACACGCGTTCAACCAAGCCAAGTATTCGCGTAGAGATATGTTCGAAATGTCATCCTTTCTTTACCGGCAAACAACGATTAGTGGATTCCGCAGGCAGAGTGGATAAGTATATGAAAAAGTATAAGAAATAGCGTATAGCGTATAGCGTATAGCGTATAGAGAAAGTAGAAAAATAAAGTTCTTTTATACGCTAAACGCAATACGCAAAGCGCTATACGCTGCTAATGATTGAAAAATTAGAGAGTATAGAAAAGCGCTATAAAGAGCTTGAGCAAAGCTTAGCGGATGCAACCCTTATTCAGGATAAAGCGCAATATCAAAAGCTTGCAAAAGAGTTTTCGGATCTGGGAGAGGTAGTAAAGAAATATCGCCAGTATAAGGCTATCGCCGCGGAATTAGCGGAATTAGAGCATTTACTCAAAGAGAAAACTTCTGACGCGGAATTCTTAGCTTTAGCGAAAGAGGAAATCCCTCATCTGAAAGGAAGAATTGCCTCTTTGGAAAAGGAATTAGCGCAGGCGCTCAAGACTGAAGACAAGGATGAGAATAAGGATATTATTGTCGAAATCCGCGCAGGTACAGGGGGAGAAGAGGCAAGCATCTTTGCCGCGGATTTATTCAGGCTGTATAGCAAATATGCGCTTAATCGTGGTTGGAATACAGAGGTTATGTCTGTACATCCTACAGAATTAGGAGGGTTAAAAGAAGCCATCTTTTCAGTCAAAGGAAAAGGCGCCTATAAGCGCCTTAAGTATGAATCCGGCGTGCATCGCGTGCAGCGGGTTCCCGTTACTGAAGCCTCAGGTAGAATTCATACCTCAACAGCCACGGTTGCGGTAATGAGGGAGGCCCAGGACATTGAGGTGGTTATTGACCCTAAGGATTTAAAGATAGACGTCTTCAGGTCTTCGGGGCCGGGAGGACAGTCGGTCAATACTACAGATTCGGCGGTGAGAATTACCCATATCCCCACAGCCATGGTGGTTACCTGCCAGGATGAACGTTCACAGCTAAAAAATAAAAATAAGGCGCTACGGGTTTTGAAGACGCGGCTTTTAGATAAAATGCAGCAGGAAGAATTAGCCAAGATGACTCAGGAACGCCGCTTACAAATCGGCACCGGCGACCGCAGCGAGAAGATACGCACGTATAATTTTCCTGACCGAAGGGTTACGGATCATCGGGTGGGGGTGACGGTGTTTCAATTGGAAAAAGTGATGGAAGGCCAGATAGATGAATTCATCGATGCCTTATTGGTAGAAGAAGAGAAAAATAAATCAGCAGAGGCTCTTTCATTATAAAGCAAAGAATATACTCATGACCGAAAAAGAAATCTTGCTTACCTCAATTTTACAGTGTTCGCGAAGCGTGTTATACACGCAAAGGCCTTCTCTGGATTCTTTGCAGCTTGAGAAATTCAATGAAGCCCTCGCCTTACGGGCGCAGGGAGTGCCTTTACAGTATATTTTAGGTGAGGTAGAGTTTTACGGGCTTACCTTTAAGACGGATAAACGCGCGCTTATCCCTAGGCCTGAGACGGAAGTTTTAGTTGAAGCAGCAATGAAGAAGATTGAGAATAGAGGATTGAAAACAGAAACGATTCTGGATATTGGCACAGGTTCTGGCTGCATCGCTGTCAGTATAGCGAAATTCTCACCCATGGTAAAAGTTACCGCGGTGGATATTTCATTTGAGGCTCTGTCTCTTGCCAAAGAAAATGCGATACTACATTCTGTAAACGATAGAATAAACTTTATTCAATGCGATTTGCTGTCAGCTCTCCCCGCCGAAGGCGGGTCCCTGCCTGACCGGCAGGCAAGCGCCTGCGGCGGAAGCTTTCAGTTTTTGGCGTTTGATTTTATTATATCCAATCCTCCTTATATACGCTCGCATGAAATAAGAGGCCTACAGCCTGAGCTCGGCCATGAACCAAGGATTGCGCTTGAGGGGGGTAAGGATGGCTTGGTTTTTTATCGTCGAATTATTAAGGATGCGCATACGCTTTTGAAAAAAGGAGGCCTGCTTTTAATAGAGATAGGTTTTGCGCAGCGAAAGGCCATAGAGAAAATTTCCGCAAGGCAAAATAGCTTAAAACTTGTAGAGGTAATAAACGATTATTCCGGCATAGAAAGGATTATGGTTTTTAGATATGGATAAATTAGTAATTGAGGGGGGGGTGAGTTTAAAAGGTACTACGCAGGTAAGCGGCGCTAAGAATTCAGTCTTACCGCTTTTAGCCGCATGCCTCTTGACTAATGAGCGCTGCCGTATAAAAAACGTCCCGAACTTGCGCGATGTAAACACGATGATTAAGATATTGCGTTCATTAGGGGCGTACGCGGAATTCTCTAATGGAGAGGTGGTGGTTGAGGCCAAGAATTTAAAGAGCCATAGCGCGGATTATAAGCTGGTTTCCACTATGCGCGCGTCTTTTTGTGTGTTAGGGCCGCTTTTAGGCAGGCTGCGCAAGGCCAAAGTATCTTTGCCAGGAGGCTGCATTATCGGCGTAAGGCCGGTTGACCTTCATGTAAAAGGCATAGTATCCCTTGGGGCAAGGGTTGAGGTGCAGGGAGGGTATGTGGTAGTTGAGGCAAAAAGCTTGCACGGGGCAAATATGTATTTGGGGGGGGCGTTTGGCTCTTCAGTGTTAGCGACCGATAATGTGATGATGGCAGCAGTGCTTGCCAAAGGTAAGACCGTAATTGAGTCTGCCGCGTGTGAACCTGAGGTGGTGGATTTGGCTAATTTCTTAAATAAAATGGGCGCCAAGATTAAAGGCCATGGCACTCCATGCATTGAAATAGAAGGCGTGCGGCATTTACACGGTACAGATTATCATGTTATCCCTGACCGTATTGAAGCAGGGACCTTTATTTTGGCAACGGCGATTACTAAAGGCGATTGTATCATAAAAGGAGCATTTAAAGAACATTTAGGGGCATTGCTAGACAAACTTATTGAAGCCGGAGTCAAAATTGAAGACGCTGACGGAGGTTTACGGGTAAGGCCGCGCAAGAATTTAAAACCGGTTAATATTACGACATTGCCTTATCCCGGGTTTCCCACCGATATGCAGGCGCAGGTGATGTCGCTGATGAGCGTAACTCCGGGGATAAGTATTATTACAGAAAAAATTTACCCAGATAGGTTTATGCATGTGGCAGAGCTTAATCGTATGGGTGCGAATGTAATGAGGGAAGGGCCTCATGCGATTGTTTCAGGGAAAAAATCATTGTCTGGGGCCCCTGTGATGGCCTCAGACTTGCGCGCCTCAGCGGCATTGGTTTTGGCGGGGCTTATTGCCAAAGGACGCACTGAGATATCCCGTATTTACCATCTTGACCGCGGGTATGAAAATTTGGAATTAAAATTACAAAAGTTAGGGGCGAGGGTTTGGAGAGAGAAGGAATAATAAAAAATTAGCGTATAGGGTATAGGGTATAGCGGATAGAATAAATTTCCGCTAAACGCTAAACGCTAAACGCTAAACGCTAAAGATGATTTTAATGATTGATAACTATGACTCTTTTACCTACAACTTAGTCCAGTATTTGGGCGAGTTGGGGCAGAATCTTAAGGTATTTCGTAACGATAAGATTTCTATAGAAAAAATCAGGAAACTCAAGCCTGAGAGGATTGCAATTTCTCCAGGCCCCGGAACGCCAAGTGACGCAGGGATATCAAAAGACGTTATCAGGGAATTTGCCGGTAAAATACCTCTCTTGGGAGTATGTTTAGGGCATCAATGTATTGGCGAGGTTTTCGGGGGAAAGATCATTCAGGCAAAGAAGCTTATGCACGGAAAAACCTCCATGATTTATCATAATGAAAAAGGGATTTTTCGAGGTATCCCTAACCCTTTTGAGGCAACGCGCTACCATTCCCTGCTTGTAGAAAGAAAAAGCTTACCCAATGCCCTCGAAATAACCGCGTGGACAAAGCAAAACGAGATTATGGGCCTAGAGCATAAGCAGTATCCTTTATTCGGGGTGCAGTTTCACCCTGAGTCTATCTTGACTAAAGAGGGAAAGAATATCCTTAAAAATTTCCTAAAAATAAAATAAGTGTTGCCTACGGCGTATTGCGTATAAGGTAGAGCGTATTGTGTTAAACGATAAAAAGTATGATTAAGGAAGCGATTAATCAGTTAGCCGAAAAAAAGAGCCTTACTCAAGTTCAAATGCAAAAGTCTGTGGAAGAGATTATGCGTGAGGCTGCTACTCCGGCCCAGATTGCCGCATTCTTAATGGCGCTGCGGATGAAGGGTGAAACCGTCGATGAAATTACCGGCGCCGCCAGAGCAATGAGGGAATTTGTAAAGCGGATACATGTTGCGGAGGATGTGGTGTTAGATACCTGCGGCACGGGTGGAGATATTAAACATACGTTTAACATTTCGACAATTTCAGCCTTTGTCGCCGCAGGATGCGGTTTGGTAGTTGCCAAGCACGGCAATAGGGCGGTATCCAGCCGTTGTGGAAGCGCTGACCTCTTAGAGGCATTAGGGGTAAACATTAATATTGACAAGCAGAAAGTGGAGGAGTGTTTAAAGAAAGTGGGTATAGGATTCTTGTTCGCCCAGAATTTGCATCCGGCAATGAAGAGCGTCGCAGCCATACGTAAGGAATTAGGCCTACGAACTATCTTTAATCTCCTGGGGCCGTTAACCAACCCGGCGTTTGCCACGCATCAATTATTGGGGGTATATGATCCGGCATTACTGAAAATTATGGCAAAGGTTCTGGGTAATTTAGGGATACGACACGCGATGGTCGTGCATGGGGCTGACGGCCTGGATGAAATTACTACCACGGCAAAAACGCAAGCCTGTGAATTAAAGAATAAGAAGGTGCGCTGTTATACTCTTAACCCCTCGGAATTTGGAATCAAAAAAGCCCGGCTTAAAGATTTAGAGGGTGGAAACACGGATGATAACGCCCGTATTGCTTTAGCTATACTTCAGGGAGAAAAAGGGCCTAAACGGGATATCGTAGTATTCAACGCAGGTTGTGCCGTATATACGGCGGACAAAACGAAGTCAATTAAAGAAGCCATACTCTTGGCAAAGGAAGCGATAAATTCAGGGAATGCGTTACGGAAGTTAGAGGGGTTGAGGGAGATTACGAACAGGTAGGGATTAAAATATAAAAATGGATTTTTTAAAAGAAGTATTATTAGAGAAGCAAAAGGCGGTAAAAGAGGCAAAACGGGTTTATCCTGAAGATGAACTGCGTAAGAAATTGGAGGAGCCGCGCATCTACAGGCCTTTTAAGCAGGCAATAAGCGAGCCGGGGAAACTGCATATTATCGCTGAGATAAAAAAGGCTTCGCCGTCAGAAGGGCTGTTCAGGGAGCATTTTGACCCTGTCCAGATATCCCGGCTTTATCAAAATGCGGGGGTAAGCGCGGTATCTATTTTGACAGAAGAAAAATATTTTCAGGGAAAGATTGCCTATCTTAATCAAGTGCGTAAGATTATCGAACTGCCCATTTTAAGGAAGGATTTTATTTATGAGCCGTATCAGCTCTACGAATCTAAATTCTTTGGGGCTGACGCCGTGCTTTTGATTGCTGAAATTTTAAAAGAGGGAAAGCTTTCCGAGTTTCTTGCTTTAGCCAAAAGGCTTGAGCTGGATTGCCTGGTTGAAGTGGCCAGTAGAGTTGAACTTGCGTACGCGCTTACGCAAGGCTCTGAGATTATCGGAATAAATAACCGCAATCTTCATAGCCTGGAGGTGGATACGAAATTAGCCGCCTCGTTAGTAAAAGATATTCCCGAAGGTAAGGTTATCGTGGCAGAGTCAGGGATCAAGACCCATCGCGAATATGAAGCTTATAAGAAACTCAAAATGAATGCCCTTTTAATCGGCAGTGCCTTTATGAAGGCAGAAGATATTAAACAAAAAATAAAAGAGGTTGTTGATGGCAAAGAGCCTAAAAAGAAGAAAACGGCTCAAAAGGTAAAACCTGAGAAAGTTAACCGCAAAAGGGCAAGCAAAAAGTGATATCTCAACAGAAGGCGGAGAAGGCAAAGGTAAAGATTTGCGGAATAACTAACCTTGAGGATGCCCTCGCCGCTCAGGAAGCAGGCGCGGACGCACTTGGCTTTGTGTTCTATCCTAAAAGCCCGCGATACATGAGGCCTCAAGGCGCGCGCAAAATCATTTCTTGCCTCAAGAAAAAAATCAAGAAAATCGGAGTCTTTGTCAATCCTTCGTTGCCATATGCCAGGCGCATTGCTTACTCTTGCTATTTGGATATGCTCCAGTTCCATGGGGAAGAGCCGGCGGCATTTTGCCAGAATTTCCCTGGATATAAGATAATTAAGGCATTTAGAATTAAAAATAAAGAGAGTTTAGAATCCCTTAAGGAATATAGAAGAGTTAATTATTATTTGTTCGATGCTTTTCATAAGGATGCCTTCGGAGGCACAGGGAGAAAATTCAAGTGGACGTTACTTAAGAACCTTCAAATTGAGAAGCCTTTTTTTCTCTCCGGAGGATTAACTATCCAAAATGTTGTTTTTGCGGTTAATGCCCTGCGTCCTGATTGGGTAGATGTTTCAAGTGGAGTGGAAGTGTCTATAGGAATTAAAGATAAGAATTTGATAAAAGAATTTATTGCCAAGGTAAAGGGGACATGACAGCAACTATTACTTTTTGCGGCGGGGTGCGTACGGTTACCGGCTCAAGCCATTTGCTTGAGGTGGAGGGAGAAAGGATAGTTATTGATTGCGGCTTATTCCAGGGCCATCGCGAAGAGTTCTATAAAATTAATTCACATTTTTGTTTTAACCCCGTATCAATTGATGCCCTTGTGACTTCGCACAGCCATATTGACCACTGCGGAAATCTGCCTAATGTGGTAAGAAATGGTTATAAAGGAAAGATTTTCGTTACCAAACCTACCAGGGATCTTATGAAACTGATGCTTTTAGATAGCGCCAAGATTCAGGAGGAAGATATCAAGTTTGTAAATAAGATTAACGCCCGCAGGGGGCTCCCTCTTCGTCAGCCATTATACACCATTGAAGATGCCACGAAGGCATTAAAGAAACTCAGGGCAATGGATTATCGTAAGAAATTTAAGCTCACGCCCCATATCAGTTGCGCCTTTTATGACGCAGGGCATATCTTAGGTTCATCGATACCTCTTTTAGAGATGCGTTCTCATAATCAAACCATGCGAATGGCCTATTGCGTTGATTTGGGGCGTAATGGTATCCCTTTGCTAGAAGATCCCGATATCTTGGAAAACATAGATTATCTTATTATTGAAAGCACCTACGGAGGAAGAGCCCATGAGTTAATTGCCGATGCCAAAATGCAGCTAGCAATGACTATTAATCGCACGCTAGAGCGGGGGGGGAAAGTAATCATTCCGGCGTTTGCCCTTGAGCGTACCCAGGAAGTAGTCTATTACTTGGGGCAGTTAATAAAGGAAAAAATAATTACACAGGTTCCTATATATGTAGATAGCCCTCTCGCTTGTAATATTACGGATGTATTTATGGAAAATAGCGCAAGCCTTGACGATGAAGCTAAGAGCCTGATACGTAAAAAGGCCGATCCTTTCGGCCTTAATTCCATCCGCTATATTCGAGATAATGAAGAATCAAAAAAGCTCAATTCTGATAAACAGCCGATGATTATTATTTCAACCTCCGGCATGTGCGAGTCAGGAAGAATCCTGCATCATCTGCGCAATAATATTGAGGATGAGCGTAATACCATCGTGGTCGTTGGGTACATGGCAAAGAATACCCTTGGCAAAAGGATAGTTGAGCGCCATAAAAGGGTAAAGATTTTTGGCGAGAGTTTCGAGCTTAAGGCAGAGGTTGAGGTCATCAATGCCTTTAGCGCCCATGCGGATAAGAATGAATTGCTCGAGTATGTCCTAAAAACCAAAGGCAGGCTCAAGAAAATCTTTATTGTGCATGGGGATATGGACCAATCTGAGGCCTTGGCTTTGAACCTGAAGAATAACGGTTTCAATGCCTATATCCCTAAGAAGTTTGAAACTGTAGCATTACCTTAGTATGCATAGAGGGCCTATTTGCTTTGGATTTTAGGAACCTATAAGGAGGCTTGAAAAAAGTTTATTTTTAAGGTATACTTTAATTAGGAAGGCAGAGAGAGAAGTAGAAGGTGGACTTTGAGGTATTCTGCTTTCCACCGGTAAAGGCAAGCCTCGAGAGTGAAGTAGAGGCGAAGCAGAGATGCAAGAAAACGAAGAAGGTGATGGAAAGGCTCACCTTTATCGGTAGTTTCTATGAGAATACGAAAGCACCCGATTTCTCGGGTGCTTTTTTATTTTAGGGGCAATGTATTTATGCTATACTTATCGAAGATGAAATATAATGAAATTAGGAAAACTATGAAAAAACTTATTTTCTGCGTAAGTATCCTTACAGTACTGTTACTATCAATTTCTTATTCAATAAAGCCTTTAGTGTTATCTTTTGCTAAAGTAAAGATAAAAGATACCTTTAGCGCAAGCGCGGTTTCTATCCGGGATTGCGAAGTTAACCCTTTACGAGGAGTTGTCTTCTCCAATATAGAAATTAGACGAGGCAGTCTGTATGATTTTAAGCTACAAAAGCTAAAGATTGCATATGCGCTGCCGCATATAATCAAAGGTGCTATTTCAAAAGTATCTTTGGAAGGCGCAAGTATCAAAGTGAATATGGGAAATAAGGATATCCATGAATTCCTTACCTATTGCAACTTTTCTTCTAAAGGAACAGCTTTCTTCGTAGAGGCCTTAGAGTTGTCAGAACTAACGTTAGACATAAAGAGCGCTAATGTCA
The DNA here is from genome assembly GCA_023247895.1 of Candidatus Omnitrophota bacterium. GTDB lineage: Bacteria > Omnitrophota > Gorgyraeia > Gygaellales > UBA12090 > GWF2-43-52. The sequence goes on from JAHFFP010000005.1 coordinate 21,913, forward strand.
ATATCGGCGCCCATGTTTCATTGGATTTTTCTTTGGCAAAACGCACTTTAGATTTTATTGATTTAGAAATTAGCCAATTTAATAATAATAATATAAACGTGCAGGATTTGAGCTTAAACATAGGCCGTAATAAGGCTCTTCAAGGCCTTTATATAAGAGAAATAGGATACGACAAAATTAAGGTAAAAGAAGTTAAGTCAAGAGTGAATTATAACGCTGAAGCGATTGCATTTGATCCTTTATCTGCTGAAGTCTTAAAAGGGAAGATAAATGCGGTGGTGAATGTAACCTTGGGAAAAACAATCGCCTACACCCTTGACTTGAAGGCGTGTAATCTGGACTTAGAGAATTTAGCCGAAGATTTGAGATTGGTTGAGAAATTTCAAATGAGCGGAAAAGTGGGAGGAAGCCTTAAGGCTAAGGGGCAAGGGTTGGCAATAAGTATTATTGAAGGAGCATTTTCCATAACAGAGCCTGGCGGTGTCTTGAGTATTAAGGATAAAAAGGTTATTGAAAACATCGCACGAAGCTCCAAAATGCCCTACGAGATATTAGTAGAAGGTTTTAAGAATTACCGCTATAATAATGGAAAGGTTGCTTTGGCGTTACAAGGAAGCGATGTGGTTCTCTCTGCCGCTTTTGAGGGAGATGCGGGGAATCGTGGTTTTGATATCAGATGGCATAATCCCGGATTTTTCAATATAGGAAAGGAGTAGGCAATGAAGATGATTTTTCTGATGCTTTGGGCATTCGCAATGGCTTTTGGCTGTGCAAGGATAAAGGTAGAAGCTCCTAAGGAGCCGATAAAGATGGATATCTCGATGCGCCTCGATATTTATCAGCATGTGGCCAAGGATATTGATAATATTGAGGATATGATTTCAGGCCCTTCAAAACAAACAAAACCAAATAATTCCCAGAGTAAGTTGTTTGATTATCTTATGCCTTGTGCTTATGCCCAGGAGGCCTTAAGCCCTGAAATAGAAGCCGCGGTATCCGGGCGTAAACAGAGGCGCGCGGAATTAGTAACTTGGGAGCAAAAAGGCGTGGTGGGAGAAAATAGCTTAGGCTTGGTGGTGATAATGGCCTCTGAAAGCGTGGATGGTTTGGTAAAGGAATTAGTGAATGCCGAAAATAGCGATCGAATGGTTATTTATCAGTCGGTGTCAAAGAAGAATAATGTCCCTATAGAAGAGGTGCAAAGATTATACGCTAAACGCCTTCAGGATGACGCACCGGCAGGTACGCCGATAGAGATTTTAAGCGAGAAGAGCGTAACCTATGAGTGGGCAATAAAAAAATAGGAAGGAAGATAACGGTTAGCTTATATGGTTATCAATTGCAAAGTTTACATGGTCTGTTATAATGGGTAAAAAATACGTTACATGGTTATGGAGCGGGAAACGTTTGAAGGTGAACGTTGAAGGCAGGAAATAAACAAGCCTACGTAACCGTTTGACGAATATGACGTAAGGAAGGAGTAGAAATGTCATTAGCCGGTTTAAAATTAAGAATGGCGCTTTTAGTAGCTATTCTCTTTAGTATTGTATATGGTATCGTGGTTGCGGTGGGATATTCTTTAGGTATAGCCAATTTTTGGTTTTACCTTTTCATATCGTTGGTGATGCTTTTTATCCAATATATGGTTGGCCCAAAACTTATTGAGTGGAGTATGCGTATAAGATATGTAAACGAGCCGGAATATCCGCAGCTTTATGCAATAGTAGGTGATTTAGCCGTCAAAGCAAAAATACCCATGCCAAAAATTGGGATTGCGGATGTGGCTGTTCCTAATGCCTTTGCCTTTGGCCGTTGGAAGAGCGATGGGAGAGTGTGCGTTACCAGAGGGATTATGAGTTTGTTGAGTGAAGATGAACTGCGCGCAGTGTTAGGCCATGAGATTTCGCATCTTAAAAATAGGGATGTGCTTACGATAACCTTGCTTTCAGTTATCCCGATAGTCTTATACAGAATTGCCATAAGCACGCTGTATTACGGAGGCAATCGCAGGCGAGAGGGAGGTAGTAATGCTGCCTATATCGGTATGGCGGCAATGCTTTTCTATTTTATTACCAATCTCTTGGTCTTGTACGCCTCAAGGATTAGAGAGTATTTTGCTGATAGGGGTGCGGTGGGGTTAGGGTGCGCGCCTAAGAATTTGGCTTCTGCATTATACAAACTGGTGTATGGATCAGCAAGAATGGATAAAGAAAGTTTGAGAGAGGTGGAAGGGCTCAAAGCCTTTTTTGCCAATGACCCTTCTCGGGCGCTTAATGAAATCAAGGAATTGCGGCAAGTGGATTTGGATAAGTCAGGGACTATCGATGCAAGCGAATTAGCAGCCTTAAGCAAAAAACAATTGAAGGTCGGTTTTGCCGAAAGGCTTTTAGAGATAATGAGCACCCATCCGAATATGCTCAAAAGGATCAAACAATTGTCAACATACAAAATAGGAACATAATTATGGGTCTATAGTCCATGGTCAATAGTCGATAGAAAGATTAAGGAAGGCTATAGCCTATTGATTATCGACCCTTATATTTTTAATAAATATGCTACCAGATAAATCAGGCCATTTTAACGGTTTTGGGGGGAAGTTTGTTCCTGAAGTGTTGATGTCCGCACTTTCTGAGCTTGAAAAAGAATACCAAAAGGCGAAGAAGGATAAGGCATTTAGAAAGGAGCTGGAGTATTACCTTTCTTGTTATTGTGGAAGGCCTACCGCGCTTTATCCTGCCCGTAATTTAAGCAAGGCGTTAGGTGGGAAATTACGAATTTATCTTAAACGCGAAGACTTGTTGCATACCGGAGCGCACAAGATAAATAATACAATAGGCCAGGCTTTGCTTGCCTTGCGCATGAAGAAGCCTCGGGTGATTGCTGAAACAGGGGCAGGCCAGCACGGAGTAGCTACGGCTACCGTGGCAGCGCTTTTTGGTTTAGCGTGTGATATCTTTATGGGTGAAGAAGATATTGTGCGCCAGGAATTAAACGTCTTCCGTATGAAACTCTTAGGTGCGAGAGTGATTCCCGTTACCGCAGGAAGCAAGACCCTAAAAGATGCGATGAATGAGGCAATCCGCGATTGGGCAACCAATGTGCGTCATACCCACTACATTATTGGTTCAGTGGCAGGGCCTCATCCTTATCCTATGATGGTGCGGGATTTTCAATCGATAATCGGCAAAGAGGCAAAACAGCAGATTCTGGAAATGGAAGGGCGACTGCCGGATTATTTGGTTGCTTGCGTGGGAGGCGGCAGCAATGCCATGGGTTTGTTCCATTCCTTCTTTAGGAATAGGCAAGTGAAATTTATCGGAGTTGAGGCAGCAGGTTTAGGGCTGCATACTTCGCATTATGCGGCGACTTTAACTAAAGGAAGGGTGGGAGTGCTGCACGGCTCAAAAAGCAAGGTGCTTCAAGATAAAGACGGCCAGATTGCTATTGCTCACTCAATAGCTGCCGGGTTAGATTATCCCGGGGTAGGCCCTGAACATAGTTATTATCAAAAGATAAAGCGCTCTGAGTACGTAAGCGTGGCTGATAGCCAAGCCTTAGAAGGCCTAAAGTTGCTTTCAGAGAGTGAAGGCATTATCCCTGCGCTTGAAACTGCCCATGCGGTATATTATCTTAAGGAATTAGTCAAGAAAGTAAAATCAAAGAAGATTGCCATACTTTGTCTTTCAGGCAGGGGCGATAAGGATATCGGGATAGTCAGGCAGCATATCAAATTCCGGGTGTAATGTATGGGCTATAGGTAATGAACAGAATTGACGCAAAGTTTAAAGAATTACAATCTAAGGGTAAGAAGGCGCTTGTTGTTTATATCACCTGCGGATATCCCGATATAGCTATCACTGAAAAGTTGGTTTTTGAGCTTGCTAAAAGAGGCGTGGATATTATTGAGTTAGGGGTGCCTTTTTCCGACCCTCTTGCGGACGGCCCCATGATTCAGGAGGCCTCTGCGTATGCCTTAAAAAAGAAAATCAATCTTCATCATATCTTTTCCTTGGTCAAGCGCATAAGGGCAAAAAGCCAGATTCCTCTTTGCCTCATGGGCTATTATAATCCTGTATTTTCTTTTGGACAGGTTAATTTTGTCAACGAGGCAATAGTCAGCGGAGTTGATGGGGTAATCATCCCTGACCTTCCGCCTGAAGAAGACCTTTGGTTAGTTTCTTTAGCTAAAAAGGCAAGCCTAAAAACTATCTTTTTTCTCTCTCCCACGAGTTCTTTAGAGCGGATAAAATATATCAGTAAAGTTTCAACCGGTTTTATTTATTATGTTTCACTCACCGGGGTAACCGGAGCAAGGCAGGCCTTGCCTGAGGATTTAAAACAGAACATCACAATGATTAAACACTATACCAAAAAGCCTGTATGTGTTGGTTTTGGCATATCTAATGCCCAGCACGTGAAAGAAGTCCTGAGAATTGCAGATGGGGCAATTGTGGGAAGCGCAATAATGAAGGTGATAAAAGATACTATGGGTAAGGGGAATGTAGTCGAAAAAATAGGAGCCTTTACAAGGAGTTTAAGAAATGTATGAGAAATCGACTTTAGATAACGGTTTACGCTTAGTCACCCACAAGATGCCCGAAAGAAATTCAGCAGCCTTAGGTATTTGGATTGGGGTGGGTGGCAGATACGAAGAAAAGGCAAATAAAGGCATCGCTCATCTCATCGAGCACCTTTCTTTTAAAGGCACCAGGAAATATTCCGCCAACAAAATAAAGGAAACGATTGAGGGTGTGGGAGGCTCTTTGAATGCCTTTACCTCAGAAGAATTTACCTGCTATTTGACCAAGATTATTTCCAAACACCTGCCGCTTGCATTGGATGTGCTTTCCGATATGATTTTAGAGCCTCTTTTTGCCGAAAAAGACTTAGAAAAAGAAAAGGCGGTGATTTTAGAAGAAATCAAGATGTACCGCGACCTGCCGCAGGCGTATGTGAATGAATTATTAGAAGAGCTGCTTTGGCCGGAGCATCCCTTGGGGATGAATTTAGCCGGGACGTTTGAGTCAGTGAGCCTGATGAAGCGTTCGCGCGTATTGAGTTTTCAGAATGCATTTTATCATCCCGCCAATATTGTGGTTTCGGTAAGCGGCAATATTGAGCATAAGAAAATATACGAGTATATAGCGAAAGCCTTTTCTAAAATAAAGGCAAAAGAAAATATCCCCTTTAAAAAGGCTCCTGTACATCAAGAGGCTTCGCGCGCCAAATTCTTTCATAAGGATACCCAGCAGAGCCATTTGGCTTTTGGGTATCATGGCTATAAACGAAATCATCCTGACAGGCATGCGCTAGGGCTTTTGCATATCATTTTGGGCGCGAATATGTCCAGCCGCCTGTTTAACGAAGTGCGCGAAAAGAAAGGCCTTGCCTATGAGATAGGTACTCATCTACGGTATTTTTATGACACAGGCGCGTTCTTTATTCACGCAGGGGTGGATAACCGCAAAGTAAGCGCTGCAATCATAACGATACTTAAAGAAATGCGCAAGATAGCCAAAGAGCCGGTTACAAAAAATGAATTTTCCCGCGCGAAAGAATATTATATGGGGCAGCTCCTGATGAGTTTGGAAGATACCCTTGACCATATGATTTGGATGGGAGAACAGGAGGGCGCTTTACGGCGCATAAAAAGCGCTCAGGATATTCTTGATGAAATACGCAAGGTGACTATTGAAGACGCGCAAAGAACCGCACGAGATATTTTTAGGAATAGTAATTTGAGTTTAGCCGTCATTGGGCCCCAGAAGGAAAAGGAGCAGGATGAAATGCGACTCATGCTAGAATGAACCAAGGGAACCTTACCAACAAGGTTAACACAACTCATAATCATCGCCACCGCTCTATTACCGGGCCAAGCAGCTTTGCCCTTTTCCTGCCCGAGGTGAGGGAATTCTTGCAGAATAAAGATTTTTTCCTGGTAAAAGACCTCTTAAAGAAAATTCATTCCATAGACTTAGCCGAGGGCTGGACTAAGCTCACCCCACAGGAAAAGCTGCTTATCTTTCGCCTTCTAAGCTCACGCCGCGCAGTTGAGATTTTTGAGGACTTGCGTTTTGAAGAACAGTCATATCTCTTGAATAATCTCGATAATCAGGAAATGGTTTCCGTGGTAAATGAGATGGCGCCCGATGAACGCGTAAGGCTTTTTAAGGATTTAAGCCCTAAGACCGTCAAGAAACTCTTTACCGTGATGAAGAAAGAAGCAGTTGACGATGTGCGAAAGCTGATGACTTTTAAGGAAGGCCTTGCCGGAAGCATTATGACTACCGATTTTGTGGAGCTAAAGAAAAATATGACCGCGCGCCAGGCAGTGCTTCGGATACAGGAGACCTATAAGGCAGGGCAAATCCCCAACATATATTCCATACATGTTGTTGATGATGACCATAAGCTTATCGGAGGACTAAGCCTTCAAATGCTTATTAGCGCTCCGTCTGATATTTTGGTGAAGGATATTATGTCTGACGTGGACTTTATCAAAATGGACTGCCACATGCTTAAGGAAGACGTGGCAAAACAGTTTACCAGATACGATTTATTGGATGCCCCGGTGGTTGACGATACTAACCAGTTGCTGGGCATTATTACCATTGACGATGTGGTGGATTTAATCAATAAGGAGGCTACCAAAGAGATATATGAACTTGGTAAGATGGGTTCTAAAGGAGGCGAGGAAATCCGTTATGCCACGGCGACGGTGAAGGAATTAGTAAAACGCCGCGCGCCGTGGCTGGTATTCTTGCTTATATTTGATTTTCTTACCGGGACGGTATTGAAGAATTTCGAACATTCCCTGGGGACCGTTGTCGCGCTTTCCTTTTTTATCCCGATGCTTTTGGATACAGGAGGTAACGCCGGGGCGCAGACCTCTATTACGATTATCCGCGGGCTTGCCACGGGAGATGTTACGGTAAAGAATGTCTGGAGGATAGCCCGTTTAGAGATTAGCACTTCTCTTCTTATGGGCGCTCTTGTAGGAGTGGTGGCATTCCTACGCGCCCTTTTATTGCAAAAAGATTTATTCTTAGGATTAGTGGTTGGTTCAACAATGAGCTTGATAGTGCTCTTGGCGATAGCCACAGGGGTATGTTTGCCGTTACTTTCTAAAAAACTTGGGCTTGACCCTGCGGTGCTCGCCGGGCCGATTACCACGAGTATCGTCGACGTTGCAGGGTTGATTATTTACTTTAACATTGCCAAGGCATTTATTCCTACGCTTAATCATTAAATGCACATTTTCTTATCCATTCCTGGCCTTATAATTCTGATGGTATTGTCAATATTGTCATTTTTCTTTTCACTCTCAGAAACATCCCTGATTTCCTTAAATAAGATTAGGGCAAGGCATTTGGTAAATAAAGGAGTGAGAGGGGCACAGCCAGTGTTACGGCTTATTGCTAAATTGGATAAAGTCGTGGCCGCCATTTTAATAGGCAATAATTTTGTCAATGTCGCCATGTCAAGTTTAGCTACCATGATCTGTGTGGGCATTTTTGGGGCTAATTGGGGTGTGGTGATTGCAATGGTAAGCATGACGTTATATATATTACTCTTTTGTGAAATATGCCCTAAGACATTGGCTATCCGCTATTCTGAAAGAACAGCCTTGCTCACCGCGCCTTTCCTGGAGATGTTTGTTAATAGTTTTACTACCCTGATTTCTCTTTTTACCGGCATAAGCAATAGTTTTCTTAGGGCATTTGGTATGCAGCCTGAAAAACGCTCTCCCTTAATTAGCGAAGAAGAGTTAAGGCTGATGATTGAGGTAGGCAAGGAGGAGGGGGTGCTTTCGGATGAGGAGCGTAAGATGTTGCATCGTATCTTTGAATTCGGTGATACAAGGGTGGATGCGGTAATGGTGCCTAAAGAGAAAATAATCGCGATAGATAAGTCTTCAGACGGTGAAAAATTGCTTAATGTGCTTGTTGAAGAAGGCCATGCGCGTATTGCGGTCTATGAGGGGTCTGTCGATACTATTATTGGAATTATCTATGCCCGAGATTTACTCTATATCTGGCGTAACAAAGGCTTAGTGCTTTTAGAGGATTTGATTCACCCTGCCTATTTTATTCCGGCGCATAAACGCGTAAATGAGCTTTTGCGCGAATTTCAGCTTAAACGCCTGCAAATAGCGATAGTGGTGGATGAAAATAAGAAGACCTTGGGGCTGGTGACCCTTGAGGACCTGTTTGAGGAAATAGTGGGAGAAATTGATGAAAATCCCGCCGTCATTTAAGCGTTAGAAGAAAAAGCATCCCTTATTTAGAGAGCGCAACAATTTTGATTCATTCAGGGGTGAAGTAAGGAAATAATTGACAGATAAAATGTGTTGTGTTAGTATTAAAAACATTGTGGTCTAAACTAGTAGGGGCAAACCTGCGTGTTCGCCCGAATGATAACGGGCAGACACATGGGGCTGCTTCTACTTACCAAGGAGGAAGACAATGGCTGAAAAAGGGTATTGCGTAAAATGCAAGGCAAGCAAAGAAATGGTGGATGCAAAAGAAGTGACGATGAAAAACGGCCGCAAGGCTATGAAAGGAAAGTGTCCTGATTGTTCTACCGGAATGTATAAGATATTAGGTAAAAAATAAGTTTTGGGCATGTTTTTTTCTTCGACTCTGCCTAAAGCGCACTATGCATAGGCAGAGCCGAATGTGTTATATAATGAGGTAATAATTGTTACAAGGAGAGAGCAAATAGATTCGCTAAAGAAAGCATATATAGTTGCTCGTCTTGCGCAGGATAAGAAGGCAGAAGATATAAAAATCCTGGATATGCGCACGGTGAGCAACTTTTGTGATTTTTTCATTCTTTTGACCGCAGCGTCAAACCGTAGGGCAGAGGCTATTGCAGATGCAATAAAGGACGGGCTGCATAAAAAGGAGATAGCCCATAGGGCCCAGGAAGGCGGGATTGATTCCGGTTGGCTGCTGGTGGACCTTTTTGATGTGGTCGTACATATATTTGATACCGGCTCAAGAGAATACTTTAATCTGGATAAACTTTGGGCTGATGCCCCGGTCGTGGAATTGCCCCTAAGGAAACATGCCTCTATGCAAGATAGAGCAGCTTCTAAGCGAGTTGCTCGTCAAAATTCTAAATGAAACACTTAAAATACCTGAATCATTCTTTGAAAGTGCGCCTTCCCTCTTAGAATCTCCCAAGGAAGAAGCCTTTGGCGATAGTGCTACCTCGATCGCCTTGAAATTAGCATCTTGTCTTAAGCGCCCTCCGAGAGAAATTGCCAAAGAGATAGTTGCCTCTCTTCATAAAAAAATTCCTGTATCTGCGTTACAAGGTTGTATTGAGAAAATTGATATTGCGGGCGCCGGGTTTATTAACTTTTATTTCTCTCAAGAGTATTTTTCTTCTCTCCTTAAAGAGGTTATCGCTTCCGGAGAGCCTTTTGTTGCCCGAGGCAAGAAACGCAGGCGCGCCTTGGTAGAATTTGTGAGCGCGAATCCTACAGGTCCGCTTTCCGTTGCCCATGGCCGCCAGGCAGCAGTGGGGGATGCTCTTAGCAATCTGCTTGCCTATGTAGGTTATGAGGTTACCAGGGAGTATTATCTTAACGATAAAGGGAACCAGATTAATATTCTTGGTAACTCTGTCTATTTACGTTTGCAGGAATTGGAAGGAAAAACAATAGAATTCCCTGAGGACCATTATCAGGGGGAATACATTATTGATTTGGCAAAGGAATTATTAGAGAAACCAGAAACCTCTGCTGCAGGCGCCTGCGGCGCAAGTAACCAGAAACAAGAATATTGCAAAGAATACGGAGTAAAAAGGATCCTGGAGATAATTAGAAAAGAACTTGAGGATTTTGGGGTAACTTTTGATTCGTGGTATAGCCAAGGAAGTTTAGAGAAGTCAGGAAAGATTGAAGAAACAATTTCTTTCTTGAGGGAAAAAGGCTATATTTATGATAAAGACGGAGCGGTCTGGTTTCAATCGACAAAATTCGGCGATGATAAGGACCGGGTAGTAATTAAATCCGATGGTTCATATACTTATTTAGCTCCGGATATTGCCTATCATCAGGATAAATTTACGCGCGGGTTTGACTGCCTGATTAACCTTTGGGGGCCTGACCATCATGGATATATCCCGCGGATGAAGGCAGCGGTTGAGGCCTTAGGCAAAGAAAAAGATGCATTACACGTTATTATTGTGCAGCTGGCAACGCTTTATAAAAACGGCAAAGTAGTGTCAATGTCAACCCGTAAAGGTGAGTATGTGACGTTACGCCAGGTGATTGATGAAGTGGGAGTAGACGCGGGGCGGTTTTTCTTTTTGATGCGTAAGACCGATAGCCATCTGGACTTTGATTTGGAGCTTGCCAAGAAGCAAAGCTCCGAGAATCCTGTGTATTATATCCAATATGCCCACGCCCGGATTTCCAATATTTTAACCAATGCGGGAATAACGCTTGCGCAAATAAAGAATTCAGATATGTCTTTACTAAAGGAGAAGGAAGAGCTTGGGCTGCTTAGGGCTATTGCAAAGTTTGAAAATTGCCTTAAGGTCGCGGAGCTTCAGCTTGATCCTTACTGCGTGACGAGCTATCTTCAAGAATTGGCTGAAAGTTTTCATCGCTTTTATGATACGCACAGGGTTTTAGTTGACGATGCCCCGCGAAAGTGCGCGCGCCTAAGCCTTATTTTAGGCGCTAAGACCGTTATTGCCGCAGGATTAAAGCTCTTAGGTGTGCACGCGCCGGAAAAAATGTAAGGGATAGGCCAGGATGCGAAAAGTATGGAAAGTTAAGAAACCGGATAGCTCCTTACAAAAAAAAATTAAAGATGAATTAGGTATCTCATCAGTTTTAGCCCAGATCCTTATAAACCGCAATCTTACCTCAAGCCAAGCCGCAAAGGTGTTTCTAAATCCCCACATCTCTTCTTTTCATGATGCGAACCTTTTGCCGGATATAGAGAAAGCAAAAGATAGAATCCTTAGAGCGTCAAAGAATAAGGCAAAGATATTATTATTTTCCGATTATGATGCCGATGGCATAACTTCTTTGGCTATCCTTAAGATTGCTTTTGAAAGGTTAAGAATAGCGCACGAGCATTATATCCCTCACAGGTTAAGGGAAGGCTATGGCCTAAGCGAACACGCGCTTGCCTATTGCCGCAACCAAGGGGTTACCCTGATAATTACCTTAGATTGCGGAATAAGTAACTTTAAGGAAATTGAGGAGCTTAACCGGCTAGGCATTGACGTTATCGTTATTGACCATCATTCTTTGCTTTCAACTGAAGAACTACCTCCCGCCTATGCTGTTATCAACCCTAAACGCCAAGATTCACGTTATCCTTATGTAGATTTAGCAGGAGTGGGGCTCGCCTATAAGTTTGCTGGTTATCTCTTACAGGATGCACTAGAAGAAGAACTTGATTTAGCGTGTTTAGGCACTATTGCCGATGTGGTTCCTTTGATAGGAGAAAACCGCATTATTGTAAAAGAAGGATTGAAAAAGCTTAACAGCACCAGGCGTGTGGGGTTAAAGTCTTTAATTGAGGCCTCCGGAATAAAAAATAAGGCGATAACGGCAGAACACGTGAGTTATATCTTGGCACCCCGCATTAATGCCTGCGGCAGGATAGGTTCTTCAGAAATTGCCCTTGAACTATTGTTATGCGCATGTCCTGAGAAGGCAAAGGCCTTGGCAAATGAATTACATTCTAAGAATAAAGAACGCCAGCGTATTGAAAGCAAAATCTTGGATGAGGCGTTGAACAAGGTAGAAACAGAGATTGATTTGGCAAAGGAGCGGGTTATTGTGTTGCATAAGGATAACTGGCACCATGGGGTATTAGGGATAGTGGCGGCGAAAATAACCGACAGGTTCCATCGGCCTACGTTTGTGGTGTCGTTTGCTGATGAGGTGGGTAAAGGTTCCGGCCGTTCTATTGAAAACTTCCATTTGTTTGAGAGTTTGCTTGAGTGCAGCCCTTATCTTTTAGGCTTTGGCGGCCATAAACGGGCGTGCGGGCTAAGTATTTTAAGGAAGGAAATAGAGAACTTTAGGAAAAATATCAACAGGCTTGCCTTTGAACGCTTAAGCCTTGAAGATTTGTTACCCAGTGTGAATATTGATATAGCGCTTCAATTGTTTGAGGTAACTATGGAGGTATTAGAGGAGCTAAATCAATTAGAGCCTTTTGGAAATGGGAATCCCAAGCCGATATTTGCCAGCAATAATCTTTATGTGAAATCCAAACCTATAATTATGGGTAAAGACACCCTAAAATTTTGGGTGAGTGATGGGAAAGTAACTTATCAGGCATTAGGCTTTGGAATGGCGCGCTACTATGATTTAGTCAATTGCGCCTCAGCAGTTAATCTTGCCTACAGGATATCCTTAGACACCTGGAATGGAAATAATCAACTCCAGCTTGAGATAGAGGATATTCGTTTAGCTGAATAATAATCCGATATTTAGAGGGCTTTTTTGACTTTTCCAGCCTTGATGCATTTGGTGCAGGCAAAGACAGAAGCTACTTTGCCTGCTATATTTGCCCGGATATGCTGCAGGTTTGGCAGGATCAACCTATTATTCCTACGGGATATCTTGCTCCCGGTTCCGCCTTTTGCTTTGTATTGGCCTTTACGGGACATTACCTTTCCCGCAAGAGGTTTTTTGCCGCAATAATAACATATTTTACGCATTTTTAATCA
>JAHFFP010000025.1 GCA_023247895.1 Candidatus Omnitrophota bacterium
TGGCAGCGATGTCCTGCCTCAAGAAATTAGGCGCACATATTAAGAAACAGCGTGATGAGCTTGTGGTAAGAGGGTTTAACGCAAAACCCCATATCCGGGGCGCAAAGGTAAATGTCGGTGAATCAGGGACATTGTTGCGTTTGATACTTCCTCTTATTGCCTTAGGAAAAGGAAAGTGCGTTATAGAAGGAAGGGGCACTCTTTTAAAGCGAACCAATAAGCCTATAGCCGAGGCGTTATTGTCATTAGGGGTGGATATAAAAGCTAAAGATAAAGAATTTCGCCTGCCTATTGTGATAGAAGGAAAAGGCGGGTTTAGAGGAGGAAAGGTTGCGGTGAGCGCGCGTATCAGCTCACAGGTCATTTCTTCTTTGTTGCAAGTTGCGCCTTTTGCCAAGGCAGAGGTAACAATAGTTGTTAAAGGAAAAGTTGTCTCTAAGCCATACATAGACATTACCTTAGATGTATTGAGGCAGGCGGGGATAAAGGTAAAGGCTCAAGGGTATCGCCGTTTCTTTATTCATGCGGGCCAGCGCTTTAGATTTAAGGATGACTTTGTCGTCGGAGGGGATTATTCTTCAGCCGCTTTTTTAATGGTAGCCGCGTGTTTAGCTGCTTCTGACATTGTGATTACCGGCATGCGCAAGGACAAGCAGGGAGACCGTAAAATTATTGACATCTTAAACAGTATGGGCGCAAAAATAAGCCACATTCGCGATGAAGTGCGTATTCAGGGACCCTTTGAATTAAGCGGAAGGGAGATTGATTGTGCGGATACCCCGGATTTGGTTCCGATACTTGCGGTGGCAGCCTGTTTTGCCAAAGGTAAAACCAGAATTCTCAATATCGGGCATCTGGCGCATAAAGAGAGTAATAGAATCTTAACCCCTGCCAATGAATTAAAGAAATTAGGGGCTCGCATTGAAGCAGATAAAGATAGTTTAACCGTTTACGAATCCGTGTTACATTCTGCAACAGTTTCTTCCTGTAATGACCATAGGATCGCAATGTCTCTGGCAGTTGCAGGCTTGAGGGCAGGAGGCATAATCATCAAAGATGCCGAGGCTATCAGTAAATCCTATCCGGATTTTATCTCGGATATAAAGTCCTTGGGCGCGCATATGACTGTAGAGAAGAAATCCTGATCAAACCCAGAATCCTGAAAAGTCTTGCCTTGAATCAAATCATATAGTATACTAATTGTTTACAAAAATGCTAAAATTGGAATTAAAGTCTATGAACTGTATAAGATAAGGGAGGAGTTTTTATGTCTGGACATTCAAAGTGGGCAAGTATTAAGCACAAGAAAGGCGCGGCAGATGCCAAAAAGGGCGCGCTTTATACCAAGATTATTAAAGAGATAACCATGGCAGCCAGAAACGGCGGGGGTAACCCCGATATGAATCCGTCGCTGCGCACGGCAATGGTCAAGGCTAAAGAGGCAAATATGCCCTCTGATAACGTCAAGAACGCCATTAAACGCGGCACGGGGGAATTGCCTGGCGTAGTCTATGAAACAATCAATTATGAGGCCTATGGCCCTGGGGGAGTTGCCATCATGATTGAGGCTTTAACCGACAACAAGAACCGCACTACCGCGGAACTTCGCAATATCCTTTCTAAAAAAGGCGGCAATATGGCAGGGGCAGGTTCTGTGGCGTGGATGTTTACTAAAAAGGGCTACATTGTCGTTGATAAAGCAGCGGTAGCGGAAGATGCGCTGATGGATGTGGCGCTTGAGGCTGGGGCTGAAGATATTAAATCTCAAGAGAAAAGTTATGAAGTATATACTGCGCCAGGTGATTTTGAAAAGGTAAAGGCCGCGTTACAGGAGAAGGGGATAACCTTTCAGAGCGCTGAGGTAACTATGTTGCCTTCTTCAACTATTAAGGTCGTGGGGTCTGAGGCAAAACAGCTTTTAAATTTGATAGAGGCGCTTGAGGAGCAAGACGATGCGCAAGAGGTGTATGCCAATTTTGATATTCCCGATGAAATCATTGAGCAAATGGCAGCCTCGGGATAAAAAAGCTATCAGCTGAAGGCTAAGGGCCGATAATGCGCATATTGGGGATTGACCCAGGCTTACATACCACAGGTTACGGATTAGTTGAGGGGCGAGGCTTAAAGATAATGCTTGTTGAGGCAGGCTATATCCGCACGAACCCTAAAGACGCTCTTACAAGCCGCCTCGCGCACCTTCATAAAGCGCTCGACGCAATAATTGGCAAGTTTAAGCCTGAAGTCTTGGTTTTAGAGAAACTCTATGCTCATTGGAAACATCCTACTACTGCCTATGTCTTGGGGCATGCGCGAGGGATTATTTGTTTGAGCGCGAAAGAACATAATGTGGAAATGGTTGAATATGCCGCTACCCGTATCAAAAAGGCGATTGTGGGCAAAGGCCATGCCTCAAAAATGCAGATACAGCGGATGATTCAGAGTATCTTTAGTCTAAAAGCGCTTCCTGAGCCTGCGGATGTGGCAGATGCCTTGGCGCTTGCTATTGGGCATTCGTACATGATTAGAAAATAATAGTAACGGCTCTCGGCTTTCAGCATTTAACTGATAGCTTCCGCCGCAGGCGGATTCGCCTTTGACGGGGAAGAGCGGAGGAGCGAAATGATTGTACAAATTTCCGGGAAAGTGGTAAGGCAAAATACCAACTCTCTTTTTATTGATGTCGCGGGAATTTGTTATGAGGTGCTTGTCCCTACTGCGATTATGCACAAAATAGCTAAGAGTGTAGGCTCCGAAGGAATGCTTACCTTGACCACGTACCATTATCATAATGTTGAACCTTCAAAGTCAATTCCTATCTTAATTGGTTTCTTAAACGATATTGAAAAGGATTTCTTTCAGCAGTTTATCTCGGTTTCGGGAATTGGCCCCCGCGCAGCCTTAAGGGCGCTGGCAATGCCTTTTTCCGCGATTGCCAAGGCAATAGACCAAGGTGATACTAATTTCTTAAAGTCTCTTCCCGGAATCGGCCAGCAGCGCGCAAGAGAAATCGTTGCCAAGCTGCAAGGCAAGGTGGGAAAATTCGGACTTATCAAGGATGAGGGCTTTGAAAGGGAGCATGAGCCCGTAAGCGATATTGAATTAGAGGCAGTTGAGGTATTGGTGCAGCTGCAGTATAAAAGGCAGGAGGCCAAGGAAATGGTGCGCCAAGCCAAAGAGAGGTCGCCGCAGGCCAGTAATACCGAAGACTTGCTGAATGAGGTATATAAACATAAGGTTAAGAAATGAGCGAACAGCCGCCAGATATTCTTGAACCAAGTGTGAAAGCCGCGCTTGAAGCGCTTTTGTTTGTAAGCGAGAAGCCTTTGTTAATAGACCAGATAAGAGGCGTATTTGAAGATTTGGAACCGGGGAAACTACGAGAGGTGTTTTTAGAGCTCAAGAGCGATTACGAAAATAGCGATAGAGGCCTTCGTATTGCCGAAATTGCCGGAGGTTTTCAGATTGTCACTTCGTTAGAGGTTGCCGATATCCTTAAGAAATTCTACAAGCTTCGGGATGCCCAACGCCTAAGCAAATCTGCATTAGAGACCTTGGCGATTATTGCCTATAAGCAGCCGGTAACCCGCTTGGATATTGAGTCTTTGCGGGGGGTAAATGTCGATGGCATGGTAAGGAGCTTAATGGAAAAAAATCTTATCCGTATCGCAGGCAGAAAGGATATTATCGGCAGGCCATTTGTCTACGGCACTACGAAACAATTCTTAGAATATTTTGGCCTTGCTTCATTAGAAGATTTACCGAAAATTGAGGAGTTTACCAAGAATGCGCAGGCCGCGGCACAATTACTTACTTTAAGCAATAGAACCGAAGCCTTTAAGATCGGCGCGCCAGCCTTAGAGAATAACGCCGTTCTCCAACTTGAGGCGGCAGAAGAAACAGCGCCACCAGAAAAACCTGAGGCAGAAAGCAAGGAAGGAATTACCAATGAAGCTTAAGGATTTAAGAAGGCAGATAGATAGCATAGATTCCCATATGGTGAGGTATCTTAATAAGCGTATGGAAATTTCCCTCAAGATCGGCGCGTTAAAGAGAGCGTTGGGCAAAGGCATCTATTCTCCGGAACGAGAATACGAGGTCCTCAAGCGGCTGAAAAACCTTAAACCCTGCATTCTTTCAGAAGAGGCATTGACGGCAATTTACCGCGAAATTATGTCCTGCGCCCTTTCTTTAGAGAAGCCATTAAAGATTGCCTTTCTTGGGCCGGAGGCAACATTTACCCATTTGGCGGCGATAAAACGTTTTGGCCAGCAGCTTACCTATGTGCCCTGCAGCTCAATAAGCGATTGCTTTAAAGAAGTTGAAAAGGCTAATGCCGACTATGGAGTGGTGCCTGTGGAAAATTCAATTGAAGGTGCAGTGACCCATACTATGGATATGCTTATTGATTCTGACCTTAAGATATGTTCTCAGATAGTAATGAATATTTC
>JAHFFP010000006.1:0-14992 GCA_023247895.1 Candidatus Omnitrophota bacterium
AGTTTTTAAGCACTCAAGGCGCTCTAAGCGTGGATTTGGTTTGCGTGGGGAAGAAAGGATACAACTATTTTAGAAAGCGGAAGGCATGTATCATTGCCAGCTACAATGAGTTTCACGGTAAATATGCTGATGAGGCAGTGAACGCGTTAGTTGCGGTATTGTCCGGGTTATTCTTATCCGGCAAAGCGGATAAGATATATCTTGCCTATACGAAGTTTACATCGTCGTCGAGGCAGGCGCCGTGCGTTGATACATTCCTTAATCTTGAGGCGTCTGTAGGCAAGGATGTCGATTACCTTATTGAGCCAGACAGCGCCACGGTTTTAACAGAACTTATTGCCACCTTTATCAACGCGAAAATGCGCACTGTGCTTTTGGATGCGTTTATTAGCGAACATTCCTCGCGGGTTATGGCAATGGGCGAGGCAACGGATAACGCGAAGGAATTATTAGAGGAATTGGTATTGTTACGAAACAAGGTGCGGCAGGCAAGCATCACGCGGGATATTATGGAAATTGTGTCTGCAGCCGAGGCATTGAAAGGTTAAAAGACTATGGCATACGGAGAAGTGATTCAGGTGATCGGCCCGAGTGTGGATGTGCGTTTTCCTGAAGGGGAAGTTCCCCAGCTTTTAAACGCGCTTAAGATTGAAGATAAGGAAAAGAAAATAGATATCGTCCTTGAAGTTGCCCAGCTAATCGGAAATAACACTGTGCGCTGTGTTTCTCTTTCTTCAACCGATGGCCTGGTGCGCAAGATGAAGGCAAAGGATTTAGGGGCGCCTATCAGCGTTCCTGTAGGGGCGCAGACTCTTGGGAGGATATTTAACGTCTTAGGCGAGCCTATAGACGGCAAAAACGACAGTATTGACTCAAAGATGCGCTGGCCTATCCATAGGGATTCCCCAAGCTTTCAGGATCAGCTTCCCATAACCTCTCCCTTAGAAACAGGGCTTAAGGTTATTGATTTGCTTGCGCCTTTTCCCCGCGGAGGAAAAATCGGGTTATTTGGCGGGGCAGGTGTCGGTAAGACTGTCGTGGTGATGGAGCTTATTCGTAGTATTGCCCAGGAGCATGGAGGGGTTTCCGTATTTGCCGGTGTGGGAGAGCGTACGCGTGAAGGAAATGAATTGTGGCTTGAATTAAACGCCTCAGGGGTCGCCAAAAAGACTGCGCTTGTTTTTGGCCAGATGAATGAACCTCCAGGATCACGGCTACGTATCGGTTTATCCGGCTTAACCATGGCGGAATATTTTCGCGATCAGGAAAGAAAAGACGTGCTTTTATTCATAGACAATATTTACCGCTATATTCAGGCAGGTTCTGAGGTTTCAACGCTCTTAGGCCGTATGCCTTCAGCAGTCGGGTATCAGCCAAATTTGGCTACCGAGATGGCCCAGCTTCAGGAGAGGATTGCCTCAACCCGAAACGGCTCTATTACCTCAGTGCAGGCGGTGTATGTGCCTGCAGATGACCTTACCGATCCAGCAATTGTCGTGACTTTCGCGCATTTAGACGCAAAGATAGTGCTTTCCCGCCAGATTGCGGAGCTGGGAATTTATCCGGCAGTTGACCCGCTTGACTCAACCTCAAAAATTCTTGATCCCCGCATTCTTGGAGAGGAGCATTACAGCGTGGCAATGGGGGTGCAGAGAATCTTGCAACGGTATAAAGACCTGCGCGATATTATTGCTATCCTTGGCATAGATGAATTATCGGATGAAGACAAGCTTATAGTGTATCGCGCCCGCAAGATTCAAAAGTTTTTCTCTCAGCCGTTCTTTGTTGCCGAGACCTTTACCGGGATGAAAGGCAAATACGTCAAACTTCAGGATACTATCAAGGGTTTCAGGATGATTCTTGATGGAGAATTAGATGCCCTCCCGGAACAGGCGTTTTATATGGCAGGAACCATTGATGATGTGATGGAGAAGGCACAGATGATGAAGAAGGACGCTTAACCTACAGACGTGAAAAAGTCATTTCAGGTACATATTCTTACCAATAATAAAATAATCTACGAAGGAGAGGCAGTTTCCTTAGTAGCTCCCGGCGTAAGGGGCTATTTTGGAATTCTGGCAAACCATGCCTCATTAGTTGCCGCGATCAGTGATGGGAAAATAACCATACAAGACGCCGTGAATAACCTTAAAGTTATCAATTATCAGGGAAAAGGTTTCCTGGAAGTGCTTAATAATACGGTTACCCTCCTTTTAGATTCAGTTAAAAGCCTCGCCTAAAAGATACACCCATTTACACCCCTGGGGTATAAACGAAGGATAAAAGTTGCGTGTTTTGAAAGCGTTTTCCCGACGGTATTTTTTTAATTGACAGCGGTGTTTTTTATGCTATTCTAATGCCAGATGGAATCATAAAATATTTTTTTAAAAATGGCAAAGGCATACATCATACGAGGCGCGCTGAATAAATAGTAAGTGCGCCTCTATCGCTTTTAGAGGATTAATTTATGGCAAAATATATTTTTATTACCGGCGGTGTTATTTCAAGTTTAGGAAAAGGCATCGCCACCGCGTCTATTGCAAAGATATTGGAATCTTGCGGTTTTAAAGTGAGCCTGATGAAGCTTGACCCTTACCTGAATGTTGACCCAGGGACAATGAATCCTTATCAGCATGGGGAGGTGTATGTTACGAGTGACGGCGCAGAGACCGACCTTGATTTGGGTCATTATGAGCGCTTTACCCATGCAAAACTCACCCGCTTAAACAATGTGACTACCGGCCAGATATACAGCACGGTGTTAGCGCGGGAAAGAAAAGGGGATTATTTAGGCAAGACGATTCAGGTTATCCCGCATATCACTAATGAAATTAAAGACAGGATTAAAAAGGTTGCTAAGGAAAGCCGCGCTGAAATTGTGTTAATGGAAGTCGGAGGCACGGTCGGTGATATCGAGAGTTTGCCGTTTCTAGAGGCAGCCCGTCAATTTGGCTTAGAAGAAGGCCGGGGAAATATCATTTATATCCACCTGACCCTTGTGCCCTATATCAAAGTGGCAGGGGAAATTAAGACCAAGCCCACGCAGCATTCAGTAGGGACTTTACGCGAGATTGGAATCCAGCCGGATATACTTTTATGCCGCACGGAAAAGCCTCTTTCAGAAGATGTGAAGGCAAAGATATCATTATTTTGTAACGTTGAACAAAACGCGGTAATCGAGGCTTTGGATGTGCCGTCCATTTATGAGATTCCCCTTGTATTTAAGAATCAGGGGCTGGATAAAATAATCTTAAAGCATTTTGGCCTAAGGCCAAAACATACCGATTTAAAAGACTGGCAGGCAAAGGTTGTGGATAAAGTGCTTTATCCAAAGCATAAGACAACTGTTGCGGTAGTAGGAAAATACATTGAGTTGCAGGATGCCTATAAGTCAATTTATGAGGCGCTTCGCCACGGCGGCATTGCCAATGACTGCGGGGTTGAGATAAAAAAGATTGATTCGGAATCCATTGAACTCGACGGCCCAGAAAAAACTCTTGAAGGGGCTTCAGGAATACTTGTGCCGGGAGGTTTTGGCTACCGCGGCATTGAAGGCAAGATTAAGGCTATTGCGTATGCAAGGGAAAATAAGATTCCCTTTTTCGGGATATGTTTGGGGATGCAGTGCGCGGCAATTGAATTTGCAAGGAATGTGGCAGGCTTTACCAAAGCCAATTCTACGGAATTCTTTAAGTCTAGCACAGAGCCTGTAATAAGCTTATTGGAAGAGCAGAGAAAAATTAAGGAAATGGGGGCTACAATGCGTTTAGGCGGGTATCCCTGTCAGATACAAAAAGCAACTATGGCTTATCAGGCGTATAGAAAAACCCTTATCTATGAGCGTCACCGCCATCGTTATGAATTCAATAACCGTTACCGAAAAGCGTTTGAGAATAATGGTTTGGTCTTCTCGGGAATTTATCCTAAGAAAGATTTAGTTGAGATCTTGGAATTATCCGGGCATCCCTGGTTTGTGGGGGTGCAATTTCACCCCGAATTTCAGTCAAGGCCGGATAAGGCTCACCCATTATTCCGCGAATTTATAAAGGCAAGTATGCTTTTAGCGGCGCGCAGGGGAGCCTGAGGCTCGCCTAATTTTTCCCGCAAAGCGGTAAATTCTTTCTTAAGCCCATCTAATCGTTGGATGTCGTTTAATATTTCTAAAACTTTTTCTACTATCATTTGAGGTTTTGCCTTAAACTGAATGAATTCATGGGCAAGGAGTTTTCCCGCTACAATATTTTCCATCCCGATATAAGGCACTTTCACCAGAGGACGATAAAGCATATAGTTGAGCATAGACATTTTATAGATTACTACATTTGGTTTTTGCATTATGGCAGTTTCAAGGGTTGCGGTTCCTGAGGTAACCAAAACAAAATCCGCCACATTGAGGCAGTCATATTGTTTGCCTTCAATAATCTTCGCTTCTTCTTTAAACGCTTTAAGTATTGTTTGATACGTTGTCATAGCAAGGGAAGAAGGCTTGGAAATAATAAATTGCGCGTGGGGAATTCTTTCTTTGATTAGCCGCGCGCTTTCTAGCATAATAGGCAAGATATTTTTTATTTCTGATACCCGTGAGCCGGGTAAAAGCGCGAAAACCGGGTAGTTTTCTTTTAACCCAAATGCCTGTAATGCCTCTTGATGGCTAAGGGTTGGTTTTACAATATCTAAAAGAGGATGGCCCACAAACTCTGCCGTTATCCCGAATTTCTGGTAAAATTCCTGCTCAAATTTAAAGATCACAATCATCTTGTCAATGCACTCTTTTATGGTCTTTATCCTACCCTGGCGTGATGCCCAGACCTGAGGGCTGATGTAGTAGATGGTTTTGGTGAGGAGGTGTATTTTTTTTGCAAGCCTTAAGTTAAAGCCGGAGAAATCCACAAAGATTACGCAATCAGGGTTAAGCTCAGCTATTTTGTGAAGAATAAATTCCATAAGCCTTTTAAACGAAGTCAGCTTTTTTAGCACGTCAAAAAAGCCCAAAACGCTTAAATCCTTGATATCGTGAATAATCTTTGCTCCTGCCTTTCGCAAGTATTCTCCTCCCATAGCATACACCTCAAGCGAGCTATCCAATTCCTTAATTTTAGCAACAAGCAGTCCTGCCTGGAGGTCTCCCGAGGGCTCGCCGGCAATAACGATTATCTTTTTTTCCATATGAGGTTTTTGATTTGGAGGGCTACTTTGAGGGCCTGGCGGCCTTCAAGCCCGGAGACAAGGGGTTTGTTCCTATGGTTGACGCAGTCAAGAAATGAGGAGAGTTCTTTTTTAAGCGGCTCTTCCTTTTTTATCCAGACGGATTCCTTGGTGATTTTTTGGCTTGGGATAGAGGAAGCCCAATCATTGCCTTCTGGCTGATCGCCAACTTTGCGGTAAATATCCGCCTCTTCATTCTTATAGTCTAAAGAAATATAGGTATTCCTAAGAAAGATACGGATTTTACGCATTGACTCATCGGAGATACGGCTTGCGGTAAGGTTAGCGACGCAGCCATTTTGGAAAGTGATCCGCACATTAGCAATGTCTTCGTATTGGGTAAGGACATTTATCCCCACTGCCTCTATGCGCTTTATAGGAGAATTAACCAGGCCTAAGACAATATCAATATCATGAATCATCAGGTCTAAGACTACTCCGATATCAAGGGATCTTCCCGGAAAACCGCTTAGCCTGTGAACCTCAATAAATTTCGGTTCATTACAAATGTGTTTTATCGCGCTAAAGGCAGAATTAAAGCGTTCAATATGCCCCACTTGGACTATTGTTTTATTCTTTTGGGCATAGGCAAGCAGGGTGTCTGCCTCTTTGAGGGTAGTGGTAAAGGGTTTCTCTACCAGCACGTCAATACCTGCGCTCAAGAAATCTTTGGCTATTGAGTAATGGGTGAGAGTAGGAGTGGCAATGCTGACGGCTTGCGTTTTAGAAAAAAGCTCTTTATAGTCAAAAAATGGCCTAGTTTGAAGTGATTCGGCGACACTAAGTGCCCGGGAGTGTTCGCTATCGCATACACCCACTAAGTGCGCCTGAGGCAATTCCTTATATACGCGGGCATGGGATGACCCTAAACGGCCTACGCCTATAACCGCTACGTTGATTTTGGCAGACATTAAACTCAATAATAACAAATGGCTTGTGAAAAGTCAATAACTCTGATATACTTAACATTCTATGAAGGAATATCGCAGATTTGTTAAATTCTTAGCGCCCCACTCGGGGATTTTGGCGTTAGCTATCTTCTTTATGGCAATATCCAGCCTTTTTGACTGGGTTTCTATTGCCATGATTGTGCCTGTCCTTGATAAAGTGTTCGGAAAAGGCAAGATAGTTTTTCCTGTAAAACTTTCCCCAGCCCTTGAAAATGCCGTTTCTTGGATAAATTCAATGCCCTCTACTGAATTATTGTCCTTACTTATTATTTTTATCCCGATACTCTTCTTGCTTAAAGGGTTGTTTAATTTTCTTTATTCCTATTATATGTCTGATATAGGACAGTTATGCGTACGGGATATCCGTAACCGCCTTTACGAAAAGCTCCAGGGCCTTTCTCTGGAATATTTTACCAAAAAGCGCTCAGGAGAGCTTATTTCAAGGATTACCAATGATGTCAAATTAGTAGAAAACGCCCTTTCCTACGGAACTACGGATTTGGTGTATCAATCGTTTTTGGTGGTGCTTTTTGCTTCGACTATCTTTTTTATCCACTGGAAATTAGCCTGCATATCGCTGCTTTTGATTCCTCTTATTGCCTTTCCCATTGTTAAGGTAGGCAGGAGGCTTCGGAAGATTTCGAAACATTCCCAAGAAAAAATGGCTGATATTAACTCTCTTCTGGTTGAAACAATCAATGGGGTGAGGGTAGTAAAGGCATTTTGTATGGAGCCGTATGAAGTGGATAAATTTAGTAAGCAAAATCATGGATATTATAAGCTTTCAATGAAGGCAATTAAGCGTACGCTTATTTTAAGCCCGGCGACAGAGTTTATCGGGGTGTTATTTGCAGTCTTTATTCTGGCATGGATAGGCAAGGATGTGATTTCCGGGGAATTATCTTTTGGTGTCTTTGGCTTTTTTCTGGGCTCTATTTTTTCCTTGATCCGGCCCTTTAAAAAGTTAAGCCAGGTAAATTCCATAAATCAACAGGCACTTGCTGCTAACAGCCGCATTTATGAGGTTTTAGACACAATAGTTACTATTCAAGCAGTGCCCCATGCCCCGGAATTGCAAAAAATTTCCAAGAAAATAGAGTTTAGAGATGTTTTCTTTCGTTATGAGGATATCCAGATTCTAAAAGACTTGAGCTTTTTAGTAAATGTGGGTGAAATCATCGCGATAGTTGGCCCCAGCGGTGTTGGTAAAAGTACGCTTCTTGATTTACTGCCGCGTTTTTATGATCCGCAGGAAGGAAAAATTTTGATTGATGGGGTGAATGTCAAGGATGTTTCCCTGAAATCGTTACGCAGCCAAATAGGGATTGTGACTCAGGAAATTGTCTTGTTTAACGATACGGTGAGGGCGAATATCAGTTATGGCCATTTAGAAGTGGAAGAAAAGATGGTAGAGGCTGTGGCGCTTGCCGCCAATGCCCATGATTTTATTGCGAAGCTCCCCTATGGCTATGATACGTTTATCGGCGATAGGGGGGTGAAGCTCTCTGGAGGGGAAAGGCAACGCTTAGCCATTGCCCGGGCATTGTTAAAAAATCCGCCGATTTTATTATTGGATGAGGCAACCAGCCAGTTGGATACCGAGTCCGAGCGTTTAGTGCAGGATGCCTTAAATAAGCTGATGCAGGGAAGAACGGTATTTATGGTTGCCCACAGGCTTTCTACGGTAAGAAACGCATCCAAGATAATTGTCTTGGATAAAGGCTCTATTGTCCAGATGGGGACGCACCAGGATTTGCTGGAAAAAGACGGCTTATACCGCAGGCTTTGGGATATGCAGGATTTAGGCAAAATTTAAAAAATTTGAGTTGCCATATTGTGTTTTTGTGGTATAATTTTTTTTTATTAAATCTTAGAGGTTCGTGATAACAAATAATAATACCCTGACAGTTATTATGCTGTGTAAGGCCAGCCCGTTTACTATTATACAAAATACCTAAAATAATAGTTTCTTGAGGTGTGGTACGTGGGTGTATACCCTCTTAGGGAATCTTTCTAAAGAGGCGTATAGTGAAGGAGGAAATACCATTGGCAGAAGAATTAATTAAACAATTACTTGAGGCAGGGGTGCACTTTGGTCATCAGACTAAGCGCTGGAATCCAAAGATGGCGCCTTTTATTTTTGGCGCGCGAAACGGCGTATATATCATCAATCTTGAAAAAACAGTAGAATATTTAGAGCGGGCAAGAAACTTCTTAAGGGATTTAGCCCGGAAAGGTGAGACAGTCCTTTTCGTGGGCACGAAGAAGCAGGCGCAGGCTATAATCACGGAACAATCCAAGGCCTGCGGTATGTACTATGTATCGAACCGCTGGTTAGGAGGGTTGCTTACTAACTTTGCGACCATCAAAAAGTCGATCGCCCGGCTGAAAGATATTGAGAAGATGAAAGAAGACGGTAGATTTGACAGCTTTACCAAGAAAGAGGTAAGCCTTTTATTAAAAGAAAAGGAGAAATTAGAAAAGAATTTGGGCGGCATCAAGGATATGGAGAGGCTTCCGGGTGCGTTATTCGTGATTGATTCAAAGAAAGAATCCCTTTCGGTTGCCGATGCAAGAAAGTTAGTCATACCGGTGGTTGCGCTTATCGATACAAACTGTAACCCTGATTTGATTGATTATCCCATTCCCGGCAATGACGATGCCATTAAATCCATCCGCCTTATTACCGGCCTCGTTGCCGAGGCTATTGCTGAAGGAAGAAAAGGGTTCCTGGAGTATTTGGTTCAGGCGGATATTAAGGCTCAGGCGGATGAGTTGGCCGCAGCGGGAAAAGGGATGTCAATCACTGATGAAGATATAGAGGTAAAAGAAGAGATCGTTGAATTGGCCGAAAAAGTGGTGGGTATTGATAAAGATGAAGATGCGAAAAGGCCGCTTAAGGTAAAGCCCTCGGATACCGCAGCTGACGCAAAAATAAAGAGAAGAAATAAGAAGTAAATCCTATTGGGTTAAAGCCTAGGAATAATTAACGCTAAAGAAACCCTCATTTTGAGAAAGAGATTTTTTTAGCATTAACGCCTATGCGCAATTAGTGAAAAGAGAGAGGTAAGGAGGTTTTTTTAGAATGAGTGTTTCATTGGAATTGATAAAGCAGTTACGCGAGGCTACTTCTATGGGAGTGGCAGATTGTCGAAATGCTCTCGAGGAGGCAAAGGGGAATGTCGATAAAGCCAAGGATATTTTAAAGAAGAAAGGGCTTGAAATCGCTGCCAAAAAGTCTGAAAGAGTTGCGAAAGCCGGCAGGGTAGCAACCTATATCCACCATGATAACAAGACCGGTGTGTTAGTTGAAATAAACTCAGAGACAGACTTTGTTGCCCGCAATGAAGAGTTTATGAGATTTTCTTCTGATGTTGCCCTTCATATAGCGGCAATGAAGCCAAAATATGTGAAAAAAGAAGATATCCCCGAAGATGTTGCCAAGGGAAATATTGATATAAACAGCTTCTCTAAGGAAGCCTGCCTTTTAGAGCAGGCATTTGTGAAGAATCCTTCGATTACTATTAAGGATTACTTAGATTCAATAGTAGCTAAAGTTGGTGAAAATATTGTGGTTCGCCGCTTTGTACGTTTTCAAATCGGCGAATAGGCATTTCTATGGAAAAAACGGGCAAAAAAACAGTATACAAACGCATTGTCTTAAAGCTAAGCGGTGAAGCCTTGCAGGGTGCGCATAGGCATGGCATAGACCAAAAGACGCTTTTTTCCATTGCGAAACAGCTTAAGGAAATTGCTCAGCTTGGTGTGGAAACAGCTATTGTTTTAGGCGGCGGCAATATTTTTCGCGGACAAGAAAATGTGGAAACCCGAGGCCTGGACATGGACCGTTCGGTTGCCGATTATATGGGGATGCTTGCTACCGTAATCAACGGCATGGCCCTTCAGGACGCGCTGGAGAAAATGGGGGTTCCCACGCGCCTTATGACCGCAATTGAAATCCGCCAAGTGGCCGAACCTTATATCCGGCGCCGGGCGATGCGCCATTTGGAAAAGGGAAGGGTGGTAATTTTTGTGGCAGGCACAGGTAATCCCTATTTTACCACTGATACTGCAAGCGCCCTACGGGCCAAAGAGATAAATGCCCAGGTGGTGCTCAAGGCTACCAAGGTAGACGGCGTGTATGCCGCTGACCCTTTTAAGGTTAAGGGCGCGAAGCGGTTCTCGGAACTTAAGTATATTGATGTGGTAAAGAAGGGGCTAAGGGTTATTGACTCGACGGCGGTGACGCTGTGCATGGAAAATAAACTTCCTATAATCATTTTTGACATGACTAAGGAAGGCAATATCCAAAAGGTAGTAACGGGAGAGAAGATCGGGACCATTATTAAATAATAAGAGGTAAGCGTATGGCAGTCAAAGATATTATTAAAGAAACAGAAGAGAAAATGAAAAAGGCGTATGAGGCGATGCTGCGGGAGTTCGCCGAGATTTCTACAGGAAGGGCAAATCCAAATATGGTAGAAGGTTTGAGGGTTGATAGTTATGGAACGCCAATGCTCTTAAAACAGTTGGCATCAATTACTGTCCCCGATGCGCGTTCCATAGTGATTCAGCCTTGGGATACTTCGATAATTGCTGAGATCGAAAAGGCGATTCTTAAATCTAACTTAGGTGTTAATCCGGTAAATGATAGTAAAATAATTCGTCTGGTTATTCCGCAGCTTTCTAAAGACAGGCGTGATGAACTTACTAAGGTAGTAAAGAAAATGGCTGAGGAAGGCAGAATTTCTCTAAGGACAATACGCAGGGATGCAAAAGAAGCCATTGATAAATTAGAGAAAGATAAGAAAATTCCGGAAGACGAGAAATTTAAGGGCCATGACGCATTGCAGAAAATCGTAGATTCGTATATTCAAAGGATTGATCAGACGCTGGTAACAAAAGAAAAGGAATTGGCCGAGTTTTAATGAGCCCCCGCCGCTTTGCTTCGCAAAGCCAAGCAGCGGAGGCGAATTAATCCCGAGCCTGTGCAGAAAATTTCGTAAGAAATTTTCAAGTGTTTAGGCGAGGGACATAGTCATTATCAAATAAGTTTAGATTCACCGCAGACTTATGTTCACTTCGTTGCGTAAGCCTGGGCTTCACTTTTGGGCCGCTAGCTCATCCGGTAGAGCATCGGCTTTTTAAGCCGAGTGTGCCGTGTTCGAGTCACGGGCGGCTCATTAAATCAGAACTAAGAGCTAAGAGGAAAGAGTTAAGGGCTGTTTTTTCTTAATTCTTAGCTTTTAGTTATTTAATCTGCCTTATCCGGGCGGATGGCGGAATTGGCATACGCGCAAGACTTAGGATCTTGTGGGGTAACCCTTGGAGGTTCAACTCCTCTTCCGCCCACAAAATCAGAATTAAGAGCTAAGAATTAAGAACTAAGATACATTTTAAAATAAGCTTTTTCTTATCCTTATGGCTTAATTTTGTCCGGCATTTTTCTTAGTTCTTAGTTCTTAATTCTGCTTTATTGCGGGAGTAGCTCAGTTGGTAGAGCGCAACCTTGCCAAGGTTGATGTCACGGGTTCGAATCCCGCCTCCCGCTTATTTATCCCGCGAGAAAGCCCGCCACTTATGACCGGGATGAAAGGTGTGAAAGTTTAATTCCTTCTGGAAATGGCGAGGTAAAAACCCCGTCTTTTCTTGCGGGGTTTACTTTTGTTGCCGGCGCATAATAAGAGTGAGTGAAGTTTCCATAAAATAAGATTACTATGAGAAGATGGATTTTATAAATACTTATTGAAGGAGGAAATATACACATGAAAATAATGGATTTCTTATCTAAAGACGCACTTAAAGCAGATATAAAAGCAGTTAAAAAGGAAGATGTGTTGAGGGAACTTGTTGAGGTGCTTATAGACTCCGGGGAGATTGAAAAGAAATACCGGAATAAGCTTGTAGAGCAGCTTATGGCGCGAGAGGCTTTAGGCTCAACTGCTATCGGCCAAGGCGTGGGAATCCCGCATACAAAGTCAGAGTGTATAAATAAACTAGTTGCCAGTTTTGGCTTGTCGCAAAAAGGAGTTGATTTTGACTCCCTTGACGGTGAAAAAGTGTATATCTTCTTTTTACTTATCGCGCCTGTTGATTCGGCGGGACCGCACCTTAAGGCCTTGGCAAGAATTTCCCGCCTCTTAAAAGATAAATATTTTAGAGACAGCCTCAGAGAATGTAACGATGAGAAATCAATACTGAAGATTATTCTTCAAGAGGATGAAAAGAAAATATAGCCTTTAGATACCCTGCGTGAGATTTGCGCAGGAAGTAATGCAAAAGGGTTTTATAATTTTATTATCGTAGCTAAGGTACCCATGGAGAAAAAAGTAAATATTTTTTTGCGGATAATAAAGTGGCTTTATCCCGGAATGCGGGTTAAACGCTGGATTGCATTGCTCGCATTTTCTGTCATATTGATAACTTTTGGGAGCGCGCATTTTCTTGTTGAAACGAGTTTTTTCAATAGGGCGCTCTATATTTTAGCGATACTTACCGGTATATTCCTTGGTATTCTTGGCTTACGCAATATTTTAGGCTCATTTATTAATGTGTTTTTGCCCCACGGAGAAAGAGAAATCGTGGATATGATATACCGTAAGCGTTATCTGGAAAAAGGGCCTCGAATAGTAGCCATTGGTGGCGGAACGGGTTTATCAGTGTTATTGCATGGGCTTAAAGAGTATACCTCAAATATCTCAGCAGTAGTTACGGTGGCAGATGATGGAGGTTCCTCGGGCAGGATACGCCAAGAATTCGATATACTCCCTCCGGGAGATATTCGTAACTGCCTTGTAGCTTTGGCAGACGCACCGAGCCTCATGCAGGAGTTGTTCCAATTTCGTTTTGATTCCAATAGCGCGTTGGCAGGGCATAGCTTTGGGAATTTATTTATTACGGTGATGACAAAGCTTACGGGTGATTTCGAGAAGGCCGTGAAGGAATCAAGCAAGGTTCTGGCCATCCGCGGGCAGGTGATTCCTTCCACCCTCAATAAGGTGTCGTTAGTTGCTCTGTATAAAGATGGCTCAACTATAGAGGGGGAAGCGGCCATTCCCAAAAGAAAATGCCCTATAGCGCATGTATATTTAAAGCCGGCTGAAGCTACCGCAACCCCCGAGGCCCTTAAAGCGATTTCACAGGCTCAGGCAATTGTCCTTGGCCCGGGGAGTTTATATACAAGCGTTATTCCCAATCTTTTGATTAAAGAAATTAGAGACGCAATAGCCGCAAGCCCCGCATTAAAAATATATATCTGCAATGTAATGACACAGCCCGGAGAAACGCAAGGGTATAGCGCATATAATCATATCAAGGCAATTACAGACCATAGTTCGCAAAAGATAATTGATTATTGTATCGTGAACTCGACCTTGATTCCTGAGGATTTACTGGAAAAATACAAGCAAGATAATTCATTTCCGGTGAGTGTTGATTTGCAGGAGATTCGCCATGCCGGCTACCGTGTGATAGAGACTGATATTATCAATGCGAAAGATTATGTGCGCCATGATTCTGGCAAGCTTGCGCGCAATATTGTTGATTTAATCCAGGAAAACTATTAATCCTATGCATGCGAGCGTAAAGAAAAAAGTAGTAGTAAAAAATAAACTCGGGCTGCATGCGCGGCCTGCGGCATTATTTGTGCAGATAGCAAATAAATTTGACGCCGATATTACGGTTATTAAGGATGATATTGAAGTCAATGGCAAGTCAATTATGGGAATCCTTATGCTGGCTGCTGAAAAAGATAGCGCCATTACTATTGTGGCTACCGGAAGAGATGCGCATGATGCGATTCTTGAATTGGAGCAGGTTGTGGGAGTAGATGATATTGACCAAATGTTTAAACCGCTAAACCAAGGCCAGCAAGGAAAAAGCCTTTTGGAAAAAGCGGCAGAGAAGAAATTAAAGAAATGATTAGACTAAAGGGAATAGCTGCATCAGGAGGGATAGCCATAGGCCCGGCATATCTGTGGGCGAAGGAGGAGTTTATTGTCCCTAAACTGGTTATTTCAGAGGATCAGATAGCTACCCAAATTCAGCTTTTTGAAGAGGCGCTCATCAAGACACGCCGTGAAATCCTGGATTTACAGAAAAAAATCGCTGAAGATATGGGCCAGAATGAAGCCGAGATATTTGATGCCCATCTTTTGGTGCTTGAAGACCGTACCATTATTGAAGAGGTTATTTCCCAGCTTAAGAAAGAAAGGTTCAGCGCCGCATATGTATTTCAGGATGTTTTAAAGAAATATGTGCAAGTATTTCTCAAGATTGAAGACGAATACTTAAAGGAAAGAGTCAGTGATATTAACGATGTGGGCAGAAGGGTGCTGCGTAACCTTTTGGGTAAAACCGCAAAGCCGCTTGAAGAGCTGCAGGAGAAAGTGGTGCTTGTTTCTCATGATATTTCTCCCTCTGATACCGCAGCAATGCATAGGAAAAACATTCTGGCATTTGCGACCAATATCGGAGGAAAGACTTCTCATACGGCAATTATGGCTAAATCTATAGAAATTCCCGCGGTCGTCGGCCTTGAAGTTGCCACCTTAAAAATAAAAAGCGGCGATATAATTATTGTAGATGGAAGCACCGGAGTGGTCTTTGTGAATCCTGATGCCCAGACATTAGAAAATTATCAGGCTCAGGAAACAGCGTTTAGAGACATTACGCAGCGGTTCGTCTTGCTTAAGGATAAGCCCGCAGTTACTCTTGATGGGAAAAGGGTGCAGATAGCGGCAAATATAGAGTTGCCGGATGAGATCCCTTCAATAATTGAACACGGCGCGGAAGGAATCGGGCTGTATCGTACGGAATTCTTTTATATGAATAGGATA
>JAHFFP010000006.1:15002-33647 GCA_023247895.1 Candidatus Omnitrophota bacterium
TAGGATAGGGCTGCCCTCTGAGGAAGAACACTATGAAGCGTATAAGTTTGTCGCGGAGGCGATGAGACCTCAATCGGTAATTATCAGGACTTTGGATTTAGGAGGGGATAAATTTTTATCTCATTTAGAAATTCCCCGAGAGATGTCTCCTTTTTTGGGCTGGCGCGCAATCAGATTTTGTTTGGCGCGCCCTGACATGTTTAAGACTCAACTGCGGGCAATATTGAGAGCGTCAAATCACGGAAACCTCAAACTTATGTACCCGATGATTTCAGGGGTTGAGGAGTTGCGCCAGGCGAATATCCTTTTAGGGGAATGTAAGGATGAATTGCGTTCTAAAAGCATGCCTTTTGATGAGTCGATTGAAGTAGGGGCAATGATCGAGGTCCCTTCAGCGGCAATGACTGCTGATATCCTCGCGAAAGAAGTGGATTTCTTTAGCATCGGGACGAATGATTTAATTCAATATTCCATTGCGGTTGATCGCAGCAATGAAAAAGTGGCGTATCTCTATGAGCCGGCTCACCCCGGGGTTTTACGGCTTATAAAACATATTATAGATGTTGGCCATAATGCCAATATTTGGGTGGGGATGTGCGGTGAAATGGCAGGAGACCCAGTGTTTAGTATGATTCTTATGGGCCTTGGATTAGATGAATTTAGCATGCCTTCAGTCATGGTTCCTGAGATAAAACATATTATTCGTTCTATTACTACGCAGCAGGCAAGAGATATCGCGACTCAGGTTCTGTCGCTTCCTACGGCAAAAGAAGTAGAAGATTTTACCCGTAGTAAATTTAAAGAATTGGGCATCGGCCGATAAAGAATAAGGGTGTTTTTTAGCTAATAAAGATGAAGGCATTGATACTGGCTGCAGGATACGGCACGAGGTTATATCCTCTCACCAAAGAGTATCCTAAGCCTCTTTTGCCTATCGCGGGCAGGCCGATAGTAGAGTATATAGCTGAAAAATTAGTAAAGGTTAAGGACTTAAGCGAAATTGTGGTGGTTACCAATGATAAATTCTACCCTCATTTTTTGGAGTGGACGAATGCCTTCGAAAAGCAATGTGGTAGTTCCCAGAGAATAAAAGTAATCAATGACGGCACTAAGACGCAGCAGGATCGCTTAGGGGCAATTGGCGATATATGCTTTGCATTAGAGAAAGAACATATCCAGGAAGATATTGTTGTTTTTGGCGGGGATAACCTTTTTGAAGAGAGTGTGGATGATTTTGTGTCATTTAGCCTTAACAAGAAACCGCAGGTAAGTATCGGTATATATGATATTGGCAAAAAAGGCCTTGCCCAAAAGTATGGAGTGGTTCAGATTGATGGTGATGGTAAATTAGTAGGTTTTGCCGAGAAACCCCCTGAGCCTCAATCATCACTCATTGCGACATGCCTTTATTATATTCCTGAAGGAAAGTTAAGATGCTTTAAGGAGTATACGCATGATGCGCAAAATGAAAAGGATGCCAGCGGTAGTTTTATTAGTTGGTTGAGTAAGAAAGATGCTGTATACGGTTTTGTGTTTAAGAAGCATTGGTATGATATAGGAGATCCGCAGGTGTATCAGGAAGCGGATAGGATATTTGCCACATTAAAAAAGGAGAGGGGATAATATGGAAAAGCGCAGGTATTTATTTACTTCGGAGTCAGTGGGTGAGGGGCATCCGGATAAGGTGTGTGACCAGATTTCAGACGGAATCCTCGATTGTGTGCTTAGGCAGGATCCCTACGGGAGGGTTGCATGTGAAACGTATGTGACGATGGGGCTTTTAATCGTTGGAGGAGAGATTACCACTACGGGATTTGTGGATGTACATAACCTTACGCGTAATATCTTAAAAGAAATTGGATATGATCATCCAAAGTACGGTTTTGATTATCATACCTGTGCAATTATCAATACGATACACAGCCAATCCCCGGACATTGCTCAGGGGGTGAATGCCGGCGGGGCGGGCGACCAGGGTTTTATGGTTGGCTATGCCTGTAAGGAAACGCCTGAACTTATGCCGCTTCCGATTATGCTTGCCCATCATTTAGTGAGAAAGACCGCAGAGGTAAGGAGAGCCAAGATTTTAAAATACCTCGGCCCTGACTGTAAGAGCCAGGTGAGCGTTGAATATGTTGATGGCCATCCTAAGCGGGTAGATTCAGTGGTTATTGCCTGCCAGCATACCGATGATATCTTAGATCCTTCAGGGATGCATATTACTAAAAAGGCCCGTCAGGAAATAATTGATGTGATCGCCAAACCTATTGTGAAAGAGTATTTAGATAAAAACACTAAATTTTATATCAATGAAACCGGAAAGTTTGTAGTCGGCGGGCCGCAATCCGATACCGGAATGACCGGGCGAAAGATAGTAGTTGATACCTATGGCGGAATGGTTGCCTCAGGCGGCGGGGCATTTTCCGGAAAAGACCCGACCAAGGTTGACCGTTCGGCCGCATATATGGGCAGGTACATTGCCAAGAATATCGTAGCCGCAGGCATTGCGGATAAGTGCCTTCTTCATATTGCTTATGTTATTGGCAGGGCAGAGCCTTTGGCAGTTATGGTTGATACCTATGGTACAGGAAAAATTTCAGAACCCGCAATAGAAACACTTATTAAAGATAACTTTGATTTAACTCCTCAGGGCATGATTCAGAGCCTGGATTTGCTCAGGCCTATATATAGGAAAACCGCCTGCTACGGCCATTTTGGCAGGACTGAGCCTGAGTTTAGCTGGGAGCAGACGGATAAAGCGCAGGCGCTCAAGAAGCAGGCAGCGAAATTGTAAATAGGCAACGAAGGACGCCCGCCAACGCTTTGTGGTGGGCGATGGGCGAGGGGCGAAAGACGAAAATTGCCTCTCATCTTTCGTCAGCGATATAATAACGTTAGATTAGAAGGAGTTTTTTATGGATTATGATATCAAGGATATAAAATTGTCTGCGCAAGGCAAGCTGCGCATTGAGTGGGCAAGCAATAACATGCCTGTATTAAAGCTCATCAAAAAAAGGTTTGCGAAAGAAAGGCCTTTAAACGGCATACGCCTTGCCGCATGCCTTCATGTAACGACGGAAACGGGTGTGTTAATGGATGTCCTGAAAACAGGAGGTGCAGAAATACGGCTGTGCGCCTCTAACCCTTTATCCACGCAAGATGATGTCGCCGCATCACTGGTGAAAGACTTTAAAATTGAAACCTTTTCTATTAAAGGAGAGGATACGAGAATATACTATCATCATATCAATAGCGCCCTCGGCCTAAAACCGCATGTTACTATGGATGACGGCGCGGACCTGGTATCAACGATTCACAAGAATAAACAGGATTTACTCTCTGAGATACTCGGCGGGACAGAAGAAACGACTACCGGCGTTATCCGCCTACGGGCAATGGAACATGAGGGAAAGCTTAAGTGCCCTGTGATTGCGGTCAACGATGCCCAAACGAAACACCTTTTTGATAATCGTTACGGCACCGGACAGTCTACCATTGACGGCATTATCCGCGCGACCAATAAATTAATCGCCGGATGCAATTTTGTGGTCTGCGGCTATGGCTGGTGCGGTAAGGGCGTAGCCATGCGCGCACGGGGTATGGGCGCGCGAGTCATTGTCATTGAAGTAGACGCTATTAAGGCCTTAGAGGCGACTATGGATGGCTATGAATTGATGCCCATCGCAGAGGCGGCGAAAATAGGAGACATTTTCTTGACTACCACCGGTGATGTGAGTGTTATCCGCAAGGAGCATTTTAAAGCAATGCATGATGGCGCGGTGGTAGGGAATTCAGGCCATTTTAACGTGGAAATAGATATTCCTTCACTCGAGGAGCTAAGCAAGAAGAAAAGGACTATCCGCGCTTTCGTGGAGGAATATACCCTTTCTGACGGAAGAAGGATTTATCTCTTGGGTGAAGGCAGGCTCATCAATTTAGCCTCGGCGGAGGGGCATCCGGCAAGCGTTATGGATATGTCTTTTGCCAATCAGGCGCTTTCAGCGGAATATATGGTAAAGGAGCATAGAAAGTTGGAAAACAAAGTGTATTCCGTGCCTAAGTATATTGATGAAAATATCGCCAAGTTAAAATTAGATTCTATGGGAATAAAAATAGACAAACTAACGCCGAAGCAGGAAAAATATCTTTCTAGCTGGGAAGAGGGAACGTAAAAAGAGTAAGAGAAAATAACCAATCACCAGGAATTTGGTTATTAACCCGTAAGATGTATTATGCGATGTGAGGGGATGATGAATAAGATGTTGCGAAAGCCAATGTTATTTGTGGTTGCACTAGGCATTTTTCTTCTTGCCAATGATTCTGTTTTTGCCTCTGAAGTCGAAGCCAATTCCCGTATTGTACAAGTTACGATGTATCCGGATTCCGCTTTGATTACCCGAGGCGCGAATCTCAAATTAGACGCAGGCGAGCATACAATAATCTTTTCGAATATTATTCCCGACCTGGATGAAAATTCTTTGCGGGTTTCAGCGCAAGGAAATGTTGAGGTGAAGATTCTCGGCGCGCAAGTAAGAAAAGAGTTCCTGGAGGAAGTCCCTTCGCAAAGGATTAGGCAGCTTAAAGAAGAAATCCTAAAACTGGAAGACGAACGAAAGAAGTTAGAAGATAATAAAGCCATTCTTCTAGAGGAAAAACAATTTCTGGATTCCATTCGATTATACGCCGATGCGCAGATTCCAAAGGATTTAGCTACCAAAATGCCGCAGGTAAGCGACCTTGAGAATACCTTTAAGTTTTTAGATGCAAAACTTAAGGAGAATTTCTCAGGGTATTCTGAATATGAGTTTAGCCTAAGAGCGCTTAATGAGAAACTTGATGTTCTGAAACGGCAATTGGCAGAGATTTCAGGTTCTCTCAAGAAATTGAAAAGGTCTATTATCGTGGATTTGACCGCAATAAAAGCAGAAGCAGTAGATTTAACTGTTTCTTATTTAGTAAGAGGGGCAGCCTGGCAGCCTGTGTATGAGGCACGGGCAAATTTTGAAAGGTCCGAAGTAGAGTTAGTTTCTAATGGTATTGTGAAACAGAATACCGGTGAAGATTGGCAGGATGTTGAGCTTATGCTATCTACTGCAAAACCGGCAATCGGGGGAAATATGCCCTATGTGAGCCCCTGGTTTTTAAGGCCGTATCAGCCAAGGGTGTGGAAAGAAGAAAAGAGGATGGCGAATATGGCTATGCAGGCAAAAGCTCCTGCGGTGCAATATGAAGCTCTTGATTTGAATGAAGAGCAAGAGCCTCCCCAAGAAGTTGCATACGCGCACGTAGAAGAAAAAGGTGTGGCAGTAGTATATAAGTTGCCAAAGAAAGTTAGTGTGCAATCTGACGGCTCAGAGCATAAGTTGCCGATTTCAGCCCAGGTTTTAGGCGCTAAATTTGAGTATTCCGCGTATCCGCGCGCAGTTGCCAATGCCTATCTAGGAAGCAGGGTTAGTAACGCTGCTAATCTGCAATTGCTTGAGGGAAGGGTTAATATATTCTTAGAAGGAGATTTTGTCGGGGCTTCAAGTATTCCTCACATCGGCCCGGGGGAAGAATTCGATCTGTATTTAGGCGTAGATGAAAATGTAAAAGTAAAACGGGAACAGCTTGAGAAAAAGGTAGATGAGACGCTTATCGGCAGCATTGCATCGCCTACCAAACGCACTGTTTTTAAATACAAATTGACAGTGGAAAATTATAAACCAAAGAAAACTCATGTTAAATTATTTGAAGCAATGCCAGTTTCAGAAGACGACAGGATTAAAGTAAAAATAAATCAGGTAAGCCTTGAGCCTAAGGAGAAAGGCTGGAAAGATAGGAAGGGCGTGTGGATGTGGGAGTTGGAATTAGAGCCAAAGCAAAAGCAGGAAATTACCTATACTTTCACTATAGAACACCCGAGAGAAATGACGGTAGAGGGGTTGTAGAAATTTAAACGGCAACGCTATCAGCTCTTAGCTGATAGCCGAAAGCTGGCTCACTTGATATAATGGTAATAAAAAAAATTGGCGTGTTAACTGCCGGCGGGGATGCCCCTGGAATGAACGCTGCTATCAGAAGCGTCGTGCGGTATGCCTTACACAAAAAGCTTGAGGTAATGGGTGTATTTCGCGGCTGGTGGGGGTTAATTAACGAAGAATTAAAGCCTTTTGATCATCGTTCAGTATCGGGAATTATCAACCTAGGTGGCACCATATTAAAAACCGCACGCTGCCCTGAGTTTAAAACCGAGGAAGGACAGCAAAGAGCATATCATACGGTTAAAAAGAATGCGCTTGACGGCTTAGTGGTTATCGGCGGCGATGGGAGCTTTCGCGGCGCGCACCAATTCTATAAAAAATATAACGTTCCTTGCGTGGGCATTCCCGCCTCAATTGATAATGATATAAACGGCATAGATGAAACTATTGGCGCGGATACCGCAATCAATACCGCGCTTGTAGCCATTGATAATATCCGCGATACCGCGACTTCAATGGAGCGGATTTTTGTGGTTGAGGTGATGGGCAGGAATTCCGGCTATATTGCCCTACAGGTTGCTCTTGCCGGCGGCTGCGAAGATGTGATTATCCCGGAACGTGAACTCAATTTAGAAAGTATGTGCCATGGTATTGTAGAAGGTAATATACGGGGAAAGATAAGCTGGATTGTGGTGGCAGCCGAAGGCGCGGCAAAGGCAGAGGATATTGCCAAAAAGATAACCGAGATGACCAGCCTTGAAACCCGGACAGTGGTTTTAGGGCATATTCAAAGGGGAGGCCGGCCTACGGCATTTAGCCGGGCATTGGCATTAAGCTTAGGCCAGGCTGCGGTTGATTGTTTGTTGCGAGGCGAGCAGACAAAGGCAGTGGGTATTAAGGATAGTAAGATTATAGCGATAGATTTAGAAACAGCAATACAAAAGAAAGATTTAAGAGTTGAGCATTTTTATAATTTGGTTAAGGTTTTAATATAAGTGAAAGGAGAATTTTAAAGAAATGGCAAGAAGGGCGAAAGATGCAAGCGGATTTGTCAAGGATTTAATCGCGATTGAAGATATAGAAACTAAAAAGAGAATCTATAAAAAAGTGTTAGCAATAGCCTATACGCAGGGGATTTATCCCGCATCCATACATGATTTTTATATCGCGCGCGCCAGAGAGGGCTTTGGAGGTTTTACTGTGCCGGCAATAAATTTACGCGCGATGACCTATGATTTGGCGCGGGCAATTTTTAGGGTGGCAAAGCGCAATAATTCGGGGGCGTTTATCTTTGAGATTGCCAAGAGCGAAATGGGCTATACCAATCAGCCTCCCTGCGAATACACGAGCGTAGTCTTGGCAGCGGCAATTAAGGAAGGCTATTCTGGCCCGGTGTTTATACAGGCAGACCATACGCAGGCCAATGTAAAGAAGTTTAAGGAAGATCCGGGAAAGGAAATAGACGCCTTACAGGCATTAATTGCGGATGCGATAGAATTCGGATTTTATAATATTGACATTGATTCATCTACGCTTGTAGATTTAACTCAGGCCTCGGTGAAGAAACAGCAGTACTATAATTTTGATACCTGCGCTAAACTTACCCAGTTTATTCGCCGCATTGAACCAAAAGGAATTACCGTTTCCGTCGGCGGTGAAATTGGCGAGGTAGGCCATAAGAATTCAACCCCTGAGGAGCTGCGTGTCTTTATGGATGGTTTAAAGGAAAGGTTGCGTAAAGGTTTGGTGGGTATAAGCAAGATTTCGGTGCAGACAGGGACCTCTCACGGCGGGGTAGTGCTTCCTGACGGATCAATCGCCCAGGTAGCCCTTGATTTTGATACCTTAAAGGCATTGTCTGAGATTGCCAGAAAAGAGTTTGGTTTAGGAGGCGCGGTTCAGCATGGAGCCTCAACTTTGCCGTCTGAGGCATTTCATAAATTCACCGAATGCGAAACTGCCGAAGTCCATTTGGCAACCGAATTTCAGAATATGATTTATGACTCAAAGCATTTTCCCCTTGAATTGAAAGAGAAAATCTATTGCTGGCTTAAGGTAAATGCCGTTTCAGAGAGAAAAGAAGGCGAAACCGATGAGCAGTTCTTCTATAAAACCCGTAAGAAAGCCTTAGGGCCGTTTAAGCGGGATATTATGGGCTTAGCGGATTCAGTGCGGGATGCGATTGCGCTTGAAATTGAGGCAAGGTTTGAATTTCTTTTTAAACAGCTTAATGTCATCAATAAAAAAGAACTAGTAGACAAATACGTGAGCCTCAAACGGGTTATTTCCCGTAAAAGAAAAGAAGGCGTGGCCGTAGTGCATGACGGAGAAGGGGCAGATTAGTGCTTGCGTCAACTTTATTCTTAATAGTTATAGGAAGTTGACTTCGCACTTCCGCTAGGGGGGCAAGCCCCCCTTCGGCGCCCGACGTACCGTCGGGCTGAGCACCCCCCAAACGCGGGGGACGGTCTCCCCCACGCCCCCTTGGTGCATCGTCTGACTCATAAAATTTAATTTGACGGTGCACTAGAACAGAAAGGCTAAGGCTAAGGTTGAGGTTGAGTAAAAAATCTTTCTAACTCTTACCCTTAACCTTAAAAGCTGCTTAGAGGTGAATGATGCGTTCTGACAAGATTAAGAAAGGTTTAGAGAGGATTCCTCATCGGGCGTTGCTTTTTGCAACAGGGATAACCAGGGAAGATTTAAGCAAGCCGTTTATCGGCATTGCCTCAAGCTTTACGGATCTTGTTCCGGGACATACCCAGATGCGTTCTCTGGAACGGGCAATTGAAAATGGTATCTATGCCGGAGGCGGGAGGCCCTTTGTGTTCGGAATTCCTGGTATTTGTGATGGTATTGCTATGGGTCATTCCGGGATGAGGTATTCACTTCCTTCGCGTGAGCTCATTGCGGATATGGTTGAATCAATAGCCAATGCCCACTGCCTTGACGGCCTTGTGCTTTTGACTAACTGTGATAAAATTACTCCCGGAATGCTGATGGCGGCGGCGCGTTTAAATATCCCCTCGATAGTGGTTACGGCAGGACCGATGGTGACAGGGCGATTGCGCGGTAAACGCCTGTCGCTCGTACGCGATACCTTTGAGGCAGTGGCAAAAGCGAAAAAGGGAGAGATTTCTAAAGAAGAGGTTGAGACTTTAGAGATGTGCGCCTGCCCGGGTTCTGGTTCATGCCAAGGTTTGTATACGGCTAATACTATGTCCTGCCTTACTGAAACGATGGGTATGAGTCTAACCGGCTGCGCCACCAGTATGGTGGCATTAGCCAAAAAAGAACGTATCGCCTTTGAATCTGGGAAAAGAGCGGTGTATCTAGTGCAAAAGGATATCCGTCCGCGCTCTATTATGAATAAGAATGCCTTTTATAACGCGGTTACCGTGGACATGGCATTAGGCGGCTCTTCAAATACCGTGTTACATTTATTAGCCATTGCCAATGATGCCGGTGTGGAGCTGCCTTTATCGCTTTTTGACGAGGTTTCAAAAGTTACGCCTAATATTTGTTCACTGGAGCCTGCGGGGAATTTCTATATGGAAGATTTGGAATATGCCGGAGGCATTCCTGCGGTATTGAAGCGGCTTAAAGAAAGGTTAAAAAATAACTCCACGGTCAATGCCAAGAGTATTTATGCTATTGCTGATGAAGCAGAAATTACGGATAACGAAGTTATTCGGCCTTTAGATAAGCCGTATCAGAAAGAAGGCGGGATTGCCGTGCTTTACGGCAACCTAGCGCCGGATGGCGCGGTAGTAAAACAGGCAGCGGTTTCAGAGAAGATGAAGGTTTTCCATGGTAAGGCAATTTGTTTTGATTCCGAAGAAGAGGCAATGAAGGCGATTCTTAACGGGCAAATTCAAAAAGGCCATGTGGTGGTAATCCGCTATGAAGGCCCTTCAGCAGGCCCGGGGATGCGCGAGATGCTTGCGCCGACTTCGGCAATCGTGGGGATGGGTTTGGCTGATGACGTGGCCCTTATTACCGATGGCCGTTTTTCAGGGGGTACCCGCGGGCCTTGTATTGGGCATATCTCTCCCGAAGCGCAAGCGTGCGGGCCTATTGCGGCAATTCGCGACGGAGATACCATAAAGATTGACATTCCAAAGAGAAAATTAGATGTTGCGGTAAGCGATGAGGAATTGAAGAAACGTTTAAGTAAATGGAGGGCGCATAAGCCCAAGGTTACTACAGGGTATTTGTCCAGGTATGCGAAGTTAGTTTCTTCCGCAGATAAAGGAGCAGTATTATCATAAAGATTAGCTCGTGAGCTTTTAAGCTCATAAGCTCTTGAATATTTAAGAGCTAATGAGCTAATGAGCTAATGAGCTAATGAGCTAATATGACTGGTGCACAAATATTAATTGAGTGTTTAGAACGTGAAGGGGTGGAGATTATGTTTGGCTACCCCGGCGGAGTGGTATTGCCTATTTTTGACCGGCTTTATGACTCAAAAATCCGCTTTATTCTCACTCGCCACGAACAAGGGGCAGCCCACGCCGCCGATGGTTATGCCCGGGCAACCGGCAAGGTGGGAGTTTGCCTTGCAACTTCTGGGCCGGGGGCGACTAATTTGACAACGGGTATTGCTAATGCCTATATGGATTCTATACCAATGGTGGCAATAACCGGTCAGGTAAAGACCTTTCTTATCGGTAACGACGCTTTTCAGGAGGCAGACATTACAGGGATTACGCGTTCAATCTCAAAGCACAATTTTCTGGTCAAAGAGGTAAAGGATTTGGCGCGGGTTATCCGCGAGGCATTCCATATCGCCGCAACCGGCAGGCCTGGGCCTGTGGTCATTGATATCCCTGTGGATGTTCAGCAGGCAGAGTGCGACTTTATCTGGCCTGAAGAGGTAAGTATCCGCGGGTATAAGCCGACGTTATTTGGCCACCCGGGACAAATTAAGAAGGCAGCTAAGCTTATTGCTGAGTCAAAAAGGCCGATTCTCTATATTGGCGGAGGCGTGATAATTTCTGAGGCTCACCGCGAGGTTAAGGAGTTAGCTGAGACTATTGCTGCCCCTGTGACGATGACGATGATGGGGCTTGGGGCGTTTCCCGGAACGCATGAGTTATCTTTAGGAATGCTGGGGATGCATGGCACTGCCTATGCCAATCATGCCACTATGGAGTCGGATTTGATTATTGCTATCGGCGCGCGTTTTGATGACCGGGTCACCGGCAGGGTCAGCGCCTTTGCTCCCCATGCCAAGATTGTTCACATTGATATTGATCCCACGTCTATCAGTAAGACGGTTGAGGTTGATATTCCTATTGTGGGGGATGCGAAAAATATATTAGGCCAGCTCTTAGAAGAGATTAAAAAGAAACCCGATACCAAGAAATGGCTTGAGCAGGTTAAAGAATGGAAAGCCACGCATCCTTTACGCTATCGTCATGAAGACGATAAAATAAAGCCGCAGTTTGTCATTGAGCAGATTTATGAGGCGACAAAGGGAGAGGCAATTATTACTACCGAAGTCGGGCAGAATCAGATGTGGAGTTGCCAATGGTATAAATATACCAAGCCGCGCACCTTTATTTCAAGCGGAGGCTTAGGCACCATGGGTTTTGGCCTGCCTGCGGCAATGGGGGTTAAGTTAGGCTGCCCGGAAAAGACCGTCTTTGACATTGCCGGCGACGGCTCAATACAGATGAATATCCAGGAGCTTATGACGGTTGTCTGCAACAAGATACCGGTGAAGGTGGCTATTTTAAATAATGGCTATTTAGGCATGGTGAGGCAATGGCAGGAGCTCTTTTATAAGAGGCGTTATTCCAGCACTAAACTTTGCAATCCTGATTTTGTTAAGCTTGCTGAAAGCTATGGCGCGGTAGGTATGCGTGTTACTAAAAAAGATGATGTGCGCCACGCGATTGAAAAGGCGATAGAGATAGATAACACGGTCGTTATAGACTTTGTGGTTGAGGAAGAAGAGAATGTGTATCCGATGGTGCCTGCGGGAGAGGCGATCAACAGGATGATCGGCGGCATGGCATAAATGAGCTCATAAGCTCATAAGCTTTTGAGTAACTATGAGCTAATGAACTAATAT
This sequence comes from Candidatus Omnitrophota bacterium, assembly GCA_023247895.1. Lineage (GTDB taxonomy): Bacteria > Omnitrophota > Gorgyraeia > Gygaellales > UBA12090 > GWF2-43-52. Next base: position 27,045 of record JAHFFP010000006.1, read on the forward strand.
GAAACATACTATATCAGTTATCGTTGAAAATAAATTCGGAGTTTTGGCACGTATTGCCGGCTTGTTTAGCGCACGGGGCTACAACATTTCTTCCTTGGCGGTAAGTGAAACCCATGATCCGGCCATTTCCTGTATGACTATTGTCGTCGATGCCGATGATGAAAAAATATTAGAGCAGATAAAAAAGCAGCTCAACCGGCTTGTTGATGTGCTTACGGTAGCCGATTTTACCAAAAAGGAGCATGTGGAAAGAGAACTTATCTTAGCCAAGGTTACCTGTGCGCCTAAAACAAAAGCAAAATTGGAAAGCCTCTTGGATAAATATGAAGCAAAGATAGTTCAGCGAAAGAACAACACCGCAATTCTTGAATTTATGGGAGCGCAACTTGATATTAGACAATTACTTCATGAATTAAACCAGTTTGGAATTAAGGAGTTGATCCGGACAGGAAAAATTGCGATGGCGTAATCTACAGATTATACAGATATTGCCGTAAGATATACGGCTCGCGCAAATTATGGGAGAGAATAGAAAGGGGTAGCTATGATAAAAGTGTATTATGACAAAGACGCTGATGTGAATGTGTTAAAGGATAAGACAATTGCCATTATCGGCTACGGAATTCAGGGAAGAGGCCAGTCATTATGCTTGAGAGATTCAGGCTGCAAGGTTATAGTTTCAGAAATAGAAGGTACGCCTAATTACGAGCAGGCAAAGAAAGACGGCTTTAGCCCGTTATCGGCAAAAGAGGCCTGCGCAAAGGCCGATATTATCCAAATTCTTACTCAGGACCATGTGCAGGCAAAGGTATACAAAGATGCAGTTGAGCCCAGCCTTAAAAGGGGCAAAGCTCTTTGTTTTTCTCACGGGTTTAATATCCATTTTAAACAGATTGTTCCTTCCAAAGATGTGGATGTATTTATGATTGCGCCTAAGGGGCCCGGAGCCTTGGTAAGAAGGATGTATGAGGAAGATAAGGGTGTCCCATCGCTTGTTGCTATATATCAGGATGCTTCAGGCAAAGCCCTTTCCGTGGCGCTTGCCTATGCTAAGGCGTTAAAGGCAACCAAGGCCGGGGTAATTGAAACTACTTTCGAAGAAGAAACCGAGACCGACCTTTTTGGCGAGCAGGCAGTCCTTTGCGGAGGAGTTACCGAGTTAATCAAAGCGGGATTCGATACCTTAGTTAATGCCGGCTATCAACCGGAGATTGCTTATTTTGAGGTGCTTCACGAGCTAAAACTTATTACTGATTTGATTCAAGAGCGGGGTATCAGCGGGATGCGTCGAGGCGTTTCCAATACCGCATGTTATGGCGACTTGACCCGGGGCCCAAGGATAATCACTAAGGAAACCCGTAAAGAAATGGAAAAGATGCTTAAAGAAATCCAGTCAGGCAAATTTGCCAAGGAATGGATTGTAGAAAATGAGAAAGGCAGGCCTAATTTCAACAAGCTCCTTCAGGCGGGAGATTCACATCTCATAGAGAAGGTTGGTAAACAGCTGCGTGACATGATGCCGTGGATGAAGAAGTAAAGCCTGTAGATAGTTTCACGAAGGAAATAAAGGAATAAGATGAAGAAATGGTGGAGTGCTCTGTTACTCTTAGGCGCTGTCTTGGCACTCTCTTTTTATTTCTATCAAGTGTCACATGAAGTAAAAATTGTTTCTTTAGAGGGTATAGTTCCCGAAGAGGCAATGTATTATATCTATTCTTACAATCTCAATAAAAAAATAGCAGATTTCACCTCAAGCAACTTTTTCCGCAAGATTTCAGAATCCTCAGTATATAGGAAGTTTGTAAAACCTGAATTAGAGAAGTTCGCCAAGAAGGTTCCTTTTTTGACGGATATTATAGAAAAAGATACTTCTCTTGCTGTCTTCTCGTTAGGTGATACAAAAGAGCATAGCGTAAGTAATTCCTTTGGTAATTTTCTTTTATTGGCACGAGTGGATGCTAAAAAGCACGTGCGTATAAAGAAGGCAATCGCCGATTTCTACCTTTTGCTCACCGCAAAAGGCAAAAGTGCTTATGAGAAGCATAACGGTATTCAAATAACCACGTGTATGCTGCCTTCGTTAGGCATGACAATGCATTATGCCCTGGTATCCGATGTGATTATCTTTGGTAATAGCCTTGCTATTGTCCGCAAGAGCATTGATTTGGCAAAAAGTAGAGGTTTAGAAGGATCCTTGCGCTCTAATCCTGATTTCCAAAGAGTAAGCGCAAAAGCGAAAAAGGATGCACTGGTATGGGGATATAGCAATACTAAACGATATTATCAAGAGATGCTGCATGCCTATACGTATAATTCTTTAAGGTCGAGAGAGCAAAAGGACCAAAAGCCTCTTGAATCGTTTACCAATATGAAGCCTATGATTGATATGATGAATACACTTATAGGACAGTCATTTTATCTTGACTACGACGGCCTCAAGGCAGGGATCATTGTAAAGTCTTATACTTTATTTAATAACGCAAGCGGCAATAATACCTTATTGAGCTTGCTTCTGCAGGATAAGGCCATAGATGAAGGCGCATTTAAAATGGTTCCTAAGAATAGTGTTGCCTATTATGGAATGAATCAGGATATCTCCAAGTTGTGGAGGTTTCTAAAGGAGTTTTATACTTCTATTGGTGAAATGATTAGGGCCCAAATGAAGAGCGACCCCCGGTATTCCGGCCAGAAAGAGATGATAGAAAGTGTGAGTATTGAAGGCGCCCTTACTATGCTGGAATCGTTCTTAGGAGTAAATATCGAAAAAGACATACTCTCTGTGCTGGGAGATAACTTTGGAGCGGCGCTTGCGGGTTTTGAAGATGTGGTGATACCCATGTCCACCGCCTCTGGAGACGTCGCGCAGGAAACATCGTTTATCTTTCCTCAAGTTTACGCCTTCTGCGAATTGAAGGATAGTTCTAAGATGCAAAGCGTAATGGCCAGAATAATGCAATCTTTTATTAAGAAAGCTAATCCCTTTTTTGCGCAAATGCAAAACCAGCAAAAGCAACCTCGCGCTCAAGCCGCTCTTCAAGCCAAAGATGTTCAAGGGCAGGCGAGTCCCCAGGAACAAAAAGAATATTTGCACTTAAGGGAAAAGGAATATGGCGGGGCTACTATTTATAGCGTTGCTATTGATGATTTTCCTGTTGAGTCACTCAAGGTTAACTATAGTATTGTAGGAAAATATATTGTAGTGTCTTTATCTATGCCTTTAACAGAGAAGATTATTGATGTGCATAATAATAAGTCAGGCTCATTTGACTCAAACTATTACTTTGAGGCTGCGCAGGATTATTTTACTCGGGGGTATTCTAATATTATATTTTTTGATTTTAAGAAAATGTTTGATACTCTAAAGGCCACAAAATCATTTAGTGCGTTTACCAAGAATCTGCCAGCTGATAAGGAAGGGGTTTTCCCCAGGGAAGATTTTGATTCTTTAATGGGCATAGGAGAAAATGTCAAGGCTTTTACTGCTACCAATAGATTGTTTGATTCAGAGACTATAGAATCTTCAAGTTACCTAGAAATAGAAGGGCTTTAAGAATAGATGGATAAAATAATTATTTTTGATACTACCTTACGTGATGGCGAGCAAGCCCCGGGAGCTGCGCTTAATCAAAAAGAGAAACTGGATATAGCTTTTTTGCTTGAGCGGCTCGGGGTTGATGTGATTGAGGCAGGGTTTCCTGTGTCAAGCCCCGGTGATTTTGAAGCGGTGAGGGGGGTGGCCAGGGAAATAAAAAAGTGCGCCGTATGCGGGTTGTCTCGCGCTATTCCTAAAGATATTGATGCGGCATCTCAGGCTTTGAAGAAGGCGAGGCATCCGCGGATCCATGTGTTTTTGGCTACTTCAAAAATTCATATGCAGTATAAACTCAAGAAAGCAGAAGATGAAATATTGCGTCTGGCGGTAAAGGCGATAGGCTATGCCAGAAATCTTTGCGATGATATTGAATTTTCGCCTGAAGACGCCTCGCGCACTGAGAAGGAATTTTTGTACCGGGTGGTTGAGGCAGTGATTAAGGCAGGGGCAAAGACGGTTAACATCCCCGATACCGTTGGGTATGCCGAGCCTAAAGAGTTTGGCGAATTGATTAAATCGCTTAAAGACAACGTTCCCAATATACAAAAGGCAGTTATTTCGGTGCATTGCCATAATGATTTGGGTTTGGCGGTCGCCAATTCGCTCTCAGCTGTTCAAAATGGCGCGCGGCAGGTTGAGTGCACTATTAACGGTATAGGTGAGCGCGCGGGCAATGCTTCAATGGAAGAGATTGTCATGGGGCTTAAGGTGCGTAGGAGCTCTTTTGGAGTAAAGACCTTCATTCATACCAAAGAGATTTATAAAACATCCCGCATGGTAAGTAAATTGACAGGGTTTGTGGTTGCTCCAAATAAGGCAATCGTGGGGCTTAATGCCTTTCGCCATGAATCAGGGATACACCAGGATGGAGTGCTCAAAAAACGCTCTACCTATGAAATTATTAAGGCGGAAGATGTCGGATTTAAGGTAGAAGGCATGGTTTTAGGGAAGCATTCGGGCAGGCATGCCTTTAAAGAAAGGCTAAAAAAGTTAGGGTTTACGCTGACAGGCATAGAGGTGGATGAAGCATTTGAAAAGTTTAAGTTACTCGCGGATAAGAAGAAAGAGATATTTAACGATGATATTACGGCGATTGTACAGGAGGATATTGAAGGGAAAATCCCTGAGGTATGGAGCCTTGATACTTTTATGATAAGTTCAGGTAACCGTATACAACCTACGGCAAAGATATGTTTGGTTTCAAAAAGAAAGATTTTTGAGGGCGTTGCCTCAGGGGACGGGCCGGTAGATGCCTGTTATAAGGCGATAGAAAAGATTACTCGTCTCAAGTGCCAGCTTTTGGATTATAGCTTACAATCGGTGACTCGCGGTGAAGATGCCCAGGGTAAAGTGGCCCTGCGTCTTAAAGCCAAAGGGAGAGAGTTTTCCGGAAGCGCAAGTTCTACCGATATTATAGAAGCTTCGATCAAGGCATTTTTACAGGCTATTAACAAAATTGAGTTTAAGAAATAAACCTTGTGGTTTACTTTCTTTGTTCAGTAAGAATCTTAAGTGGCTTGAAGAATAAAATACCAGAAATTTTGCAAGTTGTGTAAATATTCTATATGCGCATATCGCTATGGCAAAGTATAATAATCATTGCATGCGTTATTTTGGTTTTGGTGTTTTATTGCGCAAGAAACAACCTCCAACAAGATTGGGATGACCTTGTTGAGACTGTAAGTATTTCAGCGCGTAATTTCTTTTACCCTTTTAATCCTGAACGTGCTAAATTTGTAAGCAGTTTTGAAAAAGAAGAAAAGCTAAAATCTTCTATTGGTGAACCGTTTAAAAGTTTTAACCAATCGGATTGGGATACGTTTTGGGAAGTTCTTTATGGCGCCTACCCATTAGATTATTCTGAGAACTCACGTCTCCCTGCCAAAGTTCGGCAACTTACTTATTCAGAGATGGAGGCAAAATTGAAAGAATTATATCCTGATCCTTTCAGTTATTTTCAAGATGAACACTGGAGGCAATTTTGGCAAGTAGTCTTTGGCAAAAAAACAGGAAGGCAGTAAAAGCTAATACTTTACCAATAATTTATGGGTTAGTAGGTTTTCCCATTACACACAGCCTCTCACCCGCTATGCATAATGCCGCGTTTAAGAAACTCAAGATTGACGCGCTGTATATGCTTTTTGAGAAAACAGAGGAAGGTCTTGCTCCTGCGCTCACACAGCTTAAATTGATGAAGGCAGGCGGGTTTAATGTCACGGTCCCTTATAAGGAAGCTGTTATCCCTTTTTTGGATGAGATTGATGAGCAGGCACGTCAAATCGGGGCAGTCAATACCGTCGTATACAAGAAGGGCAAATTTATCGGATATAATACGGATGCCGTAGGGTTTATTACTTCTTTAAAGAACGATTTAGAATGTAATCCCAAAGGCAAAAACGCATTTATTATTGGCGCAGGCGGAGCAGCGAGGGCAATAGGTTTTACCTTAGCTAAAGAAAGAGTTAAAGCAATTAGGTTTTATGATATTGTTCCCGCGCGCGCGAAGAAGTTAGCCCAGGATGTAATCAAAGCATTAGATGCTATTGGCGAAAGAAATATAGATATATCATTTGTGCAGCAGGCCTCAAATAAAAGGGGGGCATTTGCGGGAATTGAGGATGCGGATATTCTGGTGAATGCTTCAACATGTGGAATGAAGAAAGACGACCCTCTGCCTATTGACCCCACACTATTGCCCAAAGGCATTGTTGTCTATGATATAATCTATAATCCTACGCCTACCAAATTAATTAAGGCAGTTAAGGTAAGAGGCATAAAAGGCGTCAATGGTTTGGGGATGCTGCTTTATCAGGGAGCTTTGGCATTTGAAATATGGACTAAGCAAAAAGCTCCGATTGATACAATGCATAGCGCTTTGTTAAAGGCAATGAAATAAGTTAAAAATAGTGGGTCTATAGCCGTTTGTTTTTTCTATAGACTATTGACCATAGACTATCGACCTGTATGGCTTTCACGTGATTATGGAAAATCTCATTAAACTTTTTATCTTC
>JAHFFP010000007.1:0-5003 GCA_023247895.1 Candidatus Omnitrophota bacterium
GCTGGGAGAGCACTTGCATGGCATGCAAGGGGTCAGGAGTTCAATCCTCCTCAGCTCCATAAAACTTTTCATTAATGAAAAGTTTTATGAGTGCCGAATTAATGTAATTCGGCCTCCACCGCTATTTAGGGCGATTGATGAAATCGCCCTTTTTTGTTGGTAATTAGACTGCGCTTATGCTAAAATTTAGCGATGCGTATAGGGGTGCATGTTTCGGCGGCGGGGCATATTTATGAAGCAATTAACCGGGCGCAGGCGCTTGGGGTCAATACGATGCAGATATTCTCGCGCGACCCCCGCCAGTGGCGAAGGGGGCGTTTGAGCCTTGAGGATATTGAGGAGTTTAAAAAGCGCCGGGCTAAAAGTAAGATTGCGCCTATATTTGTGCATGTGCCGTATTTGATAAACCTCGCCTCGCCATATCCGGTGTTGTACCGGGATTCAATCAAGGCCTATATCGAGGATATCAAAGAGGCAGAAGTCCTGGGCATAGAATATGTGGTTACCCATATGGGCAGCCATAAAAAAGCCGGGGAAGATATCGGCCTTAAGAGGATTACCTCAGCCTTAAATATGATTTTAAAAAGGACAAAGAAATCTCCTGTTAAGCTGCTTTTAGAAAACACCTCGGGCTCAGGCTCGTGGCTTGGCTATACCTTTGAACATAGCCGACGGATTATTGACGGCTTGGAGCAGAAGAATAGAGTCGGGGTATGTTTTGATACTTGTCATGGCTATGCCGCCGGCTATGATTTGGCAACGGAAGAAGGATATAAAAATACTTTAAGCCAATTTGATAAAATCGTTGGTTTGCAGAGGCTTATGCTAATTCATTTAAACGATACCAAGGATACATTAGGCAGCCGCCGCGACAGGCATGAGCATATTGGCAAAGGCAAGATCGGCAAAGAAGGCTTTAAGCGGCTTTTGCGCGACAAGCGTTTAAAAAATGTGGCGTTTATTCTAGAAACGCCCAAGGATTCAGACATAGCGGATAGAACCAATTTGGCCTTGGTGAGAAAATTGGCCGGCGCCTGAGGTAAAATATGGCATATAAAATATTAGTGGTTGATGATGATAAGGACATCGTAGATATCTTACAAAATAGATTGGTGAGGGAAGGCTATCTGGCGGCCGTAGCCTATGACGGCGAAGAGGCGTTACAAAAAGTTAAAGAGGAAAACCCCGACGTCATTATCTTGGATCTGATGATGCCTAAGCGTAACGGCTTTGAGGTGCTTAAAGAGGTGAGAGAAAAGTTTAAGGATAAGTGGAGGCCGATAATTATTGTCAGCGCCCAGGATGAATTAGAGTCCTTAGAGAAATGTTATGATATGCAGGCAGACCATTATTTAACCAAGCCCTGCGATATTAATAAGGTATTACGCGGAATCAGGACGATGATTTCTCTTATCCCGGCGCGAAAAGAAGAGTAGAAACAGATGCTATATCCATTCAAAGAAATAGAAGAGAAGTGGCAAAGATACTGGCAGGAAAAACAGTCTTTTAAGGCAATACATTCGCCAGACAAGAAAAAGTTCTATTGCCTGGAGATGTTTCCCTACCCGTCGGGGAAAATTCATATGGGCCATGTGCGTAATTACACTATCGGCGATGTGTATAGCCGTTACAAATGGCTGGAAGGGTATTCGGTGCTGCATCCTATGGGCTTTGATGCCTTTGGCCAGCCGGCGGAAAATGCCGCTATAAAAAATAATACCAAGCCGGATATTTGGACCCATAAGTGCATTGACTGGATGAAGATTGAATTAAAGAAAATGGGCTTTTCCTATGACTGGGATAGAGAGCTTTCCACCTGTGATAGCCCTTATTACAAATGGAACCAGTGGATATTCTTAAAGATGTATGAGCGCGGTTTGGCGTACCGCAAGGCATCTAATGTGAATTGGTGTTCTTCATGTCAGACCACCTTGGCCAATGAGGAGGTCGTTGATGAGGGTTGCTGGAGGTGCCATACCAAGGTAAAGCAGAAAGATTTGGAGCAGTGGTTTCTAAAGATTACCGAATACAAGGAGCGGCTTTTAGATAGCCTCAAGCAGTTAAAAGATTGGCCATCCCGGGTAATCGCGATGCAGAGCAATTGGATAGGAAAAAGCCAGGGGGTGGAGATATATTTTCGCTGTAAAGACAGCGATAAGGAGATTACCGTTTTTACCACGAGGGTAGACACTATCTTTGGGGCAACCTATGTGGTGCTTGCGCCGGAGCATCCCTTAGTGAAAGAAATTATTAAAGGCAAACCGCAGGAGAAAGAGATATTGTCATTCATTGAAAAGGTGGCCAACGAAAGCAAAGTTGCCCGGGTTAAAGAAGATGTCAAGAAAGAAGGGGTTTTCACTGGCGGCTATTGCATAAATCCGACAAACAATGAAGTTATTCCTATCTGGATTGCGGATTATGTCCTGATGGAATATGGCACGGGGGCGATTATGGCAGTGCCGGCCCATGACCAGAGGGATTTTCTCTTTGCGAAAGAACATAGCTTGCCAATGCGGATAGTGATTCAGCCCACAGGTCACCCTTCGACTACGCTCAGGTCGGGCAGTCCACAGTCCACAGAACAGATGACTCAATCGTATGAGGGCGATGGGGTGCAGGTGAATTCCGGAGAATTTGACGGCTTGCCTAATTCGGAGGCGAAAATAAAAATCGCCCAGTGGATGGAAGCTCAGGGTATGGGTAAGATTGTTACTCATTGGCGCCTTCGGGATTGGTTGATCTCGCGCCAGCGTTATTGGGGAACACCCATACCTATGATTTATTGTAAAGCCTGCGGCGTGGTCCCTGTGCCGTATGAAGACTTACCGGTTGAATTGCCGCAAGACGCGCCGTTTACCGGAGAAGGGGGCAGCCCCTTAGGCAAGGTCAAGGAGTTCGTTGAGGCGCCTTGTCCGAAATGTAAAGGAAATGCCCGTCGAGAAACAGATACTATGGCGACTTTTTTTGATTCGTCATGGTATTTCTTAAGATTCTCTTCTCCTCATTTTCAAGGCAGCCCTTTTAATGCCCAGGAGGCTAAATATTGGATGCCGGTTGACCAATATATCGGAGGTATTGAACATGCGATTTTACACCTTTTATATTCACGTTTCTTTACCAAATTCTTTAAAGACTTAGGGCTGATTGAATTTGATGAACCGTTTAGGTGCTTACTTACCCAGGGCATGGTGCTCAAAGACAGCGAGGTGATGTCCAAGTCCAAAGGTAATATTGTTGATCCCGACTCGATAATTAAGGAATACGGCGCCGATACCTTGCGTTTATTCATTTTATTTGCTGCCCCTCCGGAAACGGAATTGGAATGGGATGAGCGCGGCATTGAAGGGGCATTTAAATTCCTCAACCGCGTCTGGCGTATCCAGGAGAATCTTAAAGATAACGCAGAGCCTCAACTCGTGAGAATATTGCATAAAACTATCAAAAAAGTCACTGAAGATATTGCCGATTTTAAATTCAATACTGCTATCGCCGGCATTATGGAGTTGGTGAACGCTATTTATCAGATGGGCGCGGATAAAGAGGTGTTTATAAAATTGGTGCTTTTACTTAGTCCTCTTGTGCCTCATTTTAGCGAAGAGCTTTGGGAAAAATTAGGCAATACAGAAAGTATTTTAAAGAGCCAGTGGCCAAACTATGATGCTTCTTTATTGGTTGAGGAAAAGGCGTCTATTGTCATTCAGGTAAACGGGAAGGTGCGCTCTAAGTTAGAAGTGGCTCGGGATATAGTAGAGGCAGAGCTTAAACCGCTCGTGCTTGCGGATGAGAAACTAAAGGCGTGGATTCAGGATAAGCCGGTTAAAAACTTCATTGTTATCCCGAATAAATTAGTCAATATTGTTGTTTAGTAAGGGAAAATTAATGGTAAAGAAAACGGTTATTTTTATCGTTGGTTTGTTTTTATCAACTTCTTTTGCCTGTGCGGATACCGTGTATCTTAAATCCGGTAAGACGGTTGAGGGAAGAATTACTGAAAAGGCCGATGACCATATTAAAATAAACTTCCAAGGCGTTGAGTTGACGTATTACAATGATGAGATAAGCCGAATATCCCCGCGCGATACTGTTACTGCTAAGGAAACGCTCTCCCCGCAAAGTTATGTTCCCCATCGTCAGCAAATAACCGCCTCAAAAATCCCTTCTCAAGGGAAAAAGAGTTTTTTATGGAAAGTTGCCTCTGGAAATAGTACCGTGTATTTGCTGGGCTCAGTACATATTGCGAAAAAGGAATTGTATCCCTTGCCTAAAAACATTGAAGCTGCCTTTCGTAGTGCCGATACGCTGGTGGTTGAAGTTAATATCAATGACACGGATGCCCTCTTGTCAACCCAACAACTCACGTTGCAGGCATCGATGTACGCTCAGCCAGACACCTTAGAAAAACATCTCTCTGCGAAAACCCATGAGCTTGCCAGAACCAAATTAGGGGAATTAGGGCTTGATATTAGTCAGTTTGGGATGTTCAAGCCGTGGTTTGTAGCTATGACTATTATGGGGCTTGAAATGAAGCGTTTAGGTTTTGACCCTGAATGGGGCGTGGACATCTATTTTTTAAGGCAGGCTGCGGGTAAGAAAATCGTAGAATTGGAAAATGCTGATTTTCAGATTAAGCTCCTGAGCGGATTATCGGACAGCCAGCAGAACTTATTTCTCTTCTACACTATTATTGACCTGAATAACCTTGAAAAAGGCTTAGATGCATTGCTTCAAGCATGGAGTTTGGGAGATATTGCGGCAATGGAAGAACTCACTTTTCGAGGTTTGGCAGAACATCCTGAAATGCTCCCCATCTACGAGAAGCTTCTCTATGAGCGAAATATTACCATGGCCTCAAAAATAGAAGGGTTTTTAAAAGAAGGCGGAACCCGTTTTGTGGTGATAGGCTCAGGCCATCTTCTTGGCTCAAAAGGTATCTTAAAACTTCTGGAAAGAAAAGGATATATAGCCGAACAGTTATGACATAATGTTTAATTTAACCCGGCAGG
>JAHFFP010000007.1:5013-32921 GCA_023247895.1 Candidatus Omnitrophota bacterium
GGAAAAGGCGGTTTTACTGTTTGTTGCCGCAATCGTATTCGTGGGAATTAGTATTAGCTATCTTACCAAGCAGAATCCCCCTCTTAAGAATTATTTCGCCGCAGTATCTTATCAGGCGGCCAATCCACCTTCATTAATCAATCTCAATAACGCAACGCTCGATGAATTGATTACTCTATCCGGTGTCGGCCCTGAACTTGCTAAGCGGATTATTGATTACCGCGATAGCCATGGTGGTTTCAGATCAGTTGAAGATATTAAAAAGGTCAAAGGCTTTGGCGATAAGAAATTTGAACGATTAAAAGATACGATTATTGTTGAAGACATTACTCCATAGGTTCGCGCAGGCCCCTATACTCACTGCTTCGGCGGTCTCTTTTATTCTGGGGATAGTGATAGCAAGCATTTTCACTATTCCCTTTTTTCTTGAGTGGCTTTTTTGCCTTGTGATGCTTCCCTTGGTATTTCTAGCAAGAAGAACTGAAAGAGAATTTGCTCTTTTTCTTTTATTGCTTTGTTTTGGATTAGGAGCGCTGCATACCAGGAATTATCTTTATTTTCCTTATAACCATATCGGGAGTCTTAATCTGCAAAAAAGCCAGCGCGTTGAGCTTATCGGTATTATTGAAAACGACCCTGCGATAAACAAGAGTAAGGGGAGTTTCATCTTACGCGTCAATAAAATAGGCATAAAAGGAAAAGTGTATGCGGCGCAAGGTGAGGTGTTGGCGAATGTGTTTAATGGCGCGCAATTGCGCTATGGGGATGAACTAAGGTTAGAAGGGAATCTCTATCAGCCGTTTAGTTTTAGCCGGCGAGTCTTTTCGTATCGTGACTATCTTCGGCATCAGGGTATTTTTTATATTTGTAACGTACGAAAAGAAGATTCGGTGGTGGTTTTAGAAAGGGGAAAAGGGACACAATTAAAATCGTTCGCATTAAGGCTCAAGCATAAATTAAAAGGTATATTTGATGAGTATCTTTGGCCGTATAATAGCCGTGTCCTTTCCGGGATTATTCTTGGCGAACGCCAGAATTTCCCTCAAGACATCCGCCGCGCGTTCATCCAGACCGGCACCGGCCATATCATTGCTATAAGCGGCTTTAATGTGGGAATTGTTGCATTTATCGCCTTGATATTGTTAAAGGCATTAGGCATAAAACGCAAGGCGCGTTACGGCATCACCATTCCTCTTTTGATCCTCCATATGTACGCGGTGGGCCTCAGCGCGTCTGTGGTCAGGGCAACGATTATGGCAGTTGTGGTGCTTATTGCCTATCTGATAGAAAGAGAGCCGCATATTATCAATAACTTAAGCTTGGCGGCGTTGGTTATTCTCGGATATAACCCTTTGCAGCTTTTTGATGTCGGCTTTCAGCTTTCATTTGTCAGTGTATTGGGTATAGTGCTGCTTTCGCCAGGAATTGGGAGTTTCCTTAGTAAGGGATGGCTATCTCGAGGTGAAGCCCCGTTTCCCGCCGTAGCGGAATCCCGCCAAAAGCGGGAAACAGGGTTTCGCCTCGTAAAGGGTTTGATAAATAGTTTTTCTGTTTCTTTTTCCGCGTGGATAGTGACGAGCGGATTTATCGCGTATTATTTCAGAATTGTAAGCCCTGTGAGCGTGTGTGCGAACCTGATTATTGTTCCCTTTACGAGCCTTATTATTACTTTAGGATTTAGCCTTGGGATATCCGCTCTCGTTTTTCCGCTCTTAGCGCCGTCAATTGCCATCACTACAAACTATGCGCTTGGAGCGTTATTTACCATTACGCATTGGCTAAGTAGTGTGCCTTTCGCCTATTTTTATTTACCCACGTAAGCTCTTTTGATTCGCTTGACAAAGGATGTTGGATAAAGTATAGTCTGAAGAAATAAACCAAATAATCGGGTTAAATATGAAAACCTTTTTTTATCCTGCCATTAAATTACTCAATAACCTTAAATACCTTCAGAAGTTTCTTCTGATAGGCATAATTTTTGTTATCCCTCTTGCCGTAGTGATGTACCTCTTGATTTCAGAAATTAACCTCAAAATTAACTTTGCCCAGAAAGAGAGGATGGGCATAGGCTATATTATGCCTCTTGAAAAACTCTTACAGCACTCCTTGCACTGCCGGACAATGGCAGCTATGTATGCCAATGGGGATGCGTATTTTAAAGAAAGAATAGCGTTTAAACAGGGAGAAATTGATAACGATATTAAAGTAATCGATGAGGCCGATCGCAGGCTGGGGTCGCTATTAGAGGCACAGAGGCAATGGCTTGATACAAAAAGTAAGTGGGAAGCCTTAAAAGGCCATTTGCCAGAGAATATCCCGTCGTCAAGTTACGACGAATGGGCTGCGTTTCATGCCGCGCTGCGTTCGCTTATCACCAAAGCAGGAGACAGCTCTAACCTTATCCTTGACCCGGATTTGGACAGCTATTATTTAATGGATGCCGTAGTGAATAAAATCCCGCTCATAGCCGAATCTTTAGAACAGGCAGGCATTTTTGCGCTCAATGCCGTAGCAAGAAAAAGAATTGAAGCCCAGGCAGAGCAATTTTTGCTTTTTGGCCTCAATGCAACTATACACACCACGCTTGCTTTGATGAACAGCGGTATGCAGACGGCTTTCTCTAAGAATGCAGGCCTTACGCCAAAATTAGAAATATACCTTAGGGAAAATAATGCAGCGGCCACGCTATTCTTGGATTTACTCAACACAAAGATTCTTAATGCCGAAGCTATTGATATTTCTCTGGTCGATTACTATTCCCTTTTTTCCAATGCGATTGAAGAGAATTTTAGGCTTTATGAAGCAATTGGCCCTGCTCTTGACAGGCTCTTAGAGGCGCGCGTCTATAGGTTTAGCCGGAAGAAGTATTTTATTGAAATACTCGCGTTCATTATGTTACTTGCAGTAGGTTATTTCACCATAGCCTTTTATTTGTCCGTAAAACATACGGTTTCTTCGCTTGATAAAGTTGCGGAGGGGATGTCGGGTGAGCATATGGAAAAAGATATCGTGGTAGGCAATAAGGATGAATTAGGGGAGGTTGTGGTTGCTTTTAATAAAATAGGCAATAAATTGAGGGAATCGTATCTAAGCCTAAAAAGCGCCAATGAAGAACTTGAAAGGGATATCTCCCGGCGCAAAGAGATGGAACAGAGGGCCGATGCGCAGTATACGGTAACGCGCCTTCTGGCAATGTCATCCACGTTGCATGAGGCGAGTGCGAAAATCCTTCAGGTAGTCTGTGAAAATTTAAGCTGGGATTTAGGCGCGCTCTGGATAGTCAATCATGTTACTGACCGGCTTGACTGCACCCAGGTATGGCATATTCCTGAACTAGAAGCAGATGAGTTTGTAAGTGCATGCCGTAAGATAACTTTTGCTCCTCATGTAGGTTTGCCTGGGAGGGTATGGATGAATAGCAGTTCTTCTTGGATTGAAGATGTGGCTATAGATACAAATTTTCCCCGGGCGCCTTTTGCCTCTAAGTCCGGGCTTCACGGCGCGTTTGGGTTTCCTATCCGCATTGGAAAAGAAGTTGTCGGCGTTTTTGAATTTTTTAGCCATGAACTGCGTAAGCCCGATGCCGAGCTATTGCAGATGTTTGATTCGGTGGGTAGCCAGATAGGCCAGTTCATTAAACGCAAACAGCAGGAAGAAGAAATCCGCAAGTTACTGCGCGCTATTGAACAGGGGCCAAGCGCGGTGGTGATTACCGATACTACTGGCACTATTGAATACGTGAACCCAAAGTTTACCCAATTAACAGGGTATCCTTTTGATGAAGCGGTAGGAAGCAACATCCGTATATTAAAATCCGGAGAGACGCTGCCTGAGGTGTATACACAGCTTTGGGGGACAATTACCGCGGCTAAGGAGTGGAGAGGTGAATTACGCAACAGAAAGAAAAATGGTGACTTCTATTGGGAATTTAGCTCCATATCCGCGATTACCAATGCCGAAGGAGCTATCACTCATTTTGTAGCGGTGAAAGAGGATATTGCCCAGCGCAAAGAGATGGAACGCTTAAAAGATGAATTTGTATCTATGGTTTCCCATGAACTGCGCACCCCGATGGCGGTTATTAAAGAAGGCGTATCCCAGGTTTTTGAAGGCCTGCATGGCGGAGTTACTTTGACGCAAAGCGAGGTTTTGGGGATATCGCTTGAGAATATTGAGAGGCTAGGCCGTATTATCGATAACCTCCTTGATATCTCAAAAATCGAAGCAGGGAAACTTAAATTGAAGAAGGAAGCAGTTGATATTGTAGAAGTTGCGCGAGGCGTTATAGCGACCTTTAATTTAAGGGTAAAGAATAGAAATGTAGCGCTTAAAGAAAATTTCTCTAAAGAAAAGATTGAGCTTTCGTTGGATAGGGACAGGATTATACAGGTATTTACGAATCTTTTGGGCAATGCCATGAAATTTACCTCAGCAGGGGACATCGAAATTTCCATTATAGACAAAGAAAACTCCGTGGAATGTATAGTCAAGGATACCGGCATAGGTATTTCGCGGGATGATCTGCCAAAGCTATTCAGCAAATTTGAGCAATTCAGCCGCTCGGCGCTGCCTGGCGAGAAAGGCACCGGTTTAGGGCTTTCTATTGCTAAGGAAATAGTTGAGCTGCACAAGGGGAGGATACGGGTAGAAAGCGAATTAGGTAAGGGAACCGCATTCACCTTTATCTTGCCGAAGATATGATATCCCTATAATGGGTGACCCGGCTTGCCGTAATTGACAAATTATATACGATATGATACAGTAAGCGCTATGAGAAAGGTTGTTTTTATCCTAATGTGGCTGGGTATTGTTTCGCTCTGTAGCAGCCCAAGCTATGCCTTTTGGATCTGGAGCCCGAAAACCGGGAGTTGGAAGTCTCCTAAGCAAAGCGTGAAACCCACCCCTAAAGGGCAGCTGAAGGTAATACAAGAATTATATGATGGAAAGAAATACCAGGAAGCGCTTGAGGAAAGCCAAAAGCTTATCAAGCATTACCCAAAGGCGTATGAGGCATCAGAGGCGCAGCTTTTTATCGGGCTAAGCCTTGAAGGAATGCAGAAATTTTATGAAGGATATAAGGCATACCAGAAAGTAATTGATAAATACCCTTTTAGCAGCAGGATAGATGAGATTATTGAACGCCAACTTAAGATTGGCCAAACCTTTATGTCCGGAGAAAAACGCAAGGCCGCAGGGATAGATCTTCCGGTTGAAAATCCTTCTATTGAGATATTCCGTAAGGTAGTGGAAAATTCCCCCTACGGTAAACATGCGGCTCAGGCACAGTATCTTTTGGGTATGATTTTAAAGAATGTGAGCCGTTTTCAGGAAGCGCATGATGAATTCGAGAAGGTGGTGACGACCTATCCTGAAAGTGAATGGGCTAGCCCGGCAAAATTTCAGGTTGCTGATTGCGCGAGCAAGATTGCGCCCAAAGCAGAGTATGACCAGGAGCTTACTCAAGAGGCTAAGAAAAAGTTTGAGGAGTTCGTAAAATCTCAACCTGATGCCGCGCTTCAGGAAGAGGCACGCAGCCAGATTGACAGCCTCAAGGAAAAAGAGGCGCAAGGCAACCTTCACACCGCCGGGTTTTATGAAAAACAAAAGAAATACGATGCGGCCCGTATTTACTATCAGGAGATAGTGAATAATTGCTCTTATTGTGAAAGCGCTTCAATAGCCCGGGAGAAATTAAAGGAATTGGAGAAAAAATGAAGGCAACTCTTTTCTTACTTTCTACTTTCTACTTTCTACTTTCTACTCTTTTTGGTTGCGGCTACACCACTCACTCCGTCTATAGAGGCGTTGAAAAGACGATATGCGTTGAGCCGTTCGCGAATAAAGTGGATATCCTTTCAGAAGATGCCACGAGCCTTTCCCAGAGGTTTAGGACATATCATCCGCTTCTAGAAACAGATATACGCACCGCGGTGATTAACCGTTTTATGTCCGATGGAGGTTTACGCATCGCCAAGAGAGACGAGGCGGACTTAATCTTAAAGGGAGAGCTTATTGATTATCAACGGGACGCGCTGCGCTATGAAAATAACCAAGAGGATGTTGCCGAGTACCGCATTAGCTTGGTTATGCGCTTAAGCCTTTATAAAAAGGGAGAAGAAAAACCTGTGTGGGAAGAGCCGAATTTTATCGGAGACACCACCTATTTTATCAGCGGCGCACAGGCGAAAACAGAAAAAGCAGCGCTTGATGATGCCATCGCGGATCTTGTCCGGCGCGTGGTAGAGCGCCTGGTTGAGAATTGGTAATTCGCCCGCCTTTTTAGTTTTACCGCGCATAATATGCTATACCTTTTTATCGGTGAAGACGAGCTCGCCAAGCAGGAAAAAATCCAGTCTTTTAAGAAAGAATTCTTCCCTCCAGAATTAGAGCCTTTTAATTATGAGGCCTTTTTGGCTAAGGAGTTAACCCTGTCTTTGTGCAAAGAGGCGCTATCGCGGGTTCCGGTATCAGCAAACCACAGGCTGCTTGTCATTAAGGATACGCTTAAGGTAAAAGACGAAGTTAAGGCATATCTTTTAAGCCGGTTAGGGGATTTACCAAGCAATGTAGCCGTGGTGTTTGATATGAGCCGCATGCCGCAGGAGGAGAATAAATTCTTTACTAGCCTTTGTAAAGCCGCAAAGGTGATACATTTTAAATCTAAAGAGGAAGTGAATGCCTTTGGGTTAGCGCGGGCAATTGAAAGAAAGCAACCCGGTTATGCCTTAGATATTTTGTCAGAGCTGTTTAAAGCGGGAGAGAAAGCGGAAAGGATTCTTGGGGCCTTGCGCTATCAGTTTGTCAGGCATAGCCTTAATGCGGAAGACAGAAAGAAAAAAATAAGCCTCCTTTTAGAAACAGATGTGAGTATAAAAACAGGCAAGCTAAAAGCCGAATTTGCCTTAGAGGCTTTGGTAATTAAATTATGCCGCTAACTTTGCCACTTTCTGGCTTAGGCGGGAAATCTTTCGCTTTGCGGTATTTTTGTGGATAATATTCTTTTTGGCGGCTTTCGCGAGCTTTGAAATAACATCTTTGAGGTGTTTTTTTGCCTCTTCGATATTTTTACCTGCGGTAGATGCCTGAAGTTCCTTTATATTTTTCTTTAAGGCAGTTTTAATATGAATATTTTGTGCGTGGCGTTTTTTGTCTTTACGCTGGGCTTTAAGTGATTGTCGTCTGCGTTGAGCCATTACATCCTCCTTAACAAAGTAAAAAGATTGAAATAAATGGACCTGCCTGCTGAGCAGGAATTTGTGGAAATTTATTGAAATAGGCTGTCTATTCTCTCTACAATGAGTTTCTCCCAATTTCTATTAATTTCCATAAATTTAAAATATAACATATAACGTTAAATATGTCAACCAATAAAGCTATTGCCCATTCGACTACGCTCAGGGCTAATGGTGAGTGTAATCGAACTATTGCCAAGTCAGCATCCATAATTGGGTTTTTTACCTTGTGTTCGCGTATTTTAGGGTTTATTCGGGATATTGTCATTGCTCGTTTATTCGGCGTATACCTTTACGCCCAGGCATTTGTTATTGCCTTTCGTATCCCGAATCTTTTTCGGGACTTGGTAGGCGAAGGCGCGGCCAATGCGGCATTTGTCCCGATTTTTAGCGAATATAACCTAAAACACTCAAAAGAAGAATTTTGGGACCTTGCAAATTGCCTGTTGAATATTATCCTTATGGTTCTTATGGCGATAACAATACTTGGGATACTATTTTCTCCATTGATAGTGAGGCTTATTGCTCCTGGATTTATGAGCTCCCCGGAGAAATTAGAGGCTACCATTAGGCTTAACCGCCTTATTTTTCCCTATATTCTCCTCATAGGCTTGACTGCCTATTGTATGGCAGTGCTTAATTCTTTAAAGCATTTTACTATCCCTGCGCTTGCTCCCTGTATCCTAAATATTTCCATAATCATCTGTGCCCTTTTATTTGGCGAAGGGATAGCGGGCTTGGCATCAGGTGTCTTGATAGGTGGATTATTGCAGTTGGCAGTACAAATTCCAATGTTATATAAAAAAGGATTTCGGCTTAAACTTTTCAAGCGTTTTAAACATCCTGCAGCCAAAAACGTAGGCAAATTGATGTTGCCGCGCCTTTTAAGCTCAAGTATTTATCAACTAAATAATTTCGCGGATTCTATATTCGGCTCATTGGCACGAATAGTGGGGGAGGGCGGGGTTGCGGTATTGTATTTCTCCTATAGGTTAATCCAATTTCCTTTGGGGATTTTTAGCAATGCCCTTTCACAGGCAATATTACCGGCGTTTTCCACGCAGGCATTGGAGGATACCCACGATAAATTAAGGCATACGCTTTCTTGGGGTTTACGAAGCGTATTCTTTGTAATGCTGCCTGCTTCGGTAGCTTTTATGGTGTTGTCTACTCCTATTATAGCAACTCTTTTCGGAGGTAAACGATTTGACGCGTATTCTGTGCATTTAACCGCATCAGCGTTATTTTTCTATAGCATTGGTTTATGCGCCTACGGGGCAACCAAGGTTTTGCAATCCGCGTTCTTTGCCCTCAAAGATACTGTTACGCCGACCAAAGCAGCATTAGTGGCTTTGGTAACTAATGTTATCTTAAATTCTATCCTGATGTTTCCCCTTAAAATAGGCGGCATTGCCTTGGCTACCTCCCTCTCAGGCATCAATACTTTCCTAATTCTGTTTGTGATTTTAAAAAAGCGGCTTGGTGATTTTAAAGTGAAAGAAATAATAAGTTCTTTTATCCGTATCCTTGCGGCGAGTGTATGTATGGGGATAATCTGTTATATTATTTCTTCAAAGATAATAGTGTTTAGTGATAGGGCTTTTCATAGACTTATTGGTTTGGGGGTAACCATTATCGCAGGGCTTTTATCTTATATTGTTTTTAGTTTTGCTTTTAGGGTTCATGAGATAGAGGAGTTATGGCGGTGGGTAGAGCAGAAAATAAAAAAGTAGGGTATGGGAGCCTTCAATTTCTTTGAGCTATGAACAGTGAACTAAGGAATAAAATTGCCTCTCTGCCGGATTCTCCCGGGATTTATCTGATGAAGGACGAATCTGGAAAGATTATTTATATTGGCAAGGCAATCTCACTTAAGAAGCGCGTAAGCAGTTATCTCGTAAGAGGCCTCTCGGCGAAAACCGTAAGGCTTATGGCGAATGTGGCTGATATTGAATACAGGACGACTGCTACGGAAGGTATGGCGCTTTTATTAGAGGCAAGCCTTATTAAAGAGCACAAGCCAAAATATAACGTCTCGCTTCGGGATGATAAGAGCTTTCCTTTAGTTAAGATTACTAATGAGGAGTTTCCCGCTCTTTATGTTACCCGTAAAAGAGAAGCTGACGGCGCCAAGTATTTCGGCCCCTATATCAGCGCCGGGTTGCTTAGAGAGGCATTAAAGATTATCCGCCGCTATTTTCCCTATCGTTCCTGCAAAACGCTTCCCAAAAAAGCCTGTATTTATTATCGTATAAAACTTTCACCCGCTCCTTGTATCGGGAAAATCAGCAAGGTTGACTATGCCAAAACCATAAAGCAAATCATTCTGATTTTAGAGGGAAAGAGTGAGGAATTAGTCAAGGAGCTATCCCGGGAAATGGAACAGAAGGCCAAAGAGCAGAAATTTGAAGAGGCCGCAGTGTCGCGGGATAAGATTATTGCATTAAGCACCTTTAGGCCTTCTACCTATAGCATTCAGGCAGCGCTACAGGAATTAAGGGATACCCTAAGGCTCGTTACTTTGCCAAAAAGGATAGAGGCATTTGATGTCTCCAATATTTTAGGTAGACAGGCAACTGCTTCAATGGTATCCTTTTGTAACGGTTTAGCGGACAAGGATAATTACCGCAGATTCAGGATTAAAACGGTAATGCAGGCTAATGATTATGAAATGCTGGCTGAAGCCGTGGGTAGGCGTTATCGCCGGGTGCAAGCGGAGGGACTGCCTTTCCCTGATTTAATTTTAGTGGATGGAGGCAAGGGCCAGCTTTCTGCCGCCACAAGGCAATTGACGTTATTAGGGCTTACTATCCCCACTATAGGCTTAGCTAAAAGGGAGGAAGAGATATATACCTTATTGAGCCATAAGCCGATAAGGTTAAAGCAAAATTCCGCGGCATTACGCCTGATGCAGCATATCCGTAATGAATCTCACCGCTTTGCGCTCAAGTACCATCAGCTTTTAAGGAAAAAACATCTTCTTGAAAATGAGGCTTAGGCAAAAGAAACAGAAGAACTCCTTTGAAGATTTTACCAGTTTTCAACTTAAAGTTTTAGAGGCAACCCTCAGAATACCTCTTGGCGAAGTGAGAAGTTATCGTTGGATCGCCGAGCAGATCGGCTCACCCAAAGCAGTCAGGGCAGTAGGGAGCGCGTTGCGAAAGAATCCCTATCCTTTTATTATCCCCTGCCACCGGGTGGTAAAATCTCACGGCGATTTTGGGCAGTATTCACAAGGGCGCAAGATAAAAAGGCAGCTGATCCAGTTTGAAAAGCGGCTAAAAAATATATTTTGCCTAAACCGTAAAAAAGAGGTATCATCGTAAAGATATAGGCAATGGTTTAAAACCGCTGCCTGCTAACCGAATAAAGAGAGGATAGTATGACCATTAAAGATTACCTTAGGATGATGAGCGATAGGAATGCCTCAGACCTTTTTTACCGCGCAGGCGGGCCGGTGCATATGCGTATTGACGGCAAGGTGCTTTCTGTATCTGATAATGATTTAAGCGTAGAGGATGTGCTTCAGGCAGTTGAGGCGATTACGTCAGAAAAACAAAGAGAGGCATTTCGCGAACACTTGGATATAGATTTCGGCATGTTCTTAGAGGATAAAAAACAGCGTTTCCGCGTGAGCATTTTTATGCAACGCAATACCCCTTCTATAGTCATTCGTCAAGTAAGCCAGCAGACAAGGTCTTTTGAAGCATTGGGTTTCCCTCGAGAAGTGTTTGAGAAGTTGGCTCTGGAAAACAGGGGTTTGGTGTTATTAACCGGTTCTATGGGTTCGGGGAAATCAACGACTATTGCTTCAATGATTGAATTTATCAACACCCATACTAAAAAGCATATCTTGACGGTTGAAGAACCCATAGAATTTACTTTTACTGATAATTTATCCGTAATTAATCAAAGGGAGTTAGGCCCAGATGTCTATAGTTATGGGATTGCCCTTCGCGCATTTACCCTGCAAAGCCCTGATGTTATCTATATCGGCAATATCCGCGACCATGAGACAATGTCCGCGGCGCTGACCGCGGCAGAAACAGGGGTCTTGGTGTTAAGTACCCTGCATACTATTAACGCGGCCCAGACGGTTGAACGTATCATCAATTTTTTCCCCCCGCACCAGCATGAGCAGGTTGCGATACAGCTTTCAGGGTTGCTTAAAGGCGTTATTTCCTTAAGGCTTATTCCTTTTAAAGATAGGGCGGGGCGTGTTCCCGCGTATGAATCCATGGTACTTACGCCTACTATTGCCCGTCTTATTCGTGAACGAAAGATATGGGAAATCCCCCGTTATCTTGATGACGGCGTAATATTCGGAATGCAGACTTTTAATCAGTCGCTCACTAAGCTAGTGAAAGAGGGAAAGATTTCCTTGGAAGAAGCAAAGCAATTCAGCGACAATAAGGATGAGCTGGAGCTGATGATCAAAGGGATAAAAAGATAACAAAATAAAAGATTGGTTAATAATGCCTGCCTGCCCGCCCGCCGTAGGCAGGGTTACTATCGGTTTAAAATAGTTAATAGCAGTTGCAAAAAGTAACAGTGAGTAACTATTACTGAGTTACGCGTAAGTAATGGAAAGATTTGGAGGCTTAGATTTGAGCCTGATGCAAGGCGCGACGACGACGGCGTAGTCGACGCACTACGCCGAGGAGGAGCAACGCCGCAGCAGACCAAAGATAAGCCTACAAAATTTTCATTACTTATGCGTAGCTCAGTAGTAACTGATTTTAACCGCTCTTAATTGATAGCATATAACGATGGAGATTAAAATATGCTTGAAGAAATTAAAATAAAAGTTGCTGAATTAGATAAGAAGCTTGGCGAGCTCAGGGGGTATCTTTGACAGCGTTGCTATCGAGGCGCGTATTGGCGAATTAAACACTCAAATGTCCGCCTCAGGCTTTTGGCAAGACAGCCAGAAGTCAGCGAAGGTAGTCAATGAATTAAAGGTTCTTAAAGCAAGGATTCAGCCATTTAATGATATTCAGAATAAGTTAAAAGACGCAAAAGGCTTGTTGGATCTTGCAGGCGCTGAAGATACCGCGCTACTTACGGATTTACAAAAGGATTTGGAACGGTTTTCCCAAGAGATTGCTTCTTTGGAATTTAATCTCTTATTAGGCGGTGAGTTTGACGCAAACGATGCTATTCTCTCCATAAACGCAGGCGCAGGCGGCACTGAGAGCTGTGACTGGGTTAAAATGCTCATGCGTATGTATTGCCGTTTTGCCGAAGCTAAAGGCTATAAGGTTAAAACTATAGATATCCTTGAAGGCGAAGAGGCAGGGATAAAGAATGTAACCTTGCTCATCGAAGGGCCTTTTGCCTATGGGTATTTAAAGGCTGAAAGCGGGGTGCATCGGCTGGTGCGTATTTCACCTTTTGACGCCAATAAACGCAGGCATACTTCCTTTGCCTCAGTGGATGTGGTGGCGCAGATTGAGGAAGACATTGATATTAAAATTGTAGAGAAGGACCTTAAGATTGATGTCTATCGTTCAAGCGGCCCCGGGGGGCAATCGGTAAATACCACTGATTCCGCAGTGCGCATAACCCATTTACCTAGCGGCATTGTGGTGGCTTGCCAGAATGAGCGTTCGCAGCTTCAGAATAAGCAGACAGCCTTAAAGATTTTAAAGGCCAAGCTGTATGAAGAGGAGCGCCGTAAGCAAGAAGAGAAATTACAGGCACACTACGCTAAGAAACAGAAGATTGAATGGGGTTCACAGGTGCGTTCCTACGTAATGCATCCCTATAGCATGGTCAAGGACCACCGCACTGACTATGAAACGGGCAATGTGAATGCGGTAATGGATGGAAGGCTTGATGAGTTTATTGAAGCATATTTGAAGATGCAAAAGGCAACGCAGAAGAATTAAATGGGTTTTGCGTCTTGCGTCTTGTGTTCTCCCGTTAACTATTAAACGCACGACGCACGACGTACAACGCACGACGTACAACGCACGACGTACAACGCACGACGTAAAATGCTTAAATTTATTACCCAAAAAATAATCGGTTCGCAAAATGAACGCGAGGTCAAGCGGCTTAAGCCAATTGTTGAGAAGATAAACAGCTTAGAACCTCAGATACAAAAACTTTCTGATAGCCAGTTAAGGGCGAAGACCGAGGAATTTAAGAAAAGTATTGCCGCGAAAGCAAGAGCCTATGAGCAGGATTTCCTGGATTTAGAAGCTCAAGTAAGGGAATCTACTTCCGCTGCCGAGAAAGATAAGCTGAAATCAAGATTGAAGGTGCTGCGTAATGAGTTATTTACGGATATTTTGCCTGAAGCCTTTGCCTGCGTGCGCGAGGCGGGCCGCAGAACAGTGAATATGCGCCATTTCGACGTACAGCTTATCGGTGGGATGGTGCTGCATGAGGGTAAAATTTCAGAGATGGCAACGGGTGAGGGAAAAACACTTGTCGCCACCTTATCTGCCTACCTCAACGCGTTATTGGGAAAAGGCGTGCATGTGATTACTGTCAATGATTATCTGGCGCGGCGCGACCGTGAGTGGATGGGCTCGATATATGAATTCTTAGGCCTTAGCGTGGGAGTAATTCAGCACGATATGGACCCTCAGGCAAGAAGGGCTGCCTATGCCTGTGATATCACCTATGGCACTAACAATGAATTTGGCTTTGATTACTTGCGCGATAATATGGTGGTTTCCAGAGAGGATATGGTACAGCGGCCATTTTATTTTGCCATCGTAGATGAGGTGGATTCTATTTTGGTTGATGAGGCGCGTACCCCGCTGATTATTTCCGGCCCGGCTGAGGAATCAACGCAAAAGTATTATCAGATTGATAAGATTATCCCGAAGTTAAAGGGGCGAATTATCCTAGAGAAGGATGAGATTGACGCGAAATATAAAGGAATTGATTTGGCAAAGGGCTATGATTATATCGTTGATGAGAAGGCCCATACTGCAAGCCTTACCGATGAAGGCGAGCTCAAGGCTTGCCAGTTATTGAATATCCCTAATCTTCATGAAATCGAGACTATGGAATACCGCCATCACTTGATCCAGGGCTTGAGGGCACACAATCTTTATAAATTAGATGTGGATTATGTGATTAAAGAGGGGCAGGTAATTATTGTGGATGAATTTACGGGGCGGCTTATGCCCGGCAGGCGTTGGTCAGACGGGCTGCATCAGGCGGTTGAGGCCAAGGAAGGGCTAAAGATTGAGCGGGAAAATCAGACGCTGGCTACTATTACCTTCCAGAATTATTTCAGGATGTATGAGAAATTGTCTGGTATGACCGGAACCGCGACAACCGAGGCTTCGGAATTTAAAGAGATTTATTCTTTGGATGTAGTTTCCATTCCTCCCAACCGGCCGCTTGCGCGCCAAAATCTTTCCGATAGGGTATATAAGTCCGAGAAGGAAAAATTTGAAGCGGTAGTTGAAGAAATCTCGGAGTGTTATGCCCAAAGCAGACCAGCACTTGTGGGAACAGTATCTATCCAAAAATCGGAACTTCTCTCCAGTATGCTTAAGAGAAAAGGGGTACCCCACCAAGTATTAAATGCTAAGTACCATGAAATGGAGGCAAGTATTGTGGCGCAGGCAGGCCGATATAAAGGCATAACTATTGCCACCAATATGGCAGGCCGCGGTACGGACATCATCTTAGGAGGAAATGTAGAATTTATTGTAAAGAGCATCTTAAGACAAAAAGAGGTGAATCCTCACGATGAGAATTATGCAGCCGAGTATAAAAGCCTTATGGATAAGCACAATAAGGAATTTGGAATAGAGCATAAAAAGGTAGTAGAAGCTGGGGGCTTGCATGTGATTGGCACTGAGCGCCATGAGGCGCGGCGTATTGATAATCAGCTGCGCGGACGCTCAGGCAGGCAGGGAGACCCCGGCTCGTCGCGTTTTTATGTCTCGCTTGAGGATGATTTAATGCGCCTTTTTGGCTCAGACAGGCTCATCGGGATTATGAACCATTTAGGATTGGAATATGGCCAGGTGATTGAGCATCCCTGGGTGAGTAAATCAATTGAAATCGCCCAAAAAAGGGTTGAACAGCATAACTTTGAGATACGCAAGCAGCTTTTGGAATACGATAATGTGATGAATAAGCAGCGCGAGGTTATCTATCAGCAACGCCATATGGTTTTAGAAGGACAGGGCCTTAAGGGCCTTATTTTGGATATGGCAAAAGAAATTATTGAGTCTTTAGCAGGCCAATATATCCCTAAAGAAAGCTCACGCCATCAATGGGATAGCACAGGTTTTCAGGCGTGGTTAAAAATGCAGTTTTCTCTTGAAGTAGAAGAGAGCGCCTTTGATAAAGGCTATGACGATATTATCGGGGAAATTGTAGAGCGGCTCTCACAATCGTATACGCAAAAAGAAGAGGCTGCGGGCTCCGAGGTAATGCGCCATATGGAGCGCATGATTATGTTGCAGGTAGTAGACAGCAAGTGGAAGGATCATCTCTATGCCATGGATACGTTGCGGGAGGGTATAGGGTTGCGCGCTTACGGGCAGAGAGATCCTCTTGTTGAATATCAGCATGCAGCCTATGATATGTTTACCCAGATGATCGCCTCAATCAAAACTGATGTAGTGGATATCCTTTTTAAGCTACAAATAGAAAAACAGGTAAAAGAAATCAAAGGGGTATTTTCTTCCGTGGTTCAGGAATTTGTGCATCAAGAAGTCGGGCAGTTTGAGAAGGCGCAAGAGGCGCCTCATGCAGAGCCCTTAGCGCGTATCCACGCTCCCCAAGCCGTCACCGCCTCTCCTGATGCCGTACAAAAACTCCATCCAGAGGCCGGACGTAATGACCCCTGTCCCTGCGGAAGCGGCAAGAAGTATAAGAAGTGCTGCGGAAAGTGATTCAGTCCACGGTCCACTCCTCGATTGCGCTCGAGGCAGGCAGTCAACAGTTCACAGTCAACGGAATCAAATCCGCAGCGTTAAGTCTTTTATCAGGTATAGTATTAGCCCTGCCTTTTTGTTCGGGGAGGCTTTGGGTTTTTGGCTGGTGCGGTTTTGTTCCTTTATTTTTCGCCCTTCATCATAAAACTCCTCTCAAAGCATTTTTATTATCATATTTTACCGGTCTCGTTTTCTGGTCAGTCACTATTTACTGGCTCATCCACGTCACCCTCCTTGGCCAGATTCTCCTTATCGCATATTTAGCCTTATATTTTGGTATTTTTGGATTTATTATTACCAAGCTGTGGACTGTGGACTATGGACTGTGGACTATCTTCTCTCTTCCTTCGGCGTGGGTTTGCCTTGAATACCTGCGCGCGCATCTGCTTACCGGTTTTGGTTGGGCACTTTTGGGGTATTCTCAATATCTCAATCCACCCGTTATTCAGATTGCTGACCTCGTTGGCGTTTATGGAGTTTCATTTTTGGTAATGATGGTGAATATCGCGTTATGCGTATTGCCTGCCTTGCCGGCAGGCAGGCGTAGGGCCTATTGCGCAAAAAAGAAAAATTATATAGTGCTGCCTATAATGTGTCTTTTGGCTGCGTTGGGCTATGGTTACTTTAGACTCACTACGCACGACTCACTACGCACTACGGTGAAAGTTTCGCTCATCCAAGGTAACATTCCCCAAGAGCTTAAATGGGCCTTTGGCTCGCAGCCGCTTATTTTAGATAGGTATGCCCAATTGACAAAAGATGTGGCTTTAGAAAAACCCGCTATTATTATTTGGCCTGAGGCCTCAAGCCCTGGTTTTTGGGGTGAGCCACAAGATGCGTGGATATTGGAAACCATTTTTTCTTTGGCTAAAGAGGCCAGAATTCCTCTTTTATTCGGCACGGTGGTAAAAGAAAAGGGACAATATTTTAACAGCGCGTTATTGATAAATGAAGAAGGTAAGCTTTCAGGCCGCTATGACAAGCTGCATCTAGTGCCTTTTGGGGAATATGTGCCACTCAAACATATATTTAAATTTTTAGCAACTATTGTCCCCATAGGTGATTTTACCGCAGGCAAAGAGTTTACTACTTTTTCATTGAACGCAATACGCGATACGCACCCTTCGGCTACGCTTAGGGCAAGCAACGCACAACGCTTCGGCGTGCTTATCTGTTTTGAGGACACCATTCCTGAGTTATCCCGTAACTTTGTAAGAAAAGGAGCTGATTTGTTAGTCAATATTACAAATGATGCATGGTTTAAGAAAACTTCTGCGCCGTATCAGCATTTGTCTGCTTCGGTTTTTAGGGCCATTGAGAACAGGGTTGCGTTAGTGCGTGCAGCAAATACCGGCGTATCGTGCGTTATAGACCCTCAAGGTAAAATTATTGCAAGGGTTTTGCAAGGCCAAAAAGATACTTTTGTTCCGGGAATAATGACGGCAAATATTCATTTGCGCCAGCGAAATAGCCTTTACTGCACTATCGGAGATAGTTTTGTATTTGGCTGTCTTGCGCTTGTGGGTTTTTGTGGTATAATCAAAAAATTGTAAATTAAACCCAAAATTTGCTTCGCCTGCCAAAGGCGGGCAGGCAAAACTTGGGTTTAAAGTTTCATAATGTCTCAAAGAATAATCAGCCTTTTCTTCTTTGTTTTCTTATTAGCTCTTCCCTTTTATTTGGCGTACGAGTTATATCATTTGGACAAGGTGGATTTCCTTTGCCCTATTGACTATAAGCAGGATACGGTAATTATCCGCCATGATTCTTTCGGCAAGGGTGATTTTCTTGCCAGGCGGGGCAATGGGACGCGAAGGCATAACGGTATAGATTTGCAAGCTCCTCTAGGCACTGCGGTATATGCGGTGCGTGGGGCAAAGGTCCTGGAGGCTCGTCAAAGTAAGGGTATGGGCAACTTTGTTGAGCTTTTACATCCCGAAGGGTTTGTGAGCGTCTATGGACATCTTTCTAGAATAGAGGTGAGGGAGAATCAATGGGTAGGCCAAGGCGATAAAATTGGCGAGGTTGGCAAGACCGGTAATGCCAATCATCCGGGAGTGATTCCCCATTTACATTTTGAACTCTGGCATAATGGTGAGCTCGCCAACCCTATGGATTTTATGGAATAGCATTATGCAATCAATACGGGCGATACTTATTGTTGTTCTTAGCCTCAACTGGCTGGTTGCCATTTTAAAGATTTTGTTTGGTTATAAAATAAAGAGCGCCAGCATGGTAAGCGATGGCTATCATTCTTTCTCTGACGGGGCTTCTAACATTATCGGCCTTATCGGAGTAAGCGTTGCCATGCGCCCGAAAGATGCAAATCATCCCTATGGGCATAAAAAGTATGAGACCTTTACGGCAATTATAATTGCCGTGGTTTTATTCATACTTTCTTTTCATATACTTCATGATACGCTTGAGCGTTTTCATAAGCTTATTATCCCGCAGGTAAGCGGCGCGAGTTTCTTCGTAATGATTCTTACTATGATGATAAATAGCGTTGTTATGCTCTGCGAATATAAAGCAGGCAAGAAGTTTGCAAGCGACATCTTGGTGGCAGATTCTCTGCATACACGTTCCGATATTTTGACTTCAGGGGCAGTAATAGTATCGCTCGTTGGCGTAAAGGCAGGATACCCTGTGTGTGATCCTGTGTGTTCATTGGGTATCGCATTGTGTATTGCTTATTCAGGATTCGGCATACTGCGTTCAAGTTCAAGAGTGTTGTGCGATATGGCAATAGTTGACGTGAAGAAAATTGAAGCAATAGCCAAAGGAATAGAAGGGGTTGCAGGTTGCCATGAGGTGAGAACGCGAGGCAGGGTTGATGACATTCATATTGATTTGCACGTGTTAGTTAAAAAAGATATGCCGGTTGAACAGGCAGATATATTGAGTGATACCATTGAAGAAGCAATAAAGGCGAAGATTGGGGGCGTTTCGGACGTAGTGGTGCATATAGAACCAAAAAAATAAATGAAACGAATAAAGTTAATAATAGTAGTATTGTTTATTTTCTCGTTGTGCCGGCTCTCTTTTGCCAGCCAGATTATCCCGCTAAAGCCGCTCGATAGCGATGATAAGATTCTTATTTTTGCGCCGCATCCTGATGACGAAGCCCTTTCCTGTGCAGGTATTATTCAGGAGGCTTTAAGAAAAAAGGCCCAAGTGAAAATCGTCTATCTTACCAATGGCGACCATAATCAATTAGCCTTTATTGTCTATGAGAGGCGTTTAGTATTTCGTAAAGGAGAATTTATCCATATGGGGGAAGTCCGGCGAAAGGAAGCTATCGCGGCAATGGCATATGTGGGGCTTTCTTCGGATAACCTTATATTTTTAGGCTATCCTGATTTTGGCACCTTTGCAATGTTTACACGGTATTGGCAAAGCCCTAAGCCTTATAAGAGCCTGCTTACCCGTTTGAACAAAGTGCCGTATCAGGAAAACTTCTCATACGGGAAAAGCTTTATTCCCGAGAATGCCATTACTGATCTTGAAACCATTCTTGAGTCCTATTGCCCGACGAAGATATTTGTGTCGCATCCTGCGGATACCAATGGCGACCATCGGGCATTAACCCTTTTTTTGGATATTGCGCTCTGGGATATGGAGGGAAAGATTCCTCTCCCAAAAGTATATCATTACTTAATACACCATGTTGATTGGCCTATGCCCCGTAAATATCATCCTGAATTATCGCTTGCGGTGCCCGATGATTTACTTGATATCGGTCAGTGGTTTTCTTTTGATATGAAGCCGCATATGGTCGCTAAGAAGTATAATGCCTTACGCAGCTATAGGAGCCAGACTGAGTCAAGCGGATTCTATTTATTTTCCTTTGCGAAAACTAATGAGCTATTCCAAAGGCTTCCTTCTTTTACTACCAATGGGGCAGGGCCGAACAAGGCTGATACGTGCGCTGAATATCAGATTAAGGATGCCTTTCTTAATGTGATAGTAAGCCATCCTGTAGAAAACCATGATATCTCGAAGATGACGTTTTATGTCTTTGGCTGGCGTAAGGATGTGCCTTTTTCTGCTATGCCGAAGATTTTTCTGGACATCCATTCAAATACGATTAATGTCTGGGATGGGAGGATGCGCTTGAGTAACTCTGAGGGTGTTACGGTAGAATCAACAGGACAGACTATTACGGTGAAGATATCGCTTGAACTCTTGCATAATCCTGATAAGGCATTGATTTCTACGCGTATATTTTCAAAAAAAGTGCCTTATGTTAAAAGCATCTGGAGCAAGTTTGAGTTTAAATGAACCTCTTAAAACAATCATCCGTTCTTTTACCGCTGTCGACCGTAGCGCATTAAGAAAAATTTGCGCTGATACCGCGTTTATGGGTGAGCCGGTTGAAAGGTTTCTCGCCAGCCGGGAGTTATTTGCGGATTGGGCAACTTTTTTCTATACTGAATATGAGCCGGAGTCAATATTTCTTGCAGAGCATAATGGCAAGGTCATAGGCTACATCATGGGCTGCCGTGACGAGAGACGCTACTATGCGATATTTTGGCAGAAAGTAATTCCCCGCCTTTTGAGAAGGTCATTGCCTTTTTTATGGGCAGGCTATGGCGAAAGGGTTTTCTTATATAATTTATTAAAAAGTTTCTTGCGGGGAGAATTTAAAAGGCCGGATTTTTCAAAAAGTTATCCTGCGCACTTACATATCAATATCGATAATAATTTTCGCGGCATGGGCATCGGTTCCTTATTAATGAACAGATTCTTGGAGTACCTTAGTGCTTGTCACATACACGCGGTACGCTTAGCTACTATGTCAAAAAAAGCGTACCATTTCTTTGAGGCCTCGGGGTTTATTCGGCTTTACCTCAAGAGGGTAACCTATTTTGACTATCTATTGAACGGGCCTTTGGATATGAGGATTTATGGGAAACGCTTATAGAGAGGTACGCTATGGTAGAATTGAAGGTGGTTTCAATTAAGACTCCAGATGATGCCAATATTATTATAGGCCAGGCGCATTTTATCAAAAGCATCGAAGATATTTATGAGGCAGTGGTAGAGTCAAGCCCGCAGATAAAGTTTGGCGTGGCCTTTTCAGAGGCTTCGGGGGCATGCCTAGTGCGAGTTGAAGGAAATGATAATGAGTTGAAAGAAATAGCCGAAAAGAATTGTTTGGAATTGGCTTGCGGCCATTGTTTTATTTTGGTATTACGCCAAGGATACCCCATAAATGTCCTTAATGCCTTAAAGCTGGTTTCTGAAGTCTGTACTATATATTGCGCTACAGCAAATTCTTTGGAAGTCATTGTGGGCCAAACGCAGTTAGGCAGGGGGATCTTAGGGGTGGTGGATGGCGCAAGCCCAAAAGGCATAGAAAAAGAAGAAGATATCCGCTGGCGCAAGGGGCTGTTGCGCAAGATAGGGTATAAATTATAAAAACGCGAATTTGGGCGAATATTTCGCGTTCATTTGGTGTATAAAATTTTTGCTTGCATACAGAGACAATTTTGTTATAATCGTAGGAGATTAAATGGGTTTTAAAGAAGCACTGAAGCGTTTCAGGCGTTTACTGGCGCGACAGTCATTATTCCTATGTTCTTTGACAGTAAAATATTTACCCCGAAAGTGGCTGTATAGTTTTGCCCATTCGGTTGCCCGATTAGCGTATTATATAGCGGCAAAACAACGCAGGATAGCTTTAGAAAGCCTGGAAATCGCTTTTAGCAATCAGTTAGATATGCTTAAAAGAGAAGCTATTGCCAGAGAGTGTTTTCAGAATATGGCAAAAAGCGGTGTGGAGCTATTGTATATTTTGGAAGCGCCGCAAATAGCAAAGGATTTGGTAAGAATTGAGGGTAAGGGTTATCTTGATGAGGCGCTTTCAAAAGGCAATGGGGTAATCGCAGTGAGCGCGCACTTTGGTAATTTTCCTCTGGAACTTACCAAATTAAGGCAGGACGGCTATAAGGTCAATGTAATCCTTAGGCGTATGCGTGATGATAAAGTGGAAGACTTCTTAGAGAAACGCAGGCAGATGATGGGGATACATTCTATTCATAGTACGCCCCGTCAGGCGTGTGTGGATAATTCTCTAAAAGCCCTGCGTAATAATGAGGTGCTTTTTATCCAGTTGGATCAGAATTTTGGCACTGGAGGTGTATTTGTCACGTTTTTCGGCATACAGGCGGCAACTGCAATCGGGCCGGTTATCCTTGCCCTGCGCACGCAAGCGCCGATAATCCCTATGTTTATCGTGCGAGAACCGGATAACAGCCATAGAATTATCATTAAGCCGGAAGTCATTATTGAAAAAAAAGATACGCAAGAAGAAACTATACAATATAATATTCAGAAGATTACTTCGATAATTGAATCGCAGATAAGAAAATACCCTCAAGAATGGGGTTGGATTCATCGTAGGTGGAAAAGCAGGCCGACTGCGTAATTTCGTAAATAATAGATATCCCGCCTCGTAAACTGGCGGGATGAATTCGCCCCCGTCGCTTTGCTTCGCAAAGCGAAACAGCGGGGGCTCATTGAGGAGGTGGAAAAATGGCAGAAGAGGTAAAGGAAACAAAAGAAGCAGAGAAGACAGATTCAACAGACAAGATATTTAAAACCATTCTCAAGGTATTGTTGGGTATTGTCCTTTTGGTGTTAGGAGTGGTATTGCTTTGGGTATGGAAAAGCGACCTTTTAGTATTAATTAAGGGATGCGCAGGCCCATTCCTTATTTTAGCAGGTGTAATTACCCTGGCTATCGCTAAAGAATAAGAAGAGGTTATTGTGGTAGTATATGCCCCGCGTGTATTACGAGCAAAAGGTTTTGCGAAGTAATAAAGCGGGGCATTTTTTTAGTGTTATCATTAGAGGGATGAAGATATGATTAAACTGCGCCATTATTTTGTTGCGGGATTACTTTTGATTTTACCGCTTTTTATTACACTCTATTTTATCTTCTTTATCTTCAGATTTATTGATGGAATTTGCGGAGGTTTTGTCAATGCCTATCTCAAGGCTAATTTTGGGTTTTTCGTTCCGGGCATAGGTATTGTATTAGGGATTCTGATAGTATTATTGGCAGGTTTTTTTGCCTCGCATTTTCTAGGAAAGAAGATGCTCGGGGGTTTAGAAAACTGGTTTCTGAAATTCCCCGGGGTGCGTCAGATATACCCTTCAGCCAAACAGATTGTCAGTTTCCTTTTCTCAAAGGATAAAAATAAGGCCGCCTTTAAGAAGGTAGCCTTGGTGGAGTATCCTTCTAAGGGGGTATGGAGCATAGGATTTATTACTAATGATGCGTTTAAGGAAGCTCAGGAGAAGACGCAGGAGGATTTAGTGCATGTGTTTGTTGCTTCAACCCCGGGACCTTGGAGCGGTTTTCTGGTATTGATTCCCAGAAGGGATATAAAGTTCTTAGATATGTCTATAGAAGACGGTATGAAACTTATCATTTCGGGAGGAATATTGAAACCATCGTAGGCACTTACGGATTTATCCTTGACAAAAGAGGCAAGATTTGTTATAAACTATTTTTAATTAGAGAGGAGGCTCGTCATATGAAAAGAAGCGTATGTTTAATTGCTTTATTTGGAATGTTTTTTCTAGCGCCTTTAGCATTTTGCCAGAAGGAAAAAGGGCAAATGGAACAGCCAACCCCGGAAATGGTGTCCGAAGCAGAAAATATCTCTTGGGTGTGGGGTGAGGTTAAGTCTATAGATTCGGCTGCCGCAAGTCTTAATGTGATGTATATGGATTATCAGACTGATGAGGAGAAGGAGCTTCTTTTAGTTGCCGATTCCCAGACAAAATATGAAGGGGTAAATGACTTAAATGGAATTAAGGTCGCTGATACCGCAAGTATAGATTACATTATCAAGGATGGCAAGAATATCGCGCGAAATATCTCCATTGAGAAAATAGAAGCAATGCCAGAGGCCCCTGTTACTCCGGAAGAGACCCCGCAAGAAACAGTCCCAGAGCAAAAGCCCCAGTAGAGCGAGTCTTGCTATTTATAAAAGACACCCCCATACAAGTAGTATGGGGGTGATTTTTTTCTAACCGTATGAAAGAAAGTAAGGGTATTTTAGCCGATAATGCCTTCTTGAAGGTGAAATTGGTAGTCTTTGACCTTGACGGTACCTTGGTTAACGCGTATGAGGCAATAGTCAAAAGTGTTAATTTCACACTTAAGAAGATGGGGTATCCTGAGGCAGCGCCAAAAAAAATATGTAAGGCCGTAGGATGGGGGGATAAAAGGTTACTCGCTGTTTTTGTGAAAGAAAATGATTTGGAGCAGGCCTTGCTTATTTACCGCGCACACCATAGGGCGTCTCTTAGGAAATATGCCAAATTGCTTGCCTTTACCCAAGAGGTGCTCACTTATTTACGCCGGAGAAAATATAAAATTGCTATTGCCTCAAACCGGCCCACAGAGTTTACCCATATTATTGTAGAACATCTCGGGATTAAGAAATATTTTGATTATATCCTTTGTGCGGATACTTTGCAGCAAGGAAAACCCCATCCGCAGATTCTATTGAAGATTATGAAACAGTTCAATATGGATGCCTCTGAGGCGATTTTTGTGGGAGATATGGCGGTGGATATTCAGACTGCGCGTAATGCGGGCGTAAGGGGTATTGCGGTACCTACCGGCTCAAGTACTTTATCTGAAATAAAGAAAGCCAGGCCTTTTAAAATAATAAAAAACCTGGCTTTTTTAAAGGAGTATCTTTAAACCCAAACTTTGGGTTTAAGGGTTATTTTTGCTTAAACTTTAGCTCCGTACCATCTTTAGGGCAGTATTTTACGTCAGAGGTATACTCTGCGCCGCATACAGGGCAGAACTTTTTATCCATCTGTTCGCCCACCAGCGCTCCTCCTACTGCGCCAGCGCCAGCGCCAATCAGCGCTCCTTCTACCCCATGGCCGGACTGATGGCCGATAATCCCGCCTAACGCCGCGCCTCCCAAGCCGCCTATAGCTGCTCCTTTTTGGGTGGTGGTGCAGCCAATAATGGCCACAGGTATAAGTATCAGCATAGTTATTACCGCATTATTTTTCATGGAATATCGCTCCTTTCTTACGAATAAAACTATAGTATAGCCTTATATTTTTATAATAATTATAATCATAAAATTTAGGATTGTCAATAGTAGTTGATTTTCTTACAGGCATAAGCTATAATACAACAGATATTACACAAAAATTAATTATTATTTGAAAGGAGTGGTACCGCGATGAGTAAGCGTAAAAGAAGGGGTAAGCTTAATTGGCGTTCAAAGAAAGCCAATAAAGGCAGAAAGCCAAATTTAGGGTAATAAAAGCACAGATATCAGCGATAATCAGGAGATTTGACAATCAGGTTTTAGAGATTAGAAAGCAGTCCGTAGGATGCTCAATTACCTAATAACCTTTATAGTATGCAGCTTTTATTGATTCTTATTAGTACCTTTGTGGTGAGTGTGATTTCCTTAATAGGAGTAGTAACTCTCACACTTAAGGAAAATCTCCTTAAAGTTATCCTCTTTTTATTAATAGCTTTTTCAGCAGGAGCGCTTATCGGGGGGGCTTTCTTGCATCTTATTCCAGAGGCCTTAGAAAAAGCGCAAGTCCAAACTGTTTTTTTCTTTGTGATAAGCGGTTTTGTCCTTTTCTTTGTCTTAGAAAAATACCTCTATTGGCGCCATTGCCACGACGGCATCTGCCATACCCATACCTTTACCTATCTTAATCTTATTGGTGACGCCCTGCATAATTTTATTGACGGATTAGTAATTGCCGGGAGTTTTTCGGTTTCTACGCAATTGGGTTTCTTTACTACGATGATGGTAATTGCCCATGAGATTCCTCAAGAATTAGGGGATTTTGGGGTATTGATGTATGGGGGGTTTAGCAAGCAAAAAGCCCTTTTCTGTAATTTTCTTTCTGCCTTAACCGCCTTTGGAGGGGCAATAGGAGGATATTTTCTTTCCCAAAGAATAAATGGTTTTTCGCATATTTTACTTGCCATAACTGCAGGGGGCTTTATCTATATCTCAAGCGCTGACCTGGTGCCTGAAATCCATAAAGAAACCGACCAGAGAAAGTCTGCCTTTTCTTTGCTCATGTTTCTTTTTGGCATCGCGTTAATGTTTATCTTAAAAAAAATCTCTTGACGGAAAAAAATTTTACTGTATAATTGAAAATGATTTTCAATTTCATAAGTGCGGATTACGCGGATGCCTCAAGAAAGATAAGAGGCGCGAATTGAGGTCATTCGTATAGTTTAGCGCCTTACGTAGAATTTCTATGCAGAAGGAAATAGAGTTATTCAGAGATGGCCTGAAGAAAAACAACCTAAAAGTTACCCGTCAGAGGCTTAGGGTGTTAGAGGCTTTTTTAAAGACTGAAAAACATGTAAGTTGTGATGAGTTGTATCGGCTGATTCGAGGCGAGCATCCTGAAATCGGCTATGCCACGGTGTATAGGACGCTTAAGCTGATTCAGGAAGCAGGTCTGGCGCGGGAAGTTGATTTCGGGGATAAGGTATTACGCCTTGAGCATGAATACGGCCATAAGCACCACGATCATTTGATTTGCCTTGCATGCGGGAAGTTTTTTGAGGTGTTTGATCCCGATATTGAAGCTTTGCAGGAGAAGCTCGCCAAAAAGCAAAATTTTACTCCGGTAAGGCACAAGATGGATATCTTCGGCTATTGCCAAAAGTGTCAAGGAAAATCTGCATCATGCGTGTGAGAAGCTTTAGTAGATTCTCACACGCTGAAGTATGCAGGGATAGATCACGCTATAGAGAAATTGTCTGCTTACGCGCGAGAGTTTCCCTATAGCATATGAGTCGGGGTAAGGATAAAATGAGCGTTAATGAGTCAGCGATTAAAGGTATATTTGCTCTGATTAAAGACTTGAAATTTGGTGAAGTGATCATAAAGGTTCAAGATGCGCACATTGTTTCTGTTGAAAAGCGGGAGAAAATCCGTTTGAAATTCGTTGACCCTATGAATGAGGGAGGCAAAAATTAACAGTAAGAACCGCACTGACTAGCCTAATGCTAGAGGTCAGGTTAACCCCGGAATTTACATTAGGATTTTTGTAAAATGTCTCTCAATCTTTGCCCATACTGCGTTTCGCTCGCAAAAGCGTCCTCAGCGTATTACCGTGAATACGCCTGCGGTTCTTTTGCTCTCCAAGCCTTGTCCGGACAAAGATTTAAGCCATTTTCCTGAAAACCTAACGCAAAATCCGGGTTAAAGTGTGGAGGAGCAAGATGGGAAGAAGTATTGCAGGGTGTTTCATTGGGGCTTTGGTGTTTTTAGGTGGTATAGGTTTAGCCTTTGCTGATGCCAAAAGCTATGTCTGGACCTATGAGTATCAGACTTTACCTAAAGGTATGGCTGAAGTTGAGTATTGGGTAACGACGCAAGTCCCGGACTCTAAGGAATCAAATGTCAATACCTGGAAACATTGGTTAGAGTTAGAGTATGGAATTACTGATCATTGGGATGTGTCATTGTATCAGATGTGGAAGCAAAGTAATACGGCTTTAAGTTCAACTTCTGAATACGATGGGTTTAAAATTGAAACTAGATACCGGCTGGGGGAAAGAGGCAAATTTTTTGTTGACCCAATGCTCTATTTAGAATACAAAAGAGACGATGATTTGTCTAGCCCGAATGTCGGTGAGGCAAAATTAATCTTGGCCAAGGATATAGGCCATTTTAATATAAGTTACAATCAGATTATTGAGAGAAATCTGGAAAGAGAAGGAAAG
>JAHFFP010000008.1:0-7424 GCA_023247895.1 Candidatus Omnitrophota bacterium
GATAATGCTCTTTAGTATAGAAAGGCAAAACCGCCTTTATAAAGGCACGATTATGCTTTCGCCGGTAGAAAATTGTTGCCAAAGAAGGGCGGTATATGTGAGAGAGTATAGGTGTGCTAAGTCAAAAATTTTAGGTGAGGAATATTTTCCTTAGCATAAAGCAAGATTAAAGGGGAGAATGCTTTTAATAAATAAGGAGGAGTAAAAATGGGGTCGAAAGAAATGATATGGGTAAGCATTGTGGTAAGCCTATGTTTTTCAGTGGTAGTGGTAGCAACTGTGTTTGCTGAGGAAGCATCTTCATCAGCAAAAGACGCCAATACCGGCTCTACGAAAGAGTGGAAACAAGAGCTTTCTTCGGACAAGCAGCAGATTCACAAGCAGCGGCAGGAAATTAAGGAAGATGCTCAGGCGGCACGCAGTGAAGAGAAGGATTTGCTTGGGCAGATTGAGCAAGCAAGGGAATCCGGCGACTTTGAAACTGCCAAAAGTTTAAGGGATCAGCTTCATCAGATGCATCAGGAAAATATTCAGCAAAAGCAAGAGGATTTCCAAGAGTTGAAAGGGACGCGTGATGAATTTAAACAGGATAGGAAAGATGCCCGTGAGGAAGGGGCATTGCCGCCCTTACGAAAAGAGGGGTTAAATGATCGCCGCGAAGATAGGATGGATCATAGAGAAGATAGATTAGACCATAGGGAAGATTTTAGGGATCGCAGAGAAGATATTCGTGATCACAGAGAGGATATTAAGGATCATCGTGAAGATGTGAGGGACAGAAGAGAAGATGTAAGGGATAGCAGTGAAGATGTACGCGACCGGCGAGAGGATGTAGGCGATAGAAGAGAGAATCGCTTTGACCGCCGCGAAGACGCGCGCGACCGCAGTGAGAATAGGCAGGACCGAAAAGAAGGCCTTGGTGATCGTGGAGAGCATAGAGGCCATGAGCAAGGCGTGAGAGACCACGGCGCAGGGGTAGGTGCGGGAAGTGGACAAGGCGGTATGCACAGGAGCGCAGGCCAGGGGCCTGGAGGCAATCAAGGATCCGGTGGCGGAGGTAGCCATGGATCTGGCGGGGGTGGACATCATGGAGGCGGAGGGAGGCATCCTTAAAGCAGCGTAGGATAACGTAGGCTTAGAGTAATATTGGAGAGAGGCTATTGCTGAAATATCAGCAATAGCCTTTTTATTTTTTTACTCAAAATTTAAGTCTGGTGTGATATAATATAAATACTTAAGGATAAAAGTACACAATGGACGCTATAGACATTACCATAAAAATAGCAGGTGAAGCAGGGCAAGGCTTGCAGACTATAGGGCAATTGCTCTCCAAGGCATTTTCCAGAAACGGTTTTTATGTCTTTGCCAATCAAGTGCTACAGTCAAGAATCCGCGGAGGCCATAACTGGTTTCAGGTCCGAGTTTCGGATAAAAAGGTTTTGGCTCCCTGTGATACCACTGATATTTTGATAGCCCTTGATAAAGAGAGTTCGTATCACAAAAAAGAGCTTACCAAGAATTCAATTACCATCTTTGATTCTACTTTAGCTAAAATTGAAATAGAAAAGGGATTGACTTTAGATATTCCTTTAGAAAAGATTGCCAAGGATAGCGGCGGCAACAAGTTAATGGGTAATACTGTTGCGGCAGCAGCAGTATTGGGAATCTTAGAGTATGATATCGGCGTCCTTTTTGATTTGCTCCGTGAGAGTTTTGGCGAGAAAAGTGAAGACGTTGCCAAAACAAATATCAAGGTAGCGCAGGCAGGCTATAACTTCTCCTATAGAAAAATTCAAGGGAATAGGCTGCCTGTGATGGGTAAAAATAATGGCGTAAGAAGAATGCTCTTAAATGGAAGCGAGGCAGTGGCTTTGGGCGCTCTTTCTAGCGGATGCAAGTTTATTTCTGCTTATCCGATGAGCCCCTCAACCGGGATAATGACGTACTTGGCCTCCAAAGAGAAGGAGTTTGGGATAGTGGTAGAGCAGTCTGAGGATGAGATTGCATCCATTAACATTGCCTTAGGGGCATCCTTTGCCGGGGTGCGGGCAATGACCGCATCAAGTGGCGGAGGATTTGCCCTTATGGTTGAGGGTTTGAGCTTGGCCGGGATGACCGAGACTCCGCTAGTGATTATAGACGCCCAAAGGCCCGGCCCGGCAACGGGGTTACCAACGAGGACTGCACAAGAAGATTTGGAATACAGCATCTTTAGCGGCCATGGGGAGGCCCCCCGGGCAGTGCTTGCGCCTTCTACAATTGAAGATGTTTTCTATGCAACCATAAAGGCATTTACCTTGGCAGATAAATATCAGATACCCGTGATTGTATTAAGCGACCAGTTCTTAGCAGATTCTCTGTGTACCATTGATAATTTTGATATTGATAGTGTAAAGATTGAAAGATATGTTTTAACTGATGAAGCGCTGAAGAATATAAAAGAGTATAAACGGTATCAGATTACAAAGTCCGGAATTTCCCCTCGAGCTTTGCCGGGAAACCCTTATGGGTTAGTAGTGGCGGATAGCGATGAACATGATGAAAAAGGGCATATTACAGAAGACCTAGACTATACCAGGCCGGAAATGGTGAGGAAACGAAACCGTAAAAATGCCGGCTTGTTAAAGGAGATGAGCCCGCCTGTCCGCTACGGGCAAAAAGATGCCAAAAATGTGCTTATAGGCTGGGGCTCCACCTATGGAGCCTTGAAAGAGGCGGTGGATATTTTAAATGCCGAAAAAGAAAAAGTAAGCTTAGCGCATTTTAACGAAGTCTGGCCTTTGAATAAAAAATACTTTGATTTTCTAGATAAGGCGAAATTTGCCTGTGTGGCCGAAAACAATTTCCGCGGCCAATTCGCCCATCTCATTGCCGCGACAACCGGAAAAGTAATTGAACACAGGATCAATAAATTTAACGGCCTGCCCTTTAGCGCGCAAGAGATAGCTAAAGAATATAAAAGGCTTAAGAAAGCAAAAAGCAGTTGATGGTTGATAGCTCATAGTTTATAGCAAAAAAGCTCTTAAACCATAAACTAAATAAGATGACAGATCTAAATGCTTTCGGAGAATTTGAGACGGCGTGGTGCCCAGGGTGCGGGAATTTTGGTGTTTTAGACGCGGTCAAGGATGCCTTAGTGAAGCTTCAGCTTGATCCGCATAATATTGTGTTGGTTTCTGGCATAGGCCAGGCGGCAAAGCTGCCGCATTATCTTCATAGCAATGTCTTTAACGGCCTGCACGGAAGGGCAATCCCTGCGGCAACCGGTATCAAGATTGCCAATAACAAATTGGTAGTCATCGTTACCTCAGGAGACGGCGATATTTACGGTGAGGGGGGCAACCACTTCATTCACGCTATCCGTAGAAACATTGACATTACAGTGATTGTGCATAATAATCAAGTCTATGCCCTTACTAAAGGCCAGGCCTCCCCCACCAGCGACTTAGGCTATGTCACTAAGGTGCAGCCTCAGGGCGTTATAGATGCCCCAGTGCATCCTTTAACCTTAGCGATAGCCCTTGAGGCGGGATTTGTCGCCCGGAGTTTTGCCGGGGATAAAGAGCACCTTTCTTCGATGATTCAGGAGGGCATACACCATAAGGGCTTCGCGTTAATTGATACTTTGCAGTGGTGTGTTACGTTTAATAAGAAGAATAATTTTGTATGGTACAAGCAGCGTTCATATAAATTGGGTCCTGAGTATGACCCTTACGATAAGGTTAAGGCGTTTGAAAA
The DNA here is from genome assembly GCA_023247895.1 of Candidatus Omnitrophota bacterium. Taxonomy (GTDB): domain Bacteria; phylum Omnitrophota; class Gorgyraeia; order Gygaellales; family UBA12090; genus GWF2-43-52. The sequence continues at coordinate 3,739 of JAHFFP010000008.1, forward strand.
ATCCCTTGAGTGGGGTGATAAGATTCCCATAGGTATAATCTATAAAAACGGAAGGCCTTCGTATGAAGAGGCCTGCGGCTTAATGAAAGATAAGCCGTTAGTTGAGCAGGAAATAAGCCCACAGAGAGTAAAAACGATTCTTAAGGAGTTTTTTTAAACCATTGTAATGCAAGATTTAGAATTAGAGCTTATTGAAATTATTACCCATTGCTGTGATGTGAAGACGTTTCGCTTTGCCTTAGATAAGGATATTTCATTTATGCCCGGGCAGTATCTGGTTTTGACCCTGGGCATAAACGGTCAAAAGGTTTCTAAGGCTTTTTCAATATCCAATTCTCCCACAGAAAAAGGGTATGTGGAATTTACTAAGAAGTTAAGCGAGAGCGATTTCTCAAAGGCGCTTAACCGTTTAGAAATAGGCAAAAGGTATCTTATCCGCATGCCTATGGGAAAGTTTACCTTTGAGGGAGAATATCCCAAGGTGGTTTTCTTAAGCGGAGGTATCGGGATAACGCCTATTCGCAGCATCTTTAAATACGCGACTGACAAGCAATTATCCTCTAGCCTTGCGTTATTGTATTCAAGCCGTAGCGAAGAATACCTGATTTTTAAACATGATTTTTCTCTTATGCAAAAGGAAAACAAGAATCTGAAAATCATCTACACCTTAACCCATTGTACGGGAGAAATTTTAGGGTGCAGGGCAGGCAGGATTGATGAAGCGATGGTTAAAGAAGAAATCCCTGATTATCAAGAAAGGAAATTCTTCCTGTGCGGCCCGCCTTCAATGGTAGAAGCAATGGCTGGGTTATTGCATAAGAATTTAGGTGTTCAGGAAGAAGATATAATTACAGAAAATTTCATAGGGTATTAATATGACAGATTACCGGCATTTCCTCTCTACGCTCTGCAAAAAACAATGGGAGCGTATCGGCATTGAAAGGCGCGCGGGAGTGGCAGTGCCTCTTTTCTCATTGTATTCGGCAAAGAGTATCGGGATAGGTGAGCTGACGGATTTATCGCTTTTAGTTGAGTGGTGCGACGTAGTCGGAATGAGCATTATTCAGCTTTTACCTATGAATGATGTAGGTTTTAATTTCATGCCCTATGATGCCCAAAGCACCTTTGCCTTGGAGCCTATGTATATATCAATTGAGGGCCTTTTTAATGTTGATTTAGCCCCTTTTAAGAATGAAATCAAAGCCTTACGATACCGATTCCCTTGCGGCTCACGCAGGGTTAATTACGCGATACGCAAGGCGAAATTGGAGCTTTTAAGAAAGATATTTAAGAAGGGCATAAAGAAGCCAAGCGCGGCGTTTAGTAAATATATAGCAGATAATAAGTTTTGGCTGGATGATTACGCCTTATATAAGGTAATTAAGGAAAATAATTCTGAAAGCTCCTGGGAGAAGTGGGATGGTAGGCTAAAATATAGGGATAGCCATGCGCTTGAGGCATTGAGCAGGAATAATACAGAGGCAATAGAATTTCATAAATGGCTGCAATGGCAGCTTTATAAACAGTTTAAGGCGATAAAGCAGTACGCGCAAAGTAAGGGTGTTTTCTTAATGGGGGATTTGCCATTTTTGGTCTCTCGGGACAGCGCCGATGTCTGGAGCCATCAGGACTATTTTAAATTAGGCCTTTGTTCAGGAGCTCCTCCCGATATGTATTTTGCCAAGGGGCAGCGTTGGGGCATGCCGGTCTATAATTGGGACGGTATCTCCGCGCATAATTATGATTACATAAGAGAAAAACTAAAATACGCCGAGAATTTCTATGACTTATTTCGTATTGACCATGTGGTGGGAATATTTAGGGTTTGGTCTATCCCTATTCTTGAGCCAAAAGAGAGCGCTGGCCTGCATGGAACATTTGACCCCTATGACCAGCATCTTTGGGAAACGCAGGGGCGCAAAATTTTATCCCTTATGGCAACTAGCAGTAGCATGCTTCCCTGCGCTGAGGATTTGGGGGTAGTTCCGGAATGTTCTTATAGGGTTTTGGAGGAATTCGGTATCCCGGGGATTGAGGTGCAGCGCTGGACAAAATATTGGGGCTCGACCTACGGCTTTAAAGCGCCGCATGATTACCGTAAAAACGCGGTAGCTACTGTTGCCACTCATGATAGCAGTATTCTCTGTGCCTGGTGGGAGTTTGAAGCAGGGACGGTAGATGGTGAGCTTTTTAAAAGGAAATGCCAAGAGATAGGAGTTTCTTTTGATATTCTGCAGCACGAATTATTTGATTTGAATAATTCATTCCACGGACGCTTGCGTTGGAGGCATAAAGTAAATAACGTTGATACATTGCTTAAGATGCTTAACTCTAGCCAGGATAAAGCGCACGCGATAATTGCGTTATATAAGGAATCTTTCGATGAAAAGAGGAAGTTCTGGGACTATGTAGGCATGGGTTCTAAATTCTCAGAGAAATGTTCGCATGATTTAATACGCTTGGCGCTGGAGAAGATAAACAGTACTGCCTCTATCTTTAGCATCCAGCTTTTGCAGGACTGGATTTCTGTTGATTGTTTGTATGAATGCGATTTCTGGAATATGCGCATAAACTTTCCCGGGACAATCAGCGATAAAAATTGGTCTTTAGTTGCTGATTTGTCCTTGGAAGATATGTTGACTCTGCCGATTAACAGTGTAATTAGATCGTTAAATGCTAAGGCAGGAAGAAAATAGCGAAGGAGCATAGTGTAAGGGTATGGCTATAGAGGAATTTGTGCTACCGGTAATTACCTTTGCGGTATTTTTTGGTTTCGGTTTTATTATACGTAAAATCTTCCTTAAGTCGTTTGTGGAGTGGGCAAAGAATACCAAAACCAATATTGACGATATTATTATCGCTTCGCTTAAATGGCCTGTAGTCGTTTGGTGGCTGTTGCTGAGTGTTTTTTTTGCTCTTAAGGTAGCGCACATACCGGAAGATATTGTGGGGTTTTTCAATAACCTTATTTTGGTGGTAAGCATAAGCTCCGTGACGTTGGTAGCCGCAAATCTTTCCGGCAAACTTATCAAATTATATTCGGCACATAAGGAATCAGCCGCGATAACTTCACTTACCTCTAATGTTACCAAAATAGCAATTGTTACCTGCGGCGGCCTTATTCTCTTAAGCAGCCTGGGGATTTCAATTGCTCCTCTTCTTACTGCCTTAGGGGTAGGAGGCTTGGCGGTTGCCCTGGCATTGCAGGATACGCTTTCTAACCTTTTCGCGGGGCTGCAAATTACCGTTGCCAGGCAAATCAGGGTCGGGGATTATATTAAGCTTGAGTCAGGCCATGAAGGCTACGTCATGGATATCAACTGGCGTTTTACCAAAATCAGGATGCTTTCTCATAATGTGGTGATTGTGCCTAATGCTAAGCTGACTCAGGCAATTGTCACTAATTATTCTCTCCCTGACAAGGAACTGATAGTGGTAATTGACGTAGGGGTGCATTACCACAGCGACCTGAATTATGTGGAAAAGGTAACTTTAGAGGTCGCAAGGGCGCTAATGAGAGATTCTCGGCTATCGGTGGCTGCCTTTGAGCCATTGCTGCATTATCATGGTTTTGCCGACTCCAGCATACTCTTTAGCGTAATCCTTAAGGCGCAGGACTTTATTGCGCAAGGTTCGCTCAAACACGAGTTTATCAAGCGGCTGCATGAGCGTTATAAAAAAGAAGG
>JAHFFP010000008.1:7434-32459 GCA_023247895.1 Candidatus Omnitrophota bacterium
TGATACCCTATCCTATCAGGGCGATAAACTATTGCCAGGAAAAGGCGGTGTAACTATGTTTGTACTTTCTAATTTGTTAAGCGCTTTTGCGCAGATTGTGGATGTTGTGTTACACATTTTGTATTGGCTCATCCTTATCAGGGCTCTTCTTAGCTGGGTGAATCCTGATCCTTCTAATCCTATAGTGCTAATCTTGCAGAAGGTGACCGAGCCGATATTAAATCCTATTAGGAAGAGGCTCCCGTTAAATTTTAGGTTTGGAATTGATATATCTCCGATCATTGCATTTTTGCTGATTATGTTTCTAAGACATTTTCTGGTGAGGACATTAATAGATATAGCGCAAAGGCTACGATGAGGTGTTTATGATAAGGCAGAATAAACTTTTGGTAGGTGTGCTGACGGTATCGGCAATAAGTGTTTTTATTTCATGCGCATCTTTATTTGCGCAATATACAAAGGCTCAAAAAGATCAGGAAGGAGAGGATGATGCCTCCCAAGAAAGAAAAGAAGAAACTGAGAATTCCCAATCAAAACCGGCTGAGGTGAAGAATAAAATATGCCCTGTTGATTTTAAAAATCTGTATTTGTTGGATGATACCTCCCAAGGCGCATATTCTTCTTCTGTGCAGGCCCCGCAAAAGAATGTTCAGTATACTTATGAAGGGAAAACCTATGGCTTTGATTCAAGCGCCTGCGTTGAAAAGTTTAAGAAAGATCCGCAAAGATATCTTAAAGAATGGGAGAAGAAGGAACGCTTTCGCCGGATTAATGTGATGAATGACTAAGCGATGTTAAAGAAACTGTTTAAATTAGATGTGCGCTGGTATGTGGTGATTGCTATTGCTTTCATGGCGCTTGTGGCAGTGAAAGAACATGGCGCATTAGTGGCAACACATATAATTTCTATTTGCCTAATTAGTTGTGTGCTAGATTTTATTATTACCTATGTGTTTAATAGAAAGACTATTTTTCCATTGAGCGCGCTTGTTTCCGGATTGATTATCGCGACGGTCTTGGCTCCTGCGAGGTTGTTTTATTTAGCGCCCCTTTTTGCCATACTTTCTAAACACCTGATTAGGTGTTCCGGGAGGCATATCTTTAATCCCGCTGCCTTTGGGCTCTTGGCAGTTAATCTTTTGTGGGGGTTGCCGCTATCCTGGTGGCTGGTGAGCAACATAACCGTAGTGTTCATTTTCGGCTTCTTCTTAGCGTACAGAATCAAGAAATTAGGCTTGATTGCCAGTTTTCTTTGCGCACTTTTTGTACTGTCAATATTCTATAGCCTTCTTATGCATCAAGCGGTTTTAGCTAACATAGGCGTGCTTAATTTATTTTTTGCTTTTTTTATGCTGCCAGAGCCAAAGACATCGCCAGTTGGGTTAAAAAGCAAATTGATATATGGCGTAGTGGTTGCGCTCTTTTCGTTTTTAAGTTTTGCGTTTCTGCCAAGATTCGATTTCCTGATTCTTGGCTTGGTTATGGGGAATATAGTGGGAGTATTTTTAAGAAAGGTACGGTGAGGGTAAATGTTTAAGACAATAGCGATACTGGTTGTTATTTTGATTATTGCGGCGTTTTTAATTAAGAATAAAGGCGGTGGATGCGGCTGTGGCACAGGCACACCTGAAAAGAAAGCTTAATAAGCTCAAGGATATAATAGTATCTTACAAAAAGGCTTTGATTGCCTATTCCGGAGGAGTTGATTCAAGTTTCCTGCTTAAAAGCGCTTGCCTGTATCTTGGCTGCGATAAGGTGTTGGCAGTGACTGCAGTTTCTCCTACCTATACTCGTAAGGAATTAGAAGGCGCAAAGGAAATTGCCAAAAACCTGGGTGTCGGCCACAAGAGCATTTCTACCAACGAGGTAGATGATCCCCGTTTCAAGGCAAATCCGAAAGACCGCTGTTACTATTGTAAGAGCGAGCTCTTTTCAAAGCTGCAGGGGATAGCTCGGAAGGAGCGTATCGGCTATGTCCTTGACGGTACCAATGCCGATGATATAAAAGATTACCGTCCGGGGCAGGAGGCAAAGAAGGAGTGTGGCGTGCATTCTCCCCTTGCCGAGGCAGGCCTGACGAAAGAAGATATCCGCAAGCTCTCTAAAGAATTCGGCCTTAAGACCTGGGATGCACCTCAAGGTGCATGCCTTGCCTCGCGCTTTGCCTATGGGCAGGAAATTGCCATAGAAGACTTAAAACGTATTGAAAAGGCAGAAGAATATATTCGCTCACTTGGCTTTAAGATGGTGCGGGTGAGGTATTATCAGTTACCAGATAAAACGCGTCTTGCGCGGATAGAAATAGATACTAAAGATATACCTAATTTCGTCCATCGTCCATCGTCCATCGTCCATCGTCTCAAAGAATTGGGCTATACCTATGTGACCCTGGATTTAGAAGGTTATCGCGCAGGGAGCATGAACCTCGCTCTTGCTTCAAAAGAAAAAAAGTTAAAGCAAGCGCGGGGTGAATGAAGGAATTAAATGAGTTTAGGGAGTTTAGGAAGTTTGGAGAGTTGAGGAGTTTTGGGAGTTAGGGAGTAGAAATAGTTAAGGAGTTAAGAAGAGATGGAGAGAATATATTTAGACTATGCTGCCACAACACCTTGCGATCCGCAGGTGCTTGAGGCAATGAAGCCATATTTTATTGAAAAGTTCGGTAATCCTTCAAGCATCCATTCTTTTGGGCAGGAGGCAAAGAAGGGATTAGAAGATGCGCGCCAGATAGCCGCTGACATTTTAGGGGCAAGGCCGGAAGAAATAGTGTTTACTTCGGGCGGGACAGAATCAAACAATTTCGCCATTTTTGGCGTCTATGGCGCTATGGCAAAAAAGGGAAACCATATTATCACCAGCCAAATTGAGCATCACGCCATAAGTGAGCCCTGTAAGGTTTTGGAGAAGCACGGCTGTGTAGCAACCTATGTGAAGGTTGATAAAGACGGCATCGTGAATCCGGAAGACGTGAAAAAGGCAATCACTGATAAAACTATTCTTATTTCTATAATGCACGCTAATAATGAGATCGGCGTTATTCAGCCCATTGCCGAGATTGGTAGAATCGCGAAAGAAAAAGGCATACCCTTTCATACCGATGCGGTGCAGACCGTAGGCCATATCCCGACGAATGTCAATGAGTTAAATGTTGATTTATTGAGTTTATCAGCGCATAAATTCTACGGCCCAAAAGGAATAGGCGCCTTGTATATCCGTAAAGGCACGCGCATAAACCGCTTTTTACACGGCGGAGACCAGGAAAAAGGCAGGCGCGCGTCAACCTCGAATGTTCCGGGAATTGTAGGTATGGCAAAGGCAATAGAGCTGTGTGGAGAGAAAATGGATGAAGAGGCAAAATACCAGAGTTCCTTGCGCGATAGTTTAATCAAGGGGCTTCTTGACAAAATACCCAAGAGTTACCTTAACGGTCATCCTGTGAGGCGGCTTCCCAATAATGTGAATATGTCTTTTGAGTATATTGAAGGCGAGTCAATGCTTCTTAATCTGGATATGCTAGGTATTGCTGCCTCAAGCGGCTCAGCCTGTACCTCAAGCTCTCTTGAGCCTTCCCATGTATTGCTTGCTATTGGCAGGAGCCACGAAACTGCTCATGGTTCATTGCGATTTGCCTTAGGCAGATGGACGAAAAAGAGCGATATAGAGTATGTGATAGAGGCCTTGCCGGGGATAGTAGATAAGCTGCGCCAGATGTCGCCTTTGTATGAGAAAGAATAGTGAGTCGATAATCAATAGTCTAAGAGCCAATTTTAGAATACTAAACACCGGTCTAGTCGCTATAAGGGCTATTTGACCATAGGCCATAGACGCCATATGGGAGAGCGTGAGTTAAAATGAATGCTTCACTTGATGGTATTACTCAGTCTGTTCTAAACCATAAAAATATTTCTTTTGCGCAGGCAAAGGCATTATGCGCTACTCGAGAAGATGATTTATATTCTCTTTTTAATGCCGCATATACTATCCGTAGAAAATTCCGGGGAAGAAAGGTAGAGCTCTGCGCGATTGCCAATGCCCGAAGCGGCGCCTGCACGGAAAACTGCGCTTTTTGCGCCCAGTCCAGCTGGAATAAAACCAAAGCCAAGGTCTATCCTCTATTAGGAGAGAAAGAGATTTTTAAGCGGGCTTTGCTGGCTCGGGAAAGCGGGGCGGGATATTTTTGCATTGTTACCAGCGGCCGCGGTATCCAGGATAAAAAGGATTTCCGGAAAATCTTAAGGGTAATCCCTAAAATAAGGGCGAAATTAAAACTTAAGGTTGACGCCTCGCTGGGTGAGCTGACCCTTGAACAGGCCCAGGCCTTAAAAGAGGCCGGATTATTCCGCTATAACCATAATTTAGAGACGGCGCAAAGCCTGTATCCTGAAGTTTGCACTACGCATACTTATTCCGACCGGCTAAAGACTATAGAGAATGTTAAAAAGTCAGGTTTAGAGCTTTGCTGCGGCGGGATATTCGGAATGGGTGAGAGCTGGCCGCAGAGGCTGGAGCTGGTTTTTGCCTTAAAGAAGTTTAACCCGGAATGTATCCCGGTAAATTTCTTAAACCCGGTCTCCGGAACAAGGTTGCCGAAAAAGAAGCCTCTCTTGCCCCTGGAATTTCTAAAAATCACCGCTATCCTGCGGTTTATATTTCCTCGGCAGGAAATTAAGATCTGCGGCGGACGGGAAACCAACCTAAGAAGCCTTCAGCCGTTTTTATTTTCTGCCGGCGCGGATTCAATTATCATCGGCGATTATCTTACCACCAAAGGCAACCCTCCCTCTGATGACCTGCAAATGATCCGGGATTTGGGCCTCGCTGTCAATTAAAACCCGTATGTACATTTTCAAGAAAGAGATAGACACGCTTAAAGCAAAAGGCTTAAAGCGCACGATGCGCTTTGTTTCATCCGCAGCAAATAGGTATATTACCATTGATAAGCGTAAGCTTTTAAATCTTTGCTCAAATAATTATCTGGGGTTAGCTAACGATACACGTTTAGAAGACGCGGCAATTACCGCAATTAAGAAATTCGGCGTGGGAGCAGGCGCTTCGCGTTTAGTGTCAGGAAGCACCATTTTACATAAGAAATTAGAAGAGAAACTAGCCCAATTCAAACAACAGGAGGCAGCCTTAGTCTACGCAAGCGGCTATAGCGCGAATCTTGGAATTATTTCGAGTTTGGTAGGGCGAAACGATATCGTCTTTTCAGATCGTCTCAATCATGCCTCTATTATTGACGGAATTATCTTAAGCCGCGCACAGCTGGTGCGTTATCCACATAGGGATATGGAGGCCTTAGAGAGATTGCTTAGCATGCGTCCGACGCCCGACGCCCGACGCCCGACTCTTATTGTGACCGACAGCGTCTTCAGTATGGATGGGGATATTGCGCCTATTCCTAAACTCTTAGCATTAGCCAAAAAATACGATTGCCTCTTAATGATTGATGAGGCGCATGCAACCGGGGTATTAGGCAGAAAAGGCAGGGGAAGTTTAGAGTATTTTGAAGCCGAAGTAGATGAGCGGATTATCCAGATGGGGACATTGAGTAAGGCAATCGGTTGTTTGGGAGGGTTTGTGTGCGGGAGTAAAGATTTGATAGATTATTTGGTTAATCGTTCTCGCTCATTTATTTTTAGCACCGCGCTTCCCGCGGCTCTGTGCGCGAGCGCCCTTACGGCGATACAAATAATTGAAAAAGACAATACGCTTAGGCAAAGGCTTAAAGAGAACGCTCGCTTTCTGCGCCACGGCCTTCAAGATATGGGTTTTGATACCTTAGATTCAAAGGATACCGCGATAATCCCGGTGGTAACCAAAGAGCAAGAGTTGACTATGGAATTTAGCCGCAGGTTATTTCAGGAAGGGATATATGCGCAGGGGATTCGGCCTCCCACGGTGCCCGAGGGTTTAAGCCGCCTGCGAGTAACTGTTATGGCAAGCCACACCAAAAGCGATTTAGAGTTTGCCCTAGAGAAGTTTAGGAAAATAGGAAAGAAGTGAGTAGTTTGGGAATATGGTTAAAACGCTTATTTTTATTCACGGCTGGGCAAGTTCGCCGGAAATTTGGCAGAGGCAAAAAGAATATTTCTCTAAAGATTATGAAGTGATTTTGCCTGAGATAAGCAAAGCAAAAAATATAACGGAAGCCGCGAATATAGTAAATGATTTAATTAAAGATAAGAAAGGCATTGTTCTTATTGGCTGGTCTTTAGGGTGGTTGGTTGTTTTAGAGTTGCTTAAAAATCTTGCTCTAGAGCCTAAAGGCATTATAGCGGTTACTGCAACAGCAAAATTTAGCGATGACGGTTATTTAGGAAAAGGCCCTACTGATACCCATCTGGCCAAGATGATTAGGGATTGTAAATGCAATCCCCAGAAAACCCTTGAGGATTTCTATAAAAGCATACTCACGGATACAGGCAGAAATATTTTAAGCTGCCTAAAGTTTAAAAATATAGCTTTTGATAAATTAATTTATGGTTTATACATGCTTAGAGATTGCGATTACCGCGATTTTATTCCGCAGATACATCTGAGCGCGCTTATTATTACAGGACGAAAAGACACAATCTGTATACCCGAGGCCTCAGAGTATATGTATAAGAAGATCGCGAGATCAGAATTGATGGTATTTGATTGCGGGCATATGCCTTTTTTGGACAAGGCCGAAGAATTTAATTCTGCGATCAATGATTTTATTGCGGGCTTATAATATGATACCAGCTAAGGAAATAAGGGATAATTTCTCTCAAGTTGCTTCCTGTTATGAACGCTATGCCGATATTCAAGGTAAACTTGCTCAGGAATTGCTTAAGGAATTAGTAGGCCAGAAGCGAATATATGAGTCCATTTTAGATATTGGCTGTGGCTCTGGGTGGTTGCTTCAGCAATTAAAACGATATTTCCAAAATAGTAAGATTTTTGGTTTAGACATAAGTTTTGAGATGGTAAAGGAAACTAAGAGAAAAACCCTTAACGCTATAGTTGCCGATGCGTTATCTTTGCCATTTAGAGATGGGTCTTTTAATTTGGTTGTATCAAATGCCGTGTATCAATGGGTTCCAGATTTAGATACGGCATTTAAAGAGGCGGCACGGATATTACACAAAGAAGGCTATTTTGTGTTTAATTGCTTTGGCGCCGAGACTTTAGAGGAGCTGCGGAATTGTTTTAATATAGAAGAAAACTATTTGCCCGAAGAGAAATTAATAAGAGAATGTTTAGAAAAGGCGCATTTTACCAATGTAGATATAACAAAGAGCGTAAGAAAAAAATATTTTGATAACCTTGTGGATATTTTAAGCTGGCTTAAATATATCGGCGCAAACCGCATAAACGCATATCAAGTGTTGCTTACGCCTAAAAGGTTAGCCGAGGCAAATTATGCGTATTCCTGCAATTACCGTAGCAATGGCAAGGTTTATGCCAGCTTCGAGGTGATTCAGGTAAAGGCGAAAAAGTAGTTTATAGCCGATGGTTTATAGTTGATAGCAAAAAAATCAGAACCCTTATTTGCTATAAACTATACACTATAAACTATCAACCATAAACTATAAACCATTGTTTTGATGTCCAAAGCTATTTTTATAACCGCCACTGATACCGGTGTAGGGAAAACGATTATCTCCTGCGCTATCGGTTTAGCGCTCAAGGAAAAAGGCATTGATGTCGGCTATATGAAGCCGTTTCAATGCTCGGGTTATGATGCGGATTTTGTGGTTAAGGCATTGGCCATTAAAAATGATAAAGATTTGGTCAATCCTTATTACGCCAGCGAGCCGCTTGCTCCTTGCGTAGCTTTTAAACGGGCAAAGATAAAGATTGATTTAAAGAAAGTCTTTGCCTCTTATAATGAATTAAGGATGAAACACGAATTTTTGATTATTGAAGGCGCCGGCGGCTTACTTGTCCCCCTAAAAGAAAATTATCTGGTTGTGGATTTAATCAGGGATTTGGATATACCCGCGTTGATTGTAGCGCGCTCTGGGTTAGGGACGCTCAACCATACCTTGCTTACCCAAAAATACGCTCTGAATTATGGTATAAAGCTAAAAGGCGTTATTATTAACTGTGGGAAGGCTAAAGGCCTGGCCGAAAAAACCAACCCGCAAACACTCAGAGAATTTTTAGATACTATGCCTTTATTGGGAGTAATGCCTTATATAAAAAATATCAAATCTAGGAATGGCCTGGCAAGATTGGCCAAAGAAGCACAAAAGAATATTGATCTTAAAGCGCTGCTTAAAAAAGAAAAATCTCTTACGGAAAAATTGGTTAAAGAGGATAAAGAGTATGTCTGGCATCCTTTTACCCAGATGAAGGATTGGCAAGGAGGCGAACCGCTCATTATTGAAGAGGCAAAGGGGAGTTATTTGAAAGATACGGAAGGAAAATGGTATTTAGACGGTGTCTCCAGCCTTTGGGTTAATGTCCATGGACATCGCAAAAAAGAGATAGATGTATCCGTAATCAAACAACTAAATAAAGTTGCTCACTCAACCTTGCTTGGCTTAGGCAATGTCCCCTCAATAGAATTGGCGAAGAAGCTTATTGAAATTGCGCCAAAAGGATTAGCTAAGGTTTTTTATTCAGATAACGGTTCAACTGCAGTTGAGGCTGCACTAAAAATGGCATACCAATACTGGCAGCATCGGGGTGAGGCTAAACATAAATTTATCCATTTAGAAAATGCCTATCACGGAGACACTATTGGCTCAGTAAGTGTAGGTGGCATAGATTTGTTTCATAAGGTTTACAAGAATCTTCTTTTTGATAGTTATAAAGCGGATTCCCCTTATTGTTACCGCTGCCCCAAAAGTAAGACTTATCCTCCGTGCTCTTTTGAGTGTTTAGACAGCCTAAGAGAGATATTACGCAAACATCATACTTCCACAGCCGCGCTTATTGTTGAGCCTTTGGTGCAGGCAGCCGCAGGGATGTTGGTCTGGCCAGCTGGAATTTATAAGAAGATGAGTGAGCTTTGTAAGGAGTATAATGTTTTGCTGATTGCTGATGAGGTGGCGGTGGGGATAGGAAGAACAGGCAGTATGTTTGCTTCTGATTTAGAGGGAGTAACTCCGGATATCTTATGTATAGCCAAAGGCATTAGCGCAGGATATCTGCCTTTAGCCTTAACACTTACTACCCAAAAAATATTTGACGGCTTTTTAGGTGAGCATAAAGAGCAAAAGACATTTTTTCATGGCCATACCTATACGGGCAATCCTTTGGCTTGTGCTGCGGCTTTAGCTAATTTAGAACTCTTTAAGAAAGAGAAGACTCTGGAAAAGTTACAGCCTAAGATTAAATTCTTGAAAGAGGAATTAGAGAAATTTAAAGAATTACCCATGGTCGGGGATGTCCGCCAAAAAGGCTTTATGGTAGGGATTGAGCTGGTAAGGGATAAAGCTACAAAAGAGCCGTATGGCTGGGAAGAAAAAATCGGTATTAAGGTTTGCCAAAAGGTGAGAGAATATGGGGTAATCCTTCGCCCCTTAGGCAATGTGATTGTGCTTATGCCTCCCTTATCGATAAGTAAACTTGAGTTAGAACAACTTTTGGATGTCACACATAAGGCGATAAGTTTCATTACATTATATCGTAACGCAAAGATTGTCAAAAGAATACGGTTGTGAAAAGTTAGTCCTTATGGAAAATATCATCTTTGATGAAACTACGGGGATAATTTACCGGAGGTGGCAGGCGCAAGAGCCAAAGGCAGTGTTTCTGCTAGTGCATGGTTTAGGCGCGCATACCGCACGATGGGAGTTTTTGGGGGATTTCTTCCAGAGACACAATGTCAGCGCCTATGGTCTTGAGCTAAAGGGTTTTGGGCAGACGCAAGGAGAAAGGGGGCATATTGATAGCTTTGATACTTATTTTCAGGATATTCGTTTTTTGTATGATGTAATAAAAAGGGAAAATCCCGATAAGAAAATCTTTCTCTTGGGAGAAAGTATGGGGGCATTGATCTGTTTTCTTTATGCTGCTTTAATGCCTCAACTTTTTGACGGATTAATTTGTGTTACCCCTGCTTTTAGCAGTAAACTGTATTTTAGCCTTCGGACATACCTTGCAATATGGTTTGCTTTATTTTTTAATCCTAAAAAACAATTTCCTGTGCCGATCAGCCCGCAGATGTGCACTCGGGATAAAGAATACCAAAAGATAATTGATAATGATCCTTTGGATAAACGTACGGCAACCGCCCGGCTTTATTGGAATATTTTGAAGGCGCAGCGTGGGGTGACTCGATTCTTTAAGGGTAAGATAGATATCTCTCTTTTAGTATTAACTGCGGGAGAAGATGCAGTGGTGGATTCTTTAGCCACCTATAAAATCTTTCAAGGCCTCAATGTCTATGATAAAGAAATACTTAATTATACGGATATGTCCCATGCCCTTTCCATTGATGTGGGAAGAGAAAAGGTTTTCGAAGATATTTTAAAGTGGGTTGAAAAAAAGATAGCGAGGTGAATTATGAAAAAATGCCCTTATTGCGCAGAAGAAATACAGGATGACGCGATTAAATGCAAGCATTGCGGTGAGTTCTTAGAGAAAAAACCAAAAGAACCATGGTATTTTAAGACTTCTCTTTTGGTTATTTCTTTCTTTTGCGTTGGCCCTCTTATGCTGCCGTTACTTTGGCTTCATCCGCGTTTGAATAAGATAGCCAAGGTTGTAATAAGCCTGATCATCATTGTGGCAAGCTATTTTCTATACAAGGCAGTTTCTCAATCTTTGCGGTCAATATCTGACTATTATAAGATGATATTTGGGAATATATACTGAGCCTCCGTTTTTCACAACCATTCACTGTTGTTACAGAGTAAGGAGGGTTGAGTGAAGCATATCTTAGCAATAGACCAGGGCACTACCGGAAGCAGGGCAGTGGTGTACGATAAAAAGGGCAAAGTGATAGCAAGCTCCTATCAGGAGTTTAAGCAATATTTCCCTAAGCCCGGATGGGTGGAGCATAATCCCAAGGAGATATGGCAGAGTGTAAATGGCGCTATCCAAAATGTGTTGAAAAAAGTCTCCGCGCATTCTATCGAGGCAATAGGCATTACCAATCAGCGCGAGACCACAATTATCTGGGATAAGGATACAGGTACGCCGATACACAATGCCATTGTCTGGCAGTGCCGCAGGACTGCCGGGCGTTGCAATAAGCTTAAGGGGCTCAAAGGTGAAACAGAATTCTTCAGGAAAAGGACAGGGCTTCCTATTGACGCCTATTTTTCTGCCACTAAAATAGAATGGCTTTTAAAGAACATCCCCGGGGCTTTGTCTAAGGCAAAAAAGGGAAAGCTTCTTTTTGGCACGACTGATGCATGGGTGTTATGGAAGCTTACCGGTGGCAAGGTTCACGCTACAGACTACACGAATGCCTCGCGCACCATGCTCTTTAACATTGATTCGCTGCAATGGGATGAAGATATATTGAGAAAATTTAATATTCCAAAAGTAATATTGCCGCAGGTTGAGAATTCTTCCGGCGTATTTGGCAAAACTGTAAAAATTGGGAAGTTATCCGCGGGCATTTCTATTACCGGAATTGCCGGGGATCAGCAGGCAGCGTTATTTGGCCAGGCATGTTTTGAGCCGGGAACTATCAAAAATACGTACGGGACAGGCTGTTTTGTTTTGTGTAATACCGGAAGAAAACGTATTAGTTCACGCTACGGCCTGATTACTACTTTAGGCTGTGGGCCTAAAGGAGAGCCGGTATATGTCCTTGAGGGAGCAATATTTATTGCCGGCGCCGCAGTTCAATGGATAAGGGATGGCCTAAAGATTATTAAAAACGCTTCTGATTCACAGATAATGGCGCTTTCTGTAGAGGATAATGCCGGTGTGTATTTTGTCCCGGCTTTGGTGGGACTAGGCGCGCCTTATTGGAATCCGGATGCCCGAGGAGCAATTTTTGGGCTTACTCGTGGCACGACAAGAGAGCATCTGGTGCGCGCTTGCCTAGAGGCAATGTGCTATCAAACTAAAGATGTCTTAGATGCAATACGTAAGGATTCAAGGCTCACCATTAAAGATTTGCGGGTTGATGGGGGCGCTGTGGCAAATAATTTCCTTTGCCAGTTTCAGGCGGATATTTTAGGGATAAATGTCATTAGGCCAAAAGTCTTTGAAACTACTTCTTTAGGAGCGGCTTACTTAGCCGGCTTAGCGGTAGGATATTGGAAGGATACGGATGAAATCAAGAAATGCTGGAAAAGAGAAAAAACATTTTATCCAAAGATGGCTAAGAAACAAAGCGCAACTCTTTATAAAGGATGGCTTAAGGCGGTAGAAAGGACGTTGTCCTGAATTATGCCTCTACCTTGCCGATATGAAGGTTTCTTATGAAATCATATGATGTGGTAATTATTGGCGCGGGAGTCGTGGGTGCTGCAATAGCCCGGGAACTTTCCCGTTATAAGCTGAGTATTGCTATATTGGAAAAGGAAGAGGAGCCTGCTTTTGGGGTTTCTAAGTCTAATAGCGGTATAATCCATCCGGGCACGCAAAACCCCGCGCATTCCTTAAAAGGAAAATTGTGCGTTCAGGGCAACCTCCTCATTCGTAAAGTTTCACAAGAGTTAGGGCTTGATTTTAAAGAAATAGGAGAGCTCATCGTTGCCTTTAACGAGGAGGAAATAAGCCGCCTTCAGGAATTAAAAAGAGAGGCAGAAATTTTAGGCGTGCCAAAGGTAAAGCTTGTAGATAAAAACTGGCTGCGCGTGAATGAGCCAAATCTAAATTCGCAGGCAATTGCCGCGCTGTATGCGCCGACCGCAGGCATTATCAGCCCCTATCGGCTGGTATACGCTCTTTGCGAAAACGCGCTTAAGAACGGTGTTGAAATGTATACCAACACCAAAGCGGAAAATATTATAAGAAATGACGATTATTTTGAGGTGCATACGCCAAAAGGTATATTCAAGGCAAAATATATAATTAATGCCACGGGATTATTTGCGGATGAGGTATCGAAAATGGCGGGTATTAGTGATTTTCGTATCCGGCCGCGAAAGGGTGAGGAATTTATCTTAGATAAAAAGAGGGAGAATGTAACTAATCATTTGATTTTTCCGTTGCCCTCAAAGATATCCAAGGGAGTTTTGATCATAAAAACTGCTGACGGCAATCCTATGGTAGGGCCGACTGCAGAAGATGTTGAAGATAAGGAAGACGTATCCACGACCGAGGAAGGCTGTAGAAAGATTTTTGATTTAGCAAGAAAACTTGTTCCTTTTATAAATGAAAGTGACGTGATTGCCTATTTTGCCGGCCTACGCCCGGTTGCCCTCAAGGACGGCCTTCGGCCAGCGGGAGAAGATTTTATTATCCGCTACGAAGATGATGTGCCTGGATTTATTAACGTTGCCGGGATTCAGTCTCCGGGTTTAACCGCAAGCCCGGCAATTGCCCTTATGGTTTGCGATATTTTAAAAAATAAGGGGTTAGCATTAATAAAGAAAGATGCCTTTTATTCAGAGCGAAAGAAGCCACTACATCTTTTTAGTATTCCGTTCTCAGAAACAAAAAAGCTTATTGAGCAAGATGCAGATTACGGGGATATCGTGTGCAGGTGTGAGTTAGTTTCGGCAAAAGAGATTAAAGATGCGATTTTATCCGGGGCAACAACACTTGACGGGATAAAATTCAGGACTCGCGCCCAGGCAGGCAGGTGCCACGGAAGTTTCTGTACCACGCGCCTGATGAAGATAGTAAGCGAGCAGACAGGAAAGCCCTTGACGGAGATAACTAAGAGAGGTAAGGGGTCGGAGATTGTGAAAGGAACGGTTTATAGTTGATAGTGTAGGGTTTATAGCAAAAACATAAACTATACACTACCAACTATAAACAGAAAGTAATCCTTTGATAGAAAGAGACTTAGTCATAGTTGGTGGCGGGCCGGCGGGGATGGCCGCGGCGGTCTCGGCTTATGAGAACGGCATCAGGGATATTTTGCTTCTGGAGAGGGACCAGTATTTAGGCGGGATATTAAACCAGTGTATCCATACCGGGTTTGGAATTAATTATTTTAAGGAGATCCTAACCGGCACGGAATACGCGGATAGGTTTATCCGGAGAATAAAGAGCATAAAAGAGATAGAAATCAGTTTGAGGTCATTCGCGGTTAATTTAACCAAGGATAAAATCCTCACTTTCATCAAACCGGGAAAACTGGAAAGAGTCAATGCCAAGTCCCTGATTATGGCAACCGGGGCCCGGGAAAGGACCCGGGAGATGATTCATGTTCCGGGGTCACGGCCGGCGGGGATATTTTCCGCCGGCCTTGCCCAGAAGCTCATCAATATCGAAGGGCTCTTGCCGGGCAAAGAAGTGGTAATAGTCGGCTCAGGCGATATCGGCTTGATTATGGCGCGGCGCTTTATTTTGGAAGGAGCCAAGGTAAAGGCAGTTATTGAGGTCCAAAGGCAAAGCCGAGGGCTTATACGTAACGTCGTACAATGCCTTGAGGATTTTGAGATACCCTTTTACTTAAGCCATAAAGTTTCGCGGATTTATGGTCAAGACCGCGTAGAAAAGATTGACGTGGTGCGCCTTGATGAAAGCGGCAATGAAATTCAGGATTCAAAGTTTCAGGTTTCATGCGATACGCTTTTAATTTCCGTGGGGCTTATCCCTGAGAATGAACTTATTGAAATGGCAGGGGTTGAAATGGATAAAAAGACAAATACGCCTCTTGCAAAAGAGCTTAATCATACCTCTGTCCCGGGATTATTAGCCTGCGGTAATGCCTTCAAGATTTATGACCTGGTGGATACGGTGACAAGCGATAGTATTACCGCAGGCCGTCAGGCAGCAGAATATATAAATTCTTTACAATGATAAAAAATATCACCTGTATCGAGTGTCCAAAAGGATGTGCTTTGCGCGTAGATATTGAAAATTGCCGTGTAGTTAAGGTTGAAGGTAAGCAATGCCCGAAAGGCGAAATCTATGCCTATGCCGAAATTGAAAACCCTACCAGAATATTGACCGCAACAGTGCTGGCAAAAGGGCTGCCTTTAAGGCTGGTTCCGGTCAGGACAGATAAGCCTATCCCCAAAATAAAAATCTTTGAAGCGATGGAAGAAATAAGGCAAATGAGAATAGAGAAACCATTAAAAATAGGAGAGACTATTGTCGGTAATTTCTTAGGCTTGGGAGTAAACTTGATAGCCACCAGAGATTGCATATGAAAAAACGTGTGGTAGTAGCGATGTCAGGAGGAGTAGATTCTTCGGTAGCCGCAGGGATCTTACAAAGGAAAGGCTTTGAGGTTATTGGAATTACTATGTGCTTTGGCTTAAAGGAAGCAAACAAAAAGAGGCCAAGCTGCTGTGGAATTGAGGGTATCGAAGATGCGCGCAGGGTTGCCCACACCTTAGGCATCAAGCACTATGTGTTAAACTTTGATAAGGTGCTACAGGAGAAGGTAATTAAAGATTTCATAACGGAATATCTTTCTGGGAGGACCCCTAATCCCTGTATTCGTTGTAACCAGTATTTAAAATTCGAGCAGCTTTTGGAAAGAGCAAAAAGTTTAGGCGCAGAGTATTTGGCAACAGGGCATTATGCGAAAATAGTCCACGGGCAAAAATATTTGCTTAAGAAGGCAAAAGACAAGTATAAGGATCAGTCTTATTTTCTTTTTCGGCTTACACAAAAACAGCTTGCCCATACCCTTTTTCCTCTTGGTAACTATACAAAATTTGAAGTAAGGCAGCTTGCTTCGGAATTAAATCTATCAATAAAGGATAAGCCGGGTAGCCAGGAGATATGTTTTGTTCCGGATGAAGATTATCGTGGTTTTCTTAAACGAGAATTGGCGCGAATCAAAGGCACGCCTGCAGGAATTTACACGAATATAAAGCCAGGGCTAATTCTGGATATGAATGGCAAGGTTGTGGGAGAGCATAAAGGAATCCCTTTCTATACTATAGGACAGAGAGAAGGCTTAGGGATTGCGATGGGGTACCCTGTGTATATACTTAAGATTAATGCCAAGAATAATACGATTGTGGTGGGGAACAAAGAAGATGCTTTTTCTTACGGTTTGCTTGCTAAAGAGTTAAGTTTTATTGCAGAACCGATAGAAAGAGAGGTTGCGTTAAGAGTGAAGATACGCTATAATCATCAGGAAGTTTTGTCGCGCGTGAGCCCTTTAGGAAAGAATAGGCTGAAAATTATCTTTTCCAAGCCCCAATTTGCGGTTACTCCTGGGCAATCCGCAGTGTTATATAGGAGTGAGAGTGTTGTAGGAGGAGGAATTATTGAAACCGGACTTACACATACAGAAATTAGCTGAAAGAATTCAGGAATTAAAGAAGGAAAGAAAGGCCGTAATCTTAGCCCATAATTATCAGATGCCTGAGGTCCAGGATATCGCGGATTATCGGGGGGATTCACTTGAATTAAGCCGTATGGCGGCAAAATCCGACGCCAAGGTAATTGTGTTTTGCGGGGTGTATTTTATGGCGGAAACGGCTTCTATCCTCTCTCCGGACAAAACCGTGCTTATGCCGGATAAGTCTGCCGGATGCCCTTTAGCGAATATGATTACTGCCGAGGACTTACGCGAATTAAAGCGCAGGCACCCTAAAGCGGTAGTGGTAGGGTATGTGAATACCTCGGCTGAAGTGAAGGCAGAGATAGATATTTGCTGCACTTCATCCAATGCAGTGAATGTAGTATTAAGCCTTAAAGATGCCGAAGAGATAATCTTTGTCCCGGATAAATATCTGGCGGATTTTGCCTCTAAGAGGACCGGCCGCAGGCTCATTGCCTGGGATGGGTACTGCCCTACCCATGTAAAAATTCTACCTGAGGACATTGTGCGCTCGATAAGGCTGCATCCGCACGCAAAGGTCATTGCTCATCCTGAGTGTACTTCTGAGGTCGTTGCTCTTGCGGATGAAACCCTCTCTACAGGAAAGACCTGTGATTATGTGAGAAAATCTGATACGAAAGAGTTTATTATTGCCACAGAAGTTGGCCTTGTGTACCGCCTGCAAAAGGATAATCCCGGAAAAAAGTTTTATCCCGCATCGGAACTTGCGGTATGCCCGAATATGAAGCGCACCAATTTAGAGAAAGTCTTATGGTCGCTTGAAGAGATGAAGGATGAGGTTCGGGTGTCGGATGAGATCCGGCGAAAGGCGAAGAAAGCCATTGACGCGATGCTGGCTCTATAGCGGCTTAATTCGCTTGACATAAGTAATGGAAAGGTATAGCATAATTCCATGCAGCCAAATGAAACCGGATATACGGGAAAAGAAAGGCGCCAATTTCCCCGTGAGAGCATTGTTGTTGTGGAATATGCCCTGCCAGGCACGGATGCCAAGTTATTATGTTTCCCGAGAAATATATCCTTAGGCGGAGTTTCCATTATTGTAAACGAAGAAATAGCCTTAAATACAGTCCTTAATCTTTTTATTTATGTTCCTAATAAAGATGCTCCGGTTGAGATAAAGGGAAAGGTGCGTTGGATAAACGATACATTTACCTTGCCGCATAAGAAACATTGGATTTTAGGGATTGAGTTTATAGAAGTAGATGATGCTACACGTAAGAAATTGGAAGAAGCATTTATCCCGCAGGAATCCTAAAGGAAAAACAGCCCTTGACAAAATTTAAAAATAGGTTATACTTAATAACATAGCGAAGAGCTATATTTTTTTCAATAGACTTGTGATTAATTTCACAAATAGCAAAAAGAAATGCACGAGACGCACATCATAGAAACTATATTTCGTTACCTTGAAGAAGAAGAAAAGGCCTCAGAAAGGCGTATTAGGAAAGTGCATGTTTCGCTTTCAGAGTTTGGAGGTATCAGCAAAGAGCATTTTATGGAGCATTTTGCAGAAGGCGCGAGAGGCACGAAATGGCAATCGTTAGGCATAGAAATTAAGAGAATTCCTTACGGGCCGGAACTGGAAATTACGAACATAGAGTTTGTGTAAGGATAAGGAGAGGGGGAGGGAAAGGTGAAATACGCGGTTATCAAAAAAGATGACTTAACAAAATGGCTTGAGCATTTGAAAAAGAAGGCAAAGCTCTACGCCCCTAAGAAAAAAGAAAACCTTTTTGTTTTTAGGCCGGTCAAGGACGTAAACGATGTGTGCCTTGAGTATATCCCTACGATACTGCCTCCCAAAAAGTATTATTTCCCTCAGAAAGAAAAATTATTGCGCTTTAGTATCCAGCCTTTTAAGACTGCAAAGGCTATTAGCGAATTTGAAGAGTTTATTCTTTTTGCGGTACACACCTGTGATATCGCGGGTATTCAATGTATGGATGTGGTGTTTAGGGATGGCCCGGAAGACCCCAATTATTTAAACCGTAAAGAAAAGATGACGATTATAGGTATTGAGTGCCTAAAATACTGCGACGATAAGGCGAATTGCACCTCTATGGCAAACCATGTGCCGCGGGGCGGGTATGATTTGATGATGGTGGATATCGGCGAAAGATATATCCTGCACATAAATTCTGAAAAAGGAGAAAGGCTGGTTAAAGGTGTTGCTTATATTAAGGAAGCAAGTGAGAAGGATATAGCTCATTTAGAGCGCGTGCGTGAGGAAAAAAAGAAAATATTCAAAGAAGAATTGAAGGCGCCATTAAGGGAAGTATATGAGGCGTTTGATGAAAACTTCCACTCTAAGGTCTGGGAGGATGTGGGAAACCGTTGTGTGGCCTGCGGCAATTGCACGGCTGTATGCCCTACCTGCTACTGTTTTGATGTGCTTGACGATATGGATTTGTCGCTCAATGAAGGGTTACGCTACCGTATCTGGAATTCCTGCCAGATGGATGATTTTGCCAAGGTCTCAGGAGGAGAAGATTTTCGAAAAGGGAGGGATTTAAGGCAGCGCCATAGATATTACCGGAAATTTAAATACCCGGTAGATAAATTCAACCGTTATTTCTGTACCGGCTGTGGCAGGTGTACGCGCACGTGTATGGCAGGTATTAGCCTTATTGAGACCGTGAATTCACTCTTAAAAGAAAATGCTGCCAAAGAAAATTCTATTGTTCCTTAAAAAGGGTGTGAAGAGGAGGCTTTCCCTATGATTGACAGAGAAATACTTTTAGAAAAAATGAAAACTTCGCCTTACCGGCCTATGAAGGCAAAGATAGTTGAGATGAGGATGTTTACCGATAAAGAGAAATTCTTTCGTTTTGAACTTGAGGATAATATCAATCTCACCCACCAGCCCGGACAGTTTGTGATGGTTTCAATGTTTGGCTATGGAGAAGCCCCTATTTCAATATGTTCATCTCCTACCGATAAAGGATATCTTGATTTGACGGTAAGAAATGTAGGAACTTTTACGGATAAGTTGCATCAGCTAGATGAGGGGGATGTTGTCGGCATCCGCGGCCCGTTTGGCAAGGGCTTTCCCATTGACAATATGTTTGGTTATGACATAGTTATTGTAGCAGGCGGTTTAGGCATTGTGCCGCTACGTTCTTTAATCCGTTATATTATGTATAACCGCAATGACTTTGGCAATATCCAGATACTTTTAGGATGTAAAACCCCTAAAGACCTTTTGTTTGGAAATGAGACTAAAGAATGGCAACGGCGGGCTGAGATAAAATTTAACTGTACCGTGGACAGGGCGGATCCTGATTGGAAAGGCAATGTTGGGTTAATTACCAGCTTAATTCCCGGCGTTGACTTAAATCCTGCAAGGACCTACGGGGTAGTGGTAGGGCCTCCTATAATGTATAAGTTTGTAATCGCCGAGCTGCTTAAGAAACATATCCCTGACCATCAGATTATTCTCTCCCTTGAGCGCAGGATGCGCTGCGGCTTAGGTAAGTGCGGCCATTGCCAGATTGAAGGAGTGTATGTCTGCCAGTCAGGGCCGGTGTTTGACTACAGCCAGATAAAGGATTTTAAAGGAGAATGCCATGAAAAAGCAGGGTAAACCTAAACTTGCATTTTTTGATTTTACGGATTGTGAAGGCTGCCAGCTGCAGTTTGCCAATATGGGAGAGGCCTTATTGCAATTAACTGAGTTGGTTGATATTGTTAATTTCAGGGAGATTATGTCGGAAGCGGGTGAAGATTATAATATAGCCTTTATCGAGGGAAGTATTACCACTGATAACGATGTAAAACGGATTAAGCGCATCAGAGAAAAGGCCAAGGTTATTATTTCTCTTGGTGCTTGTGCCACTATTGGCGGCGTAAACGGAATTAAGAACCGTACGCCCTTGGAAGTGGCAAAGCAGCGCGTCTACGGCGATAAAGCCGATAGCGTCAATACCATTCGTACTTTTGCCGTGCATGAGGTGGTTAAGGTAGATTATTTTATCAATGGCTGCCCGGTGTATATCCCGGAGGTTATCAGCGTGGTAAAGTGCGCGCTTATGGGCAAGCCCTATGTAGTGCCGAATTACGCGGTCTGCGTTGAGTGCAAAATGAATGAAAATGTCTGCCGCTATGAAAAAGATCAGGAATGTTTAGGCCCTGTTACCAGGGCTGGGTGTAATTCTTGGTGCATTAATTACGGAAATAAATGCTATGGCTGCCGCGGCTTAGTGGATAATCCCGCAGCTGCTGGGCAAAAAGATATTTTACAAAAATATGGGCTGAAATTAGAAGATATTCTGCAGCAATTTACCTTGTATAATGATGCGATGGGAGAAAAATATGATAAAGAGTTCAAGCAATAGCGCGATAAACGCAAAAGACGTAAAGGTTGACGTTCATTACCTTACCCGCGTGGAAGGCCACGGAAATATCGTGGTTGATGTCAAAGACGGGAAGCTCACGAAGTGCGAATTTCAGGTGATTGAGTCGCCGCGCTTCTTTGAGTCAATGCTCGTAGGCAGGCCTATCTGGGAGGCACAGCATTTGACCAGCCGTATCTGCGGCATCTGCGCCTGCGGCCATAGCTTAGCCAGTGTCAAGGCGGGTGAAGACGCCTTAGGGATAAAGCCCTCTGATCAAACGGTTACTTTACGAAAACTCCTTTTATACTCGGAGATGATGGACAGCCATATCCTGCACATGTATATCTTGGTTGCCCCCGACCTCTTGGGGGTAAAGAGCATTATGCCTTTGATTAAGACCGATAAACCAGTGGTGGAGATGGCGCTGCGGATGAAGAGGATGAGCGATTATGCGGGTGAGGTCCTGGCAGGCAGGCATATTCATCCTATTAGCTATGTTATTGGGGGCCTGACACAGGTGCCTTCAAAAGAGGGCCTAGAGAAATTATACAAAATGATGCTTGATGCCCGAAAAGATACCGATGAGACAGTAAAAATATTCAAAAGGCTTAAATTCCCGGAATTCCAGAGGCCGACCCAGTATATGTCATTGACAAGCAATGAAGAATATGCGATGTATGAAGGGGATTTAGTGGTAAATGGAAAGTCTCACACCAAAGTCAAATACTACAAGCAGCTTTTTACCGAGACAGTAGTGGAGTATTCCCGGGCAAAGATAGCAACCATTAATAATAAGCCCTATGCGGTGGGCGCGTTATCACGGTTTAATAATAATTCCGATAAGCTCCATAAGAAAGCTAAGAACGTAGCTTCTGAACTTGGATTAAAAGCGCCCTGCCATAATCCCTATCTGAATACCGTGGCTCAATTGGTAGAGTGGGTGCATTGCCTTGAGGAATCAATTGCCATAATGGAGAAACTGGTAAAAGACGGTATTGAGGAGAAGAAAGTAATTACCGCAAGCTGGCCTAAAAGAAGCGAGATAGGAAAAATAAAGTATAAGCCGAATACGGGAATCGCCTGCGTAGAGGTGCCGAGGGGTTCTTTATTTCACGAGTATACAATAGACGAAACTGGGCATATTACCCATGCTAACTGTGTAATTCCGACTAATCAGAATATGGGTAACTTAGAGGAAGATATGCGTAAGCTTGTGCCGGAACTATTGGGAAAAAAGACACAAGAAGAGATTACCCTGGATTTGGAGATGCTTGCGCGTTCCTATGACCCCTGCATATCCTGTTCGACACATTTGTTGGATGTGAAGTTTGTGTAGAGGGAAAATAGCTTGCTTAAAAAGGTAGCTGTTGTTGGGTTAGGCAACACCTTAAGGAGAGACGATGGGATAGGGATACTTATCCTGGAATCTCTCCTTACTCTTTTTAAGCAAGAAGGAGTTGATTACCTTAATTTTGGTATCGCCAGCTTTGATTTAGTCCATCGGATGCAGGAATATGATATTATCTTGCTTATTGATGGTATAGACGCCGGCTTGAAGGCCGCAGAATTAAAGATATTTGAATTAAAAGACATCTTCTATACGCTTAGAAGTGCGCCTACCTCAACCCATGAATTTGATTTAAAAAGCCTTTTTGAACTCTATAAAAGGTTTGAATTGAAATCAAAGATTTATGTGGCAGGCATTCAGGTTCAAGATACTTCTCTTGGCGAAGGCGTAAGTGAGCCGTTACAAAAGAGGAAGGAAGAAATCGTAAAGGAGATTGCTGATTTTATTGATAAAGTGTTGGATTAGAACCCGGCGATTTTGAGGAAATTCTTGAATAATGTTCGGCCGGTTTCGGTGTATTCATTTTTAAAGGCGAGGAATTCTTTTTGTAACTCTGCTTTTTTTAATTGCCTCAAGTCCGCGTCTTCTTCAAGCCAGCGGTTGAACATTTCGGGAGTTAATTCAAAGTGGCACTGAATACCATAGGCATTTGAGCCTACCTTAACAACTTGATTCTGGCAGAATTTACCTTGCGCTAAGAGTTTCATATTTTTGGTAAGCTCAACCGTTTCTCCGTGAAGCTGAAAGACCCTGAAATTATCGCTAAGCTCATTAAAGAGCTCATCTTTTTTTCCATCATCGGTGAGGCTTACAGTGAACTGTGTGCCATCAGGCCCTCGAAATCCGATTTCTTTGGTCGGGTTTTTTACTACTTTTCCTCCTGCAGCTTTTACTAACGTTTGTAATCCTAAACAGATTCCTATATAAGGCAGATTCAAGGAAAACGCCTCTTTGATTCTTTTGAGTTCTATTTTCATCTTTTCGGTAGTGTCATTAGCGCTGTCAGGGCCGCCAAGCACTATGAGGGCAGCATAGCCTTTGGGAGAAGGAAAGGCTTGTCCTTTATCAAGGTCAACAATAGTGTAAGGTATATCTTGTTCTCTTAAAAGGTGTTCGATGACCCCTGGGCCTTCACGGGTAATGTTTTTGATAATAAGAATTTTTTTCTCCATAATCGTTATCTTTAATTATAATCCGCTGTTTTCTAAGGTCAAGAGAAATGTAAGGCGATTAGGGAAAAGTATTGCTAAGCAATATCTGCCCTGTTATCATATGGCTATGAATTTCTTTAAGAAACTGAGCCTTATTTTAATCCTGATTGTTTTGGCTTCTGGTTGTTCTGGGAATATTCTGTCCGCAGGCAAAGAATACAGGGTTAGATATGTGATTGACGGCGATACCATTGAGTTGGATAATGGCCAGGCTGTGCGTTATATCGGTATCGATACGCCGGAAACAAGAAAACGTGAAGGAGATAAATGGGTATACGCGCCTGATATTTATGCTGAGGAGGCAAAAGAGTTTAACCGTAAGCTCGTTGAGGGTAAGCCTGTGCGCCTGGAGTTTGACGTACAGAAGAAGGATAAATACAACCGCCTGCTTGCGTATTGCTTCATAGAGGATACCTTCGTGAATGTTAAGCTGGTTGAAGAAGGTTACGCGCTGCTTTATACTTTTCCTCCGAATATCAGATATGTGGATATGTTGGTAAAAAAGCAGGAAGAGGCGCGCAAAAATAACCGCGGCCTTTGGGCCCAGATAATGGTTATCGCCGCCAAAGAGGCAAAGCAATACCTAGATAGAATTGTAACTGTGGAGGGTAAAGTTACTTCGGTGCGTCAGTCGCCAAAGGTTACCATTTTAAACTTTGGGCAGAGTAAGTTTAAGGTAGTGGTGTTTAAGGAAGGTTTTTCTTCCTTTATGGCGCAAGGAATTTCGCTTAAAAGCTATAAAGGCAAGACGGTGAGGATTACCGGTAAGGTTAAGGAATATAAAGATAGCTTTGAAATCATCGTGCATCATCCCTCGGCAATAGAGATAGCAGAGTAGAAGAATTTTCTTGTGAAGGTGATAAAATATGCTATAATTTAATGCAATAATTTTGACAGGTTATAGCGAAAGTTTTTGATGCCGAGGTAGCTCAGTGGTAGCTAAAGCTAATATATGGTTAACCGCTTATAAGATAATAAGTTAGGGTTGCCTATGTGAATATTGTTGTGAATAATTAAGATTTATTGGCAAGAATAAAGCAAAGAAAATACTTGACAATGCTTTTATATACTATAATATAAGGCATTCCGGATGAGAAGTGCCAAGACTGTATCAAAAGCCAACCATTCCAGCTATAATATCAATCGCAGTTAAATTTATCTATAAAACGTTTTTCTAACATAAAAGAAGTAACCTTGCACTAGGTACATAAAAATGGTATACTTTTAGTGTCAAGAATCCGGAGAGAAGCAATGACTAAGAGACAGGTTGAAATTAAAATCCAAGAGATAGTTGAACGGGCTAAAAAAAGCGGTGTGGATCTTTACAAGAATAACATCGATAAAGCAAAACCTGTTGATAAAATTTGCGGAGTTATAAAATCTCTTCATCCTTTTTCTACGGAAGATTTACTCTGTAGATAGGCATGTCTCCCAAAATTCCTCAGATTATCCACCTTAAAGAACTCACGTCGATTTTGCAAGAAGAAAGATTCCCTATTATAAGTTTTGATACTTCTTTTATAGTTAAGGCATTGGTAGAGGGTCTTGAATATCATGCGCAATGTGAACAGTTTGTTCAAGATCTTAGGGCTATGCGGCCACAGCCAATTATAATTTTTTCAGAATTATTACGTTCGGAGTTATGGTGCGCTAATCTTAGAATTGTGATAAGTAATATCTACAAAGTTCAACCTAAAGATGCTACCCAAATAATAAGAAAATACCCAAATCTACCGCGCAGTTTATCCGATAAGACTGTTGAAATAAAT